>JAITIQ010000034.1 GCA_031279425.1 Accumulibacter sp.
CGGGTCGTAGAGATTGGCCACCTGTTCGTCGGCGCGGTTGATGGCCAGGGTGTATTGAATCAGGTCGTTGGTGCCGATCGACAGGAAGTCGAGCCGCCGCAGGAACATTCCGACGGCCAGCGCCGCGGCCGGCACCTCGATCATGCCGCCGATCTCGATTCCCTCGTCGAAGGCGATCTTCTCGCCGCGCAGGCTGGATTTGGCCTGTTCGAGCAGGGCCAGCGTCTGATCGACCTGGAAGGCGTGCGAGAACATCGGGATCAGGATTTTCATCTTGCCGTATTTCGAGGCGCGCAGCATGGCGCGCAACTGAGCCAGGAATACCTGCGGCTCGGCCAGCGACAGCCGCACCGAGCGCAGCCCGAGCGCCGGGTTTTCGCGCCTGCGGTCGCCAGGCGCGTCATCGACGTGCAGCGCCTTGTCGTTGCCGAGATCGAAGGTGCGGATGACCACCGGGCGGCCTTCCATGCCCTTGATCGTCTTGCGGTAGGCCTCGAACTGCTCGTCTTCGCTGGGCATGTTGCCGTGCCCGAGGAAAATGAATTCGGTGCGGAACAGACCGACGCCGTCGGCGCCGAATTCGAGCGCGGCCGAAACGTCGTCGGGCCCCTCGATGTTGGCCAACAGGTCGATCTTGATCTTGTCCAGCGTGGTCGAGCGCACCGTCTTGAGCAGCCTGAACTTGGAGCGCTCCAGTTCGAACTGCGTCTTTTTCAGTTCGTACTCGTCCAGAATGCGCTGGCCGGGATTGACGATGACCACGCCGCGCGTGCCGTCGACGATCAGCGTCTCGCCGTCGCGGATCAACTGTCGCGCGTTGGAGAGGCCGAGCACGGCGGGAATGTTCATGCCGCGCGCCAGGATCGCCGTATGCGAGGTGGCGCCACCGACGTCGGTGACGAACGAGGCGAAATCCTGGTCCCGGAAGGCCATGACGTCCGCCGGCGACAGGTCGTGCGCGACGACGATCAGGGTCTCTCCCTTGGCTCCCTTGAGCCGGCTGGTCACGGGCCGCCCGGCCAGCTCGCGCACCACGCGCTCGACGGCCTGGCGCACGTCGTAGCTGCGTTCGCGCAGGTAGGCGTCGTCGATCTGCTCGAACTGTTCGACGAGCACCCGCATCTGCTGCACGATGGCCCATTCGGCGTTGCAGCGCCGCTCGCGGATGATCTGCCTGGGTACTTCCGAGAGTTCCGGGTCGTCGAGGATCATGCGGTGCAGATCGATGAAGGCGCGCATGTCGGCCGGCGATTTTTCCAGGCTGCTCTTCATCGCGTCGAATTCGGCCCGGACGCGATCCATGGCCGCCTCGAAGCGGGCCACTTCCTTTTCCACCATGCGCGGGGCGATGACGAGATGCGAGACTTCCAGCGTCGCCTGCGAGATGAGATGCGCCCGGCCGATGGCGATGCCGCCCGACACGGGCAAGCCGTGCAGCGCGAAGCTGATGGCGTCCCTACTCTCCTTCACCAAACCTGTCTCCGATGAGTTCGAGGAGGGCATCCAGCGCTTCCTGCTCATCGTCGCCGCTGGTCTCGATCACGACCTTGGAGCCCTTGCCGGCCGCCAGCATCATGACGCCCATGATGCTTTTGGCGTTGATGCGGCGCAGGCCCTTTTCCATCCAGATTTCCGATTCGAACCGGCCGGCCAGTTGGGTCAGCTTGGCCGATGCGCGGGCATGCAGGCCCAGTTTGTTGATGATTTCCGTTTCGGCTCGTGCCATTGAACGATCCCTTTGCCGCCATTCGTTTCCAATTCGTCGATATTACCCTAAAGGCTTGGCTGGCGGCGTGCGGTATGGCCAAACCCCTGATCGGGCATGGGTCTGGCGCTGATCGAGGGAGGTGCCCGGCGGATGATTCGAAACGGAAACATTACCGGTCGGGGAAATGCTCTCGTCGTGCGCCGGGGCATGGACGGAGGCCGGCCGCTTCGATGCGCTCGTGGCCGCCTCGAACCAGCGCGGCGCGGGTCAATTGCCGGAGCCTCCGGCCTCGCCGGTGAGTCTGTTGATTTTCCTTTGCTGGATTACCGCGGTGACCATTGACGCCAGGGCGAGAATCAGGAAAACGACGCAGATCGGCTTGGTGAAGATTCTCCAGAATTCGCCGTTGTCGATCTGCATGAAACGCCGCAGGTTGACTTCGCAGAGCGGGCCCAGAATCAGGGCCAGCAGAATCGGGCTCAAGGGGAACTCGTATTTCTGCAGCAGGTAGCCTATGACTCCCATGGCGATGGCGAAGTACACGTCGAACATGTTCCGGTTGATGGCATAGGCCCCCACCAGGGAAAGCACCAGAATCGCGGGAATCAGGAATTTTCGTTCCAGGGAAATGACCTTGGCGAAAATCTTGACGCCCGCCATGCCCACGATGAGGAACGCGATGTTTGCCATGATCATGGAAGCGAAAACCGCGTAGACGACGTCGAGGTGCTCCACATACATCATGGGACCGGGCTGGAAACCCTGCAGAATGAAAGCGCCCATCAGCACCGCGGTGTTGGAGTCTCCGGGCACTCCCAGGGCAAGCATGGGAATCATCGCGCCTCCAGTGCAGCCGTTGTTGGCGGACTCGGCGGCGGCGATGCCTTCGGGAACGCCGCTGCCGAAAAGCTCCGGGTGTTTGGCTACGCGCTTTGCCTCGGAGTACGAAACAAACGCGGCGATGTCGCCGCCCGCGCCGGGCACCGCGCCGATGAAAGCGCCGATTCCCGCGCCCTTCACGATCGTGGTGAAGATCCGCTTGATGTCGCTCCAGGAAGGCAGCGCGCCGCTGATCTTGGCGGTGACCTTTCCGGAACTCAGGATGTTCTCGATGTTCGAAAAGACTTCCGAAAGGGCGAAAAGCCCGATGAGCGCCGGTATGAAGGGAATGCCCTCCATCAAGCCAAGCGCCCTGGTGAAGCGCATGTATCCGGACTGCTTGTCCATGCCGACGGTGGCGATGAGGAGGCCGAAGAAAGCGGTGATGAGGCCCTTGGTGATGCTTTTGCCGGAAATCGAGATGATCACCGAAAGGCCGAAAACCGCCAGAGTGAAAAATTCCGCGGGCCCGAACTTCAAGGCCATCTTCGAAATGACGGGACTCAGAAAGCTCATCAGCGAAGCGCCGATTATGCCCCCCGCGAAAGAGGAGAAGAGGGCGACCGCCAGGGCCCTGCCCGCTTCACCCTTCTGCCCCATGGGATAGCCGTCCAGAACCGTGGCCGCCGCGGCGGGAGTGCCGGGGGTGCGAATCAGAATGGCCGCGATCGAGCCTCCGTACATCGCGCCGCAGAAGATGCCCAGGAGCATCCCCACGGAATTCGTGATTTCAAGGCCGTAGGTGAAGGGAATGAGCAGGGCGATTCCCATGGTGGAGGTCAGCCCCGGAATGGAGCCGATGAGGATGCCTCCCAGCGCGCCGAGAAAAATCAGCAGCAGGTTGCTGGGCATCAATACCGGCTCGATGCTGCTCAGGATAAAACCGAAGTCCATCGTTTCCTCCTAGATGCCGAACAGCGAGAACAGTCCCATGGGCATGTCGATTCCCAGGAGAAAACGGAAGGCGCAGAAAATGACCGCCGTGGAGCCCGCGGCCATGAGGAGCATGGAGCGATATTCCCGCTTCCCCAGCAAAAACATCAGCGCGAAAACAGCGACAGGCGTGATGACGATGAAGCCCACGGGCTCCCAGCAGGCCGCGTAGGCAATGGCGATGGCCAGGCCGATCAACAGGCGCTGAATTCCTTTATCGAAGGGACTGATGCTCGGCGCCGCCTGGTCGCTTTTTGTCCCCAGACTGACGACCAGCAGCGCAAGGCAGCAGATGAAAAGTCCGGCGGAGAGCCACCTGGGAAAAAACTCCGGCCCCACGGGGACGTTCCTGAATTGCCTGAACCCCAGCGTCGCGATAAAAACGCCGGCGCTGAAAATCATGCCGACAAGGGCGCATACGATATTGGCTTTTTTCATGCTCGCTCATCAACGGGGAATTTGATTGGTAAGGAATCTTGAGTGATCTTGAATTGGATGATTTTTTGCCTGACAAACGGTTTGCCGCCTTTTCTTCGAAAGACCAGGCTTCCTTTCGCGCCGGATGGAACGAAGCCCTCTCCCGCCCCTGTGGGGCACCCTCTCGCTCGCCAAGCGGGGGGAGGGGAAAGCAAACGTTCGTGTGAAAGAGAGCTGCTGATCGACTGGAAGCCTCAACCTTCCCCTCCCCCGCTTGGCGGGGGAGGGTGCCCCGGCAGGGGCGGGAGAGGGTGCCATTTCCTGCGGCGAAGCCGCAAGACAAACTTTCCGGCGCTTTGCGCGACCGCCGGAAATGGCGGCCAAGGCGCGCGGTCCCCTAGGCTTGCTCGGTCATTGATCCAAGAGATGCGTATCGTCGATGGTCTTGGAAACGTCCATCAAGTCCTGTTTCAGGAAAGCCGTGAAGTCTTCCGGACCCTGATAGGCCAGTTTGAGGTTGAATTTCGCCGCGGTGGCAATGAACGCGGGATCTTCCTGGGCGGCTTTCAAGGCCTTGGCCAGGATGTCCTTGATCGCCGGGTCTACGCCCTTGGGCAGGGCCATGCCGCGCCAGGTTCCGAAAACCACGTCGATGCCCTGTTCCTTGAGGGTCGGGATATTCGGATACATCTTGCTGCGCTCGTTATCCATCAGCCCCAGAACTTTCACGTTGCCCGCGTCAAGCTGGCCCTTCACCTCGGGCAGGGAAACCGATACGGCCTCAATGTGCCCGCCCGCCAAGGCGGTGACCGCCGGCGCCGCGCCCTCGAAGGGAACGTGCTTGACCTCGATGCCGGTCTGATTCGCCACCAGGGCCGCGGCCACGTGCCACACCGAAAGCGGCGCCGAGTTCCCGATGTTGATCTTGCCGGGGTTGGCCTTGGCGTAGTCGATCCATTCCTTCAGGGAGTTGTACGGAGCGTCCGCCTTTACCGTGATGGCCGCCGCGTCCATATTGACCCTGGACAGGAGATCGTAATCCGCGTAGGTGATATCCGCGACGCCCTGCTTCTTGTATTCGCTGAGTTCCCAGGTCACCATGCCGACGGTGTAGCCGTCCGGTCTGGCGTTCTTGATCGCCATATGGCCGATGGTGCCGCCGCCGCCGGTCCGGTTTTCAACATTGACCGTGACGCCCAGCTGTTTCTCCAGAGACGCGCCCAGCGCGCGGAGCACCGTGTCGGTGCCGCCGCCAGCGGTCCAGGGGCAGATCAGGGTGATGGGTTTGGTGGGAAACTTCACGCCGGATTTGCCACCGCCCTGGGCGAACGCCGCGCCGGATGCCAGACAGAAGCAGGCACAGAAAACAGCCGTCAGTTTCTTCATCGCTTTTTCTCCTCGTATGGATGTTTAAAAAAAGTTCCGCCTACGTCGGCTAGTATAATTTAACCACGGAGAGCATGGAGAAAATCCATCGTTTGTCCGGTGTCGCCGGGCCACCCGTCGGGTGAAGACATCATGCCCCATGAGTTCTGGTCCGTGTTCTCCGAGCTCCGCGGCGGGACGCGATGACCACCGGCGGTACAATCGATGGAATCTCCCAATTTCCCGTATCGAGCCCGAGCCAGATTCATGTCCGGAAACCTGTTTATCGTGACGGCGCCCTCCGGCGCCGGCAAGACGACCCTGGTGCGTCTGCTGCTGGAAAACGACCGGCGGGTCGGCGTGTCGATCTCGCATACGACGCGCTCGCCGCGTCCGGGGGAGAAAGACGGCCGCGAGTATCACTTCATCGACCTTGCCGCCTTCGAGGAAAAGATTCGCCAGAACGACTTCCTGGAATGGGCGATGGTCCACGGGAACCATTACGGGACTTCGAAACGGTGGATCGAAACGGAGATGGCCGCGGAGCGCGACGTCGTGCTGGAGATCGACTGGCAGGGCGCGCGGCAGGTGCGCCGGGTGTTTCCGCAGGCGACGGGCGTTTTCATCCTGCCGCCGTCGATGGCGGCCCTGGAATCCCGCCTGTCCGGGCGCGCAACCGATCCGCCGGAAGCGGTAAGGCGCCGGATCGCCGTCGCGCGGGACGAGATGCGCCATGTGGACGAATTCGATTATGTTATCATCAATGACTCCCTGCAGCGGGCGGCCGGCGACCTTCAGGCGATCGTCGAAACCGCGCGGCTGCGTCGCGCAAACCAGCGGCAGCGACATGCTTCGCTGTTCGCATCACTGCTCTGATCAGGATCGACATGGCACGAGTGACCGTAGACGACTGTCTGCAATGCATTCCCAACCGTTTCCAGATGACCCTGGCGGCCACCTATCGCGCCCGCCAGATCACCGTCGGCGCATCACCGATGGTGCCGGACGACCGTGACAAGCCGACGGTGATCGCCCTGCGCGAGCTGGCGCAGAACAAGTACGGCCTGGAAGTGCTGGGCCGTGGCCGCGCCTGACGTTCCGGAAAGGCTGCGGGGTGATCGATCGTGAATTCCGATGCCACGGCGGGTTTTTCCAGCCCGCGGCCGGAACAGTCCGCGGTCGCGCATGAGCATGAGGATCCGGCCTATCAGGTCTTCATCGATTCCTTAAGCTACCTCTCGCCCGAAGACGTCGAACTCGTCCGCGCGGCCTACCGCTTCGGCGACGAGGCGCACCAGGGGCAGAGGCGCCTGTCCGGCGAACCCTACATCACGCATCCGCTCGCCGTGGCGGGAGCCCTGGCGGAATGGCGCATGGACGTGCCGGCCATCGTCGCGGCGCTGCTGCACGACGTGATGGAAGACACCGCCGCCAGCAAGGCGCAGATCACCGCGCGCTTCGGCAAACAGGTGGCCGATCTGGTCGACGGCCTGTCGAAGTTGGACAAGATCGAGTTTCGATCCTATCAGGACGCCCAGGCCGGAAACTTCCGCAAGATGCTGATGGCCATGGCCAGCGACCTGCGCATCGTGCTGATCAAGCTGGCCGACCGCCGCCACAACCTCCAGACCATGGCGGCGATCCGTCCGGAAAAGCGCCGGCGGATCGCCCACGAAACGCTGGAGATATACGCTCCGATCGCCACCCGGCTGGGGCTCAACAACATATCCCGGCAGTTGCAGGATCTGTCGTTCGAGCACATCCATCCGCTGCGTTTCGGGGTGCTGTCCAAGGCGGTCAAGGCCGCCAGCGGCAACCGCCGCGAACTGCTGGGCAAGATCCTCGACGGCATCCATGGAAAGCTGGCCGAGGAACACATCGAGGCCGGCGTGTTCGGCCGCGAAAAGAGCCTGTATTCGATCTATCGCAAGATGGTCGAGAAGCATTTGAGTTTTTCCCAGGTGCTCGACATTTACGGTTTCCGCGTCATCGTCAAGGACATCGCCATGTGCTACCTGGCGCTCGGCGCCCTGCATTCGCGCTTCAAGCCGGTGCCCGGCAAGTTCAAGGACTACATCGCCATCCCGAAAGTGAACGGTTACCAGTCGCTGCACACGACGCTGATCGGCCCGTACGGCACGCCGATCGAGATCCAGATCCGCACGCAGGCCATGCACCACCTGGCCGAGGAAGGCATCGCCTCGCACTGGCTGTACAAGGACAGCGAGGAGAGCGGCGCCGACCTGCAGGACAAGATGCACACCTGGCTGCAGTCGCTGCTCGAATTGCAGAGCGCGACCGGCGATTCGGACGAATTCCTGGAACACGTGAAGGTCGACCTGTTCCCCGACGAGGTTTACGTGTTCACGCCGAAGGGGAAAATCCTGGCCTTGCCGCGCGGCGCGACGGTCATCGACTTCGCCTACGCGGTGCACACCGACATCGGCCACCGCTGCGTCGCGGCGCGCATCGATCACGAGCTGATTCCGCTGTCCGCCGAGCTCTCGAACGGCAACCAGGTCGAGATCATCACGGCGCCCTACGCCAATCCGAATCCGGCCTGGCTCGGCTACGTCAAGACCAGCCGCGCGCGCAGCCGCATCCGCCAGTTCCTGCGCGGCGCGCAGCAGGACAGCGCGAGCGCGCTGGGCGAGAAGATGCTGGGCCAGGAGTTGCAGGCGCTCGGCGTGACGGCGGCGGACGTGCCGGCGACGGTGTGGGAACGCGTCATCCGGGAATCGGGCAGGAAAACCCGGCAGGAACTGTATTCCGACGTGGGCATGGGGCGCAGCCTGGCGGCGGTCGTCGCGCATCGTCTCGTCGAGCGTCACAAGCCCGGGCATCCGGCCAGGGCGACGGTGCCGCTGCTCATTCGCGGGACGGAAGGCATGGCCATCCAGCTGGCCCCCTGCTGCCAGCCGATTCCCGGCGACCCGATCATCGGGCTGTTGCGCAAGGATCAGGGATTGCGCATTCATACCCACGTCTGTCCGGTGGTGCGCAAGTCGCGCAGCACCGAGCCGCAGAACTGGATTCGCGTCGAATGGGAGCCCGATCCCGGCCAGTTTTTCGAAGTGCGCATCAAGGTGATCGCCAGAAACGTCATCGGCATGTTGGGGCGCGTTGCCAGCGGCATTGCCGCGATGGGCGTCAAGATCGACCAGGTGACCATGGACCGGAAAAAGCCGGGCCTGTTTACGGACGTCCATTTCCAGGTACTGGTGCAGGGGCGCTCGCATCTGGCGTCGCTGATGCGCAGTCTGCGGCGCATCCCGGATGTCGCGCGCATCACCCGCGAACAGGAGCCGTCATGAAAGTAATGATTCTCGGCGCCGGCGTGGTCGGCGTTTGCAGCGCGTGGTACCTCGCCCGGGCCGGGCATGAGGTAGCCGTCGTCGACCGGCAGCCCGGCGTCGGGCTGGAAACGAGTTTCGCCAACGGCGGCCAGATTTCGGTCTCCCACGCCGAACCGTGGTCCAACCCGCACGCGCCCTGGCGCGCCCTGTCCTGGATGGGGCGCGAGGACGCGCCGCTGCTTTTTCGCCTGCGTCCGGACGCCGCGCTGTTCGACTGGAGCCTGCGCTTCCTGCGCGAATGCACGCCGGCAAGGACGCGCGAGAACATCCGCGACATCGTGCGCCTCGCCCTGTACAGCCGTGACGAACTGGGGCGTCTGCGCGAAGAGACGGGCATCCATTACGATCACCTGACGCGCGGCATCCTGCACGTCTACACCGACGAGAAGGAATACCGGGCGGCGATCGAGGCGGCGAGGATCATGCGCGAGTTCGGCTGCGAACGCTACCCGGTTGACGCCGAGCGCTGCGTCGAGATCGAGCCGGCGCTTGCCGCCGCGCGGCCCCTCCTGGTCGGCGGCGACTACACCGCCGCGGACGAATCGGGCGACGCCCGCGTATTCACCCGGAATCTCGCCGAACTGTGCCGCGCCCGAGGCGTCGACTTTCGTTTCGTCACCACCGTCGAGCGGCTGCGGGCCGCGGGCGGGCGCATCGACGGCATCGATGCGCGTTCGCCGGAAGGCTACGCCACCCTGCGCGCCGACGTCTACGTCGTCGCCCTGGGCAGTTTCAGCCCGCGCTTGCTGCGTCCGCTCGGCATCACCATCCCGGTCTATCCGGCCAAGGGCTATTCGGCGACGATTCCGCTGTCCGCGGACAGCGTGGCGCCGACCGTGGCCATGACCGACGACGGTCGCAAGATCGTCTTCTCGCGGCTCGGAGAGCGCCTGCGCGTCGCCGGCACCGCCGAGTTCAACGGCTACGACCTGGGGCTCAACGACGTGCGCTGCCGGGCACTGGTCACGCGCGCGCACGAATGGTTTCCCGAACTCAAACCGGCGGGCGAGCCGCAATTCTGGTGCGGCCTGCGTCCGACGACGCCCTCGAACGTGCCCTTCATCGGCCCGACCCGGCTTGCGAACCTGTATCTCAATACCGGCCACGGCACGCTCGGCTGGACCATGGCCTGCGGTTCCGGTCACGCGCTCGCCGACCTGGTCAGCGGCAGGATGCCGGAAGTCGCCCTGCGCGGGTTCTGAGCCTGCGAAATATTTGCGGCTGTGCCGGCGGAAGGGACGGCGCCCTCTCCCGCCCCTGCCGGGGCTCCCTCCCCCGCCAGGCGGGGGAGGGAGCGGCTGCGGATGGGAAAGAACCCGCCACCTGCGCCATCATCGTTGGCTGGCGATACTTGGCACTACGCGCCGGTACGATCCGGATTCCTGCCATCTTTATCGAGAATTGGAATAACATCATCCCGAAAACCGCGGTGGACGCAGAAAACACCGAGAGGCCCCACGAGTACGCGGAGAAAACCGGAGAAATTCGTTTCACTGGACGAGTGAATATCTGATCTTCCCCGCGTCCTCTGCGCGGTCCGACTGCCGTACAGGATCATTGACCACAGCGGCAGAAAGACCGATCCAGGATGGCGGATTGATGCCAGGCAATTTCATGCACGTGCACCGTATCGAATTCGGCCTCCCAAGCGGCCAAACGTCAGAGAAGACCGTCGAGCTCGCTGAAGGTCTTCTGGGAGCGCTTCGAATGAACGGGCAGATCTGCGGGCGCGAGTGGCCCATTTACACAGAAGAAAGCCGTTGCGTGGCGATCGTTCTTGCCCCTGAACAAGAATCTCTTGATCCCAAGTTCCACGGAGAATATGTGACAAGGCGGATTCGTGAAGGGGAAGCGCTCGGAATCACACTTGCCTTCACCCCGGTGGCGGAAGACTGCGGCGGTGCCGAAGCCTGTTCCTGTCACAGATCAAGCGGATACGTTCTTTTCACCAATTATCTGTCGCTTGAGTCGCCAGTTCGCTGCCTCGACTGTTTCCTGCCTGTGCCGCTCTACAGGTTCCCGGCAATGCCGAGCGGCGAATATTACGAAGTAATTCGCTGGCAATCAGACTATCAGTCGTGTGACCGCTTGCAAATGAACTGCGCGGTCCTCGAACGGGCCGCTACACGACAGCTGTCCGATTTTCGCAGCAGCCTCTCGGCAACGGGACGGGAAAACTGCCGCGTCCTTGAGGGCTTGTTGGGCAAACCTTTCTACTATTACCTCTATCGCGCCCATGCGAGGAGCGTCAAATCCGAGAGGGCAAGGCGATGCCCATCCTGCGGGCAAGCGTGGCATCTGGAAACTCCGCTCCATTCTCTGTTCCATTACCAGTGCGACCAATGCCGGCTCTTATCGAACCTCGCATGGAACCTTTCCCCGTGATCGCCGCAGGTCCATCGCCGATGTGCTTTCCATGCGTTTCGAGTCTGCGCCCTGGATGATGAACGATGCTGATCGACACGCATTGCCATCTCGACGCCGCGGAGTTTGCCGGGGACCGTGACGCCGTGGCGCGGGCCGCTACGGCGGCCGGGGTCGCGGCGATGATCGTGCCGGCGGTCGCGCCGGCGAATTTCGCCGCCGTGCGCGCCTGTTGCGAGCGCTACGCCGGCTGCCGTCCGGCCTACGGCGTGCACCCGCTCTACGTCGGTTCGCTCGGCGAGACGGCGCCCGACTCGCTGCGCGCCTGGCTGTCGCGGGAAATGATGGGAGCGCATCGGCCGGTGGCGATCGGCGAGATCGGCCTGGATTTCCACGTTCCGGGTTTCGACGCGGCCCTGCAGGAACTTTTTTTCGCCGAACAACTGAAGATCGCCAGGGACTTCGATCTTCCCGTCCTCCTGCACGCGCGCCGCTCGGTCGATGCCGTTCTCAAGCATCTGCGCCGGACCGGCGCGCGCGGCGGCATCGCCCACGCCTTCAACGGCAGCCGCCAACAGGCCGACGAATTCCTGCGTCTCGGTTTCAAACTCGGCTTTGGCGGCGCGATGACGCACCCGCGCGCCACGCGCATCCGGGCGCTGGCGGCGGCGCTGCCCGAGGAAGCCCTGGTGCTGGAAACCGACGCGCCGGACATTCCTCCGGCCTGGCTCGCGGGCGGGCGCAACTCACCCGCCGAGCTTCCCGGCATCGCCGGCGCGCTCGCCGAACTGCGCGGCGTCGAAGGCGCGGAAGTGGAGCGCTTCACGACCGCCAATGCCGTTTCGGTATTTCGCCTTGCCGCGCTGTGAAACGGGACGGTAGAATCGATTTCCGAAGTTCACGGCGCCACCGCGGCGCGCCTTCGACATCCGGGACGCGTCGGGGATTCCGGTCTTTTTATTCCGGCCTGATCTGACCCTGGAGCGGATCGCGTGGCGGCGGCTTCCCGAAGCACGCCGGAATCGGGTCAGGGTGAACGAAAATCCGCCATGTCTGCCATTGGTCTTTCCGGAGTCGCCGTGATGAAACGAAATCGAACGAGCAGAGCGTGGATGCGCGAGCATGTGACCGACCTTTATGTGCGGAAAGCCAGGGCGGAAGGATACCGGTCGCGCGCCGCGTACAAGCTCGCCGAGATCGACGATCGCGACCGTCTGATCCGGCCCGGCGACACGGTCGTCGATCTGGGCGCGGCGCCCGGCGGATGGTCGCAGGTGGCGGCGCAACGGATGAAGGGCAGGGGCCGCGTGCTGGCGCTCGATCGCCTGGAGATGGACGGACTTGCCGGCGTCCTGTTCATCCAGGGGGATTTCCACGAGGAATCCGTCCTCCGCCGGCTCGAAACCCTGCTGGGCGGCGAGCGCGCGGGACTCGTGCTGTCCGACATGGCGCCCGACATTTCCGGCGTGCCGATCTCCGATCAGGCGCGGATCATGGATCTCGCCGGGCTGTCGCTCGAATTTTGCCGCCGCTGGCTGGAACCGGAAGGCGCCTTTCTGGTCAAGGTATTTCAGGGCCATGGATACGACGATTTCGTGCGCGAAATGAAATCGGCATTCCGGAGCGTGGCGACGCGCAAACCGGAGGCTTCGCGCGACCGCAGCGCGGAAGTCTATCTATTGGGAAAGGGTTTGAAGGGGCCTGAAACCGGCCTGAAACGAAAGGTATAGAATGCGACTCTTTCAAGTCCATTCATTTCATCCACTTTCTTCCTTTTCCCGACGACCGGGACAACGAGAATGAGGTACGGCATTGAATAACATGTTCAGGAATGTGGCGGTCTGGCTGGTGATCGGTCTGGTGCTGATGACCGTCTTCAACCAGTTCAACGCCCGGCAGATCACACAGGCTTCGATGGAGTATTCGCAGTTCATGGAGGAAGTCGGACGCGGCTCGATCAAGAAGGTCACCATCGAAGGGCGGGTGCTCAAGGCGACGACGACCGATGGCCGCAAGCTCACGACCTATGCCCCGCCGGACCTGTGGATGGTTTCCGACCTGCTCAAGAACGGCGTCCAGGTCGAGGCCAAGCCGGAGGAGGAGCAATCCTTCCTGATGAACCTGCTCATCAGCTGGTTTCCGATGCTGCTGCTGATCGGGGTGTGGGTGTTCTTCATGCGGCAGATGCAGGGCGGCGGCAAGGGCGGCGCCTTCTCCTTCGGCAAGAGCAAGGCCCGGCTCCTGGACGAGTCGACCAACAACATCACTTTCGCCGACGTCGCCGGTTGCGACGAAGCCAAGGAGGAAGTCGCCGAGATCGTCGACTTTCTGCGCGATCCGTCCAAATTCCAGAAGCTCGGCGGGCGCATTCCCAAGGGGGTGCTGTTGGTGGGCAATCCCGGGACCGGCAAGACGCTGCTGGCCAAGGCCATCGCCGGCGAGGCGAAGGTGCCGTTCTTCTCGATTTCCGGTTCGGATTTCGTCGAAATGTTCGTCGGCGTCGGCGCGGCGCGCGTGCGCGACATGTTCGAGAACGCCAAGAAGCATTCGCCGTGCATCATCTTCATCGACGAGCTCGACGCGGTCGGCCGCCAGCGCGGCGCGGGCCTGGGCGGCGGCAACGACGAGCGCGAACAGACCCTGAACCAGATGCTGGTCGAGATGGACGGCTTCGAGGCGAGTTCCGGAGTGATCGTCATCGCTGCCACCAACCGGCCGGACGTGCTCGATCCGGCGCTGATGCGCCCGGGGCGCTTCGACCGCCAGGTGGTGGTGCCGCTGCCCGACATCCGCGGGCGCGAACAGATTCTCAATGTGCATATGCGCAAGGTGCCGCTGGCGCCGGACGTCAAGGCCGACATCATCGCGCGCGGCACGCCGGGATTTTCCGGCGCCGATCTCGCCAACCTGGTGAACGAAGCCGCGCTGTTCGCCGCGCGCGGCAACAAGCGCCTGGTCGACATGGAGGACTTCGAGAAAGCCAAGGACAAGATCATGATGGGCACCGAGCGGCGCAGCATGGTCATGAACGAGGACGAGAAGCGCAATACGGCCTACCACGAATCCGGACACGCGGTGATCGCCAAGCTGGTGCCCAAATCCGATCCGGTGCACAAGGTCACCATCATCCCGCGCGGCCGCGCGCTGGGCCTGACCATGCAGTTGCCCGAGGAAGATCGCTACGCCTACGATCGCACCTATCTTCTCTCGCGCATCGCCGTGCTCTTCGGCGGGCGGATCGCCGAGGAACTGTTCATGAACCAGATGACCACCGGCGCCTCGAACGATTTCGAGCGGGCGACGCAGATGGCGCGCGACATGGTGACCCGCTATGGCATGTCCGACGCGCTCGGGCCGATGGTGTATGGCGAGAACGAGGGCGAGGTGTTCCTCGGTCGTTCGGTGACGACGCACAAGAACGTCTCCGAGGCGACGATGCGGAAAGTCGATGCCGAGATCCGGCGCATCATCGACGAGCAGTACGCGCTGGCCCGGAAGCTGCTGGAACAGAATCGCGACAAGGTCGAGGCGATGGCCAGGACGCTGCTCGAATGGGAAACCATCGACGCCGAGCAGATCGACGACATCATGGCCGGCCGGCCGCCGCGCCCGCCCAAGGAGCCGCAGCCGAAGCCCGGCCAGAACGCCGACACGCCGCCGCCGGACGCCGCGCCGAGCGCCGCGGCGCCGGCTTGAGAGGTGGCGAAACCGCTTTCGACACGGAGAGAAACCGGAGAAATTTCCTCAACGCACGCCGCGCACGACCATGAAATCGACGACGATGCCGGCGAAGATGGCGGCGCCGACCCAGTTGTTGTGCAGGAAAGCCTTGAAGCAGCGGGCCGGTTCGCGGGTCCGGATCAGGAAGTAGTGATACACGGCCAGTACCGCCGCCACGCCCAGCCCGGCGTAAAAGGCCCAGCGCGCGCGCATCTCGTGGCCCACCCAGGCGATCAGCGCGAAAGCCAGGACGTAGCAGCACATCACCGCCGCGACGTCGAGCCGGCCGAAGGTGATCGCCGAGGTCTTGATGCCGATCTCAAGATCGTCGGCGCGGTCGACCATGGCATATTCCGTATCGTAGGCGATTGCCCAGAATACGTTGGCCAGCAACAACGCCCAGGCGATCCGTGGAATCGTGTCGAACTGGAGCGCATAGGCCATGAGAATGCCAAAGCCATAGGCAACGCCCAGACAGGCCTGCGGTATGGCGAAGAAACGCTTGGTGAACGGATAGCCGATGGCCAGCAGGACGGCCGGCACGGACCACGCGACGACATGCCAGCTGCGCAGCGCGAGGACCAGGCAGAAGGAGCAGAGGACGAGCGCGAGGAAGAGCCACAGCGCCTCCCTGACCGAAACCCTGCCGGTCGTCAGGGGACGGTCCCTGGTGCGTTCGACATGGAGGTCGAAGTCGCGGTCGGCCAGGTCGTTGATCACGCATCCGGCGGAACGCATCAGCACCGTTCCCAGCACGAAAATCCACACCGTGATCCAGCCCGGTCTCCCCCAGGAGGACAGCCACAGCGCCCACAGGGTCGGCCACATCAGCAACAGGATGCCGATCGGCTTGTCCAGCCGCATCAGCTTCTCATACAGGTCGATGCGTTCCCGCAGGGTCGTCTTGTCGGGTGTCATGGTGCGATTCCCAGCCGATCGAGAAAGGGGGTCTTGTCCGGAGTGGAAGAACATCTTGCATCCCTATGTGGATGACGCGACGTCCACTTGCCCCGCGTCAGACCGAGAGTCTCTGCCGGGTGTGAACCTTTCGCCACTCCCCGCTTTGCGCCTGTCGACTCCGGTCACATGGAGCGGGTGAAGGGAATCGAACCCTCGTTATCTGGTTGGGAACCAGGAGTTCTGCCATTGAACTACACCCGCCCTGAAACTTCGGAAGAAAGCCTCGAACATTTCAACGGGGGGATTGTAGCATCAAGCCCTTCGGGTTTGCGATGTACACAGTCCATGCGGCCTTTCCAGGGCGATCGCATTGGAAAATCCGGAGCGGGCCGCCGGGTATTTGAATGGAACGAGACCGACAGGATGCCGGCAAAACGAGACGCAAATTCTTCTCCCCTTGAAGTTCCATTGTCTTCGCCGTCCCCCTTGTGGTTAACTGCCTCCTTTTCCAGATTCAACGAGGAGCACGATTCATGGCTGTCACGCGGGAAGCCGTCCAGGCGGCGCTTCAGGCTTTCATCGATCCGAATACCGGGAAGGACTATGTTTCGACCCGCGCGCTCAAGAATCTCCAGGTCGAGGGCGGGCAGGTGTCCTTCGACGTCGAACTCGGCTATCCGGCCGAAACGCAACTGGAAGCGATCCGCGCGGCAGTGACCAACGCCGTGCGCGCCGTGCCGGAGGTGGCCGGCGTCATCGCCAACATTACGACGAAGATCGTCGCGCATGCCGTGCAGCGCAACCTGAAACCCATGCCGGGAGTGAAGAACGTCATCGCCGTGGCATCCGGCAAGGGCGGCGTCGGCAAGAGCACGACGGCGGTCAATCTGGCGCTGGCGCTTTCCGCCGAGGGCGCCGCCGTCGGCCTGCTCGACGCCGACATCTACGGCCCGTCGGTGCCGCAGATGCTCGGTCTGACCGGACGGCGGCCGGAATCGGGGGACGGCAGGACGATGGAGCCGATGCGCGCCTTCGGCTTGCAGGCCATGTCGATCGGTTTCCTGGTCGACGTCGATTCACCGGTGGTCTGGCGCGGCCCGAAGGTGACGCAGGCGCTCTCGCAGCTGATCGGCCAGACCCGCTGGCAGGACCTCGATTATCTCGTCGTCGACATGCCGCCGGGAACCGGCGACACGCAGCTTACCCTGGCGCAGCAGGTGCCGGTGACCGGCGCGCTGATCGTCACCACGCCGCAGGACATCGCGCTGATCGACGCGCGCAAGGGCTTCAGGATGTTCGAGAAAGTCGGCATCCCCATTCTCGGCCTGGTCGAGAACATGAGTACTCACATCTGCTCGCAGTGCGGCCACGAGGAACACATCTTCGGCGAAGGCGGCGCGCGGCGCATGGCGGACGATTACGGCGTGGAAATGTTCGGCTCGCTGCCGCTGGAGCTCGAAATCCGCGAACTGACCGACGCCGGCAAGCCCACCGTCGTCGGCGCTCCGTTTTCGCGCGCGGCCGATGTCTACCGCGCGATCGCCCGCCGCGTCGGCGCCAGGATTGCCGTGCTCGCCAAGGACATGAGCGGCAAGTTCCCCAGCATCGTGGTGCGGAACGGCTGAGGCGGGCGTGGTGGTCCGCCGCACGGGATCAGCGGCGATGGTCTTCGCCGCGTCCCCGTCGTCGATCACTTTTCCAAATCCTCCGCGCTCTCCGGGTCAACCGCGGTTTTCAGGATCAAAGCTCCAGCGGATCGACTTCGAGGTGCCAGCGCAGTTTCGCCGGGGTCCGGATCGACTCCAGCGCGCCGTTCCACTCGCCGAGAAACGCCTGCAAGGCCCGGCGGGAAGGCGATTCGGCGAGCAGTTGCGCCCGTTCCAGGTTGGCCATGCGGGATAAGCGCATCGGCACCGGGTCATAGAGCGTGACGCCCGCATGTGCCGCGGCTCCCGGCCAGGCGCGCGCCGTGGCGAGAAAGGCGATGGCCTCCGCCATCCGCGGGGCTTCGGCGCGCAGCATCGCCTGGTAGGCATAGGGCGGGAAGCCTGCCCGCCGGCGTTCTTCCAGTTGCGCGGCGGCGAACGCCGGATAGTCGTGGCGGACCAGCGCGGCGTAGAGCGGATGTTCCGGAAACTGCGTCTGGATCAACACCTCGCCGGGCAGATCGGCGCGCCCGGCCCGGCCGGCGACCTGCATCAACTGGGCGAACAGGCGTTCCGGCGCCCGCCAGTCGGCGGCGAACAGCGCGCTATCGGCGCCGAGCGCGCCAACCAGAGTGAGTTTCGGGAAATCGTGTCCCTTGGCCAGCATCTGGGTGCCCACCAGGATATCCGCCTCTCCCGCGTGGATGCGCGAGAGCAGCGCCTCCCACTGCCTGCGGCTCCTGGCCGAATCGCGATCGACGCGCAGGATGCGCGCTTCCGGAAAGCGTTCCGTCAGCACGGCTTCGAGACGCTGGGTGCCGCGCCCGAACGGCTGGATGTCCTGGTTGCCGCAGGTCGGACAGGCGCGCGGCACGCGTTTTTCGAAACCGCAGTGGTGGCAGCGCAACCGCCGGTCGGCAAGATGCAGCACCAGATTGGCCGCGCAGCGCGGGCAATGCGAAATCCAGCCACACTGGACGCAGGCCAGCACCGGCGCGTAACCGCGCCGGTTGAGGAAGACGAGGCTCTGCTCGCCGCGCGCCAGGCGCTGCTCGATGGCGGCGAAGAGGGCGCCGGAAAAGCCGTCGCAGAGCTTCTCCGCGCGCGTGTCGATGCACCGCACGGCCGGCAGGCGGGCGCCGGCGACGGCGCGCTGCGCGAGCGTCAACAGGGTATAGCGCGCCGGCGTGCGGGGATCGACGGCGTTGGCCCAGCTCTCCAGCGACGGCGTGGCCGAGCCCAGGACGATCGGCGCGTTCCGCTCGCGCGCCCGGAAGACCGCCACGTCGCGGGCCGAGTAGCGCATGCCGTCCTGCTGCTTGAACGAGGCGTCGTGCTCCTCGTCGACGACGATCAGGCCCAGATCCGGCATCGGGGTGAACACGGCGAGCCGCGTGCCGAGCACGATGCGCGCCCGGCCTGTCAGCGCCGTTTTCCAGTGCCGCGTGCGCGCGGCCTCGGCCAGATCGCTGTGCAGGCTGACCAGCCCGGCGTCAGGAAAACGCGCCGTGAGACGCGCTTCCAGTTGCGGCGTCAGGTTGATTTCCGGCACCAGCAGCAGGGCGCTCCTCCCCGCCGCCAGCGTCCGCTCGATCAGGCGCAGGTAGATTTCGGTCTTGCCGCTGCCGGTGACGCCGTACAACAGATAGGCGCGGAATCCCGGAGCGCCGGCGGCGATGTGCGTGAGCGCCTGCCGTTGCTCGCCGGTCAGTGGCGGCGCCGCCATGGCGACCGACGGCGGGGGGGCGTGGCGGGCCGCCCTGGGCTTGGGCGGATCGACGCGGCGCAGACCGGTGGGCAGGGTGGAGAGCATCACCTCGCCCAGCGGAGTCTGGTAATAGGCGGCGCAGAATTCCGCCAGACGGAACCAGTCCGGCGGCAGCGGCGGTGTATCGCGCAGGACGGCTTCGATCGGCTTCAACTGCTCCCCGGGAATTTCCGAACTATCGGTCAAGGCGGCGATGACGCCGATACAGACGCGTTTTCCGAAAACCACCCGCGCGCGGCGCCCGACATCCTCCGGCGTCAGCGCCTCCCCCGCCGGCGCCCGATAGTCGAACAGGCGCCGCAAGGGCACGCCGAGCGCGATACGGGCGATGGGGGCGACGGACGACATTTGATTCCGATTCACGATAAAGATGGCAAAAAACCCGGATCGCCCTGGCGCGAATTTCGTTCGCCGCCGCTTGCTTTCCCCTCCACCGCCTGGCGGAGGAGGGCGCTGTTTCCTTCGGCACAGCCGCAAAATGGTCGTTTCTGATGCAATTCGGAATAAGACGAAACCTCTTTCGACACGGAGATTACGGAGGAGAACAGGAAGGGGTTGGCTTGGCCGGCCTTTCTCCGCGCCCTCTGCGCCGCTGCGCCCTCGCGTCGAAAGCGAGCGCCCCGCGGCGGCACGAGCCTCTGGTTCGCATTGCGGGCGGGAGGTTCGCCTTTCTCACTTGCCTCATCTTTCTCGTCCAGTTTCTGTAAAGTCACCGTAACTCATTAGTTTGTCGGGCGATTCCGGGTTGTACACATTTTCTGTGGATAAGTCTGTGGATGAAACCGGGTGAATCGATGCAACTCCCTTCACTGCAAGGGTTTTTTACTCTTTGCCGCAAAAAACGGCAGTCAAAAAACTCAATGAAATCATACAGATAGGATAAGTCTCTGATTTTTCTGATTTCCTGTGACGGTCGCCAGTACCGGCATAGTTTTGTGCATAAGTCAAGCCTTTCCGCAACGCGCGCGATTCTTTCCGCGCAGCCGCCGGCTGTAATCGTGCACCGCCTCGACGAGCACGCCCACGTGCTCGGGCGGCGTCAGGCGGGAAACGCCGTGTCCGAGATTGAAAACGTGGCCGGTGTCGGCTGGCCCGAAAGCGTCGAGCAGCGCGCGCGTCTCACGCACGATGGCTTCCGGCGAGGCCAGCAGCACGGCGGGATCGAGGTTGCCCTGCAGGGCCACGCGCTCCCCGACCCTGCGCCGCGCCGCGCCGACGTCGATGGTCCAGTCCAGTCCCAGCGCGTCGCAGCCGCAGGCGGCGATGCGTTCCAGCCACAGGCCGCCGCCCCTGGCGAACACGATCGACGGGATGCGCTGCCCGTCCTTTTCCCGCGCCAGACCGGCGACGATCCGCTGCAGATAGGCCAGCGAAAACTCGCGATATGCCGCTTCCGTGAGGCATCCTCCCCAGCTGTCGAAGAGCATCACGGCCTCAACGCCGGATTCGATCTGCGCATTGAGATATCGGGTGACCGCCTGGGCATTGACCGACAGAATGCGGTGCGCGAGATCCGGCCGGTCGTAGATCATTTTCTTGAAATGCCAGAATTCGCCACCCCCGCCCTCGACCATGTAGCATGCCAGCGTAAACGGGCTGCCGGAGAAACCGATCAGCGGCACGGAACCGGCGAGCGAGCGCCGGGTTTCGGCGACGGCGTCCATGACGTAGCGCAGACGGTCATGGGGATCCGGCACGGCGAGCGCGCGGATGGCCCCTTCCTCGCGCAGCGGCCGCTCGAAGCGCGGCCCTTCGTTTTCGGAAAAAAAGAGGCCCAGGCCCATCGCGTCGGGCAGCGTCAGGATGTCGGAAAAGACGATCGCCGCGTCGAGCGGAAAGCGGGCCAGGGGCTGCAGCGCCGCCTCGCAGCACAACGACGGGCTCTTGCACAGCCGCAGGAAGCTGCCCGCGCGCGCGCGCGTCGCGCAATATTCGGGCAGATAGCGCCCGGCCTGGCGCATCAGCCAGATCGGCGTGTATTCGGTCGGCTGGCGCAGGAGGGCGCGCAGGAAAGTGTCGTTGGCCGGACGATTCACAGGAATGCCTCGGATCGCGTAATCGGAAAGTCGAGCAATGGTATTGGAACCCGTTCGTGAGGGAAACAGGCCCTCAGAGCGTCACTCGATCCGCGCTTTCCCGGAACGCCTCGATCTGGTCGAAGTTCATATAGCGGTATATCTCGTCCGCCCTGGCCTTGACCGCCTCGATGCGCTCGAGGTACTCGGACACGCTGGGCAGCCTGCCGAGAGCCGCGCTGACCGCGGCGAGTTCGGCGGAACCCAGGAAGACCTGGGTGTCCAGCCCCAGCCGGTTGGGGAAGTTGCGCGTCGAGGTCGAGATGGCGGTACTGCCGCGCCGGATCTGCGCCTGGTTGCCCATGCACAGCGAGCAACCGGGGATCTCGATGCGCGCGCCGCTTTTTCCCAGCACGCTGTAATAACCTTCCTCGGTGAGCACCATGGCGTCCATCCGGGTCGGCGGGGCGAACCACAGGCGGGCCGGAATATCGCTCGTGCCGTCGAGGATCCTGCCGGCGGCGCGGAAGTGGCCGATGTTGGTCATGCAGCTGCCGATGAACACCTCGTCGATCTTCGTGCCGGCGACTTCGGACAGCAGTTTCACGTCGTCCGGATCGTTCGGGCAGGCGAGGATCGGTTCCCTGATTTCGGCGAGGTCGATGTCGATCACCGCGGCGTATTCGGCGTCGGCGTCGGCTTGCAGGAGTTTGGGATCGGCGAGCCAGTCCTCCATGGCCCCGACGCGCCGGGCCAGGGTCCTGGCGTCCTGGTAGCCGTTGGCGATCAACCACTTCAACAGCGTGACGTTGGATTTCAGGTATTCGATCACCGGTTCCCTGGCGAGCCTCACCGTGCAGGCGGCGGCGGAGCGCTCGGCCGAGGCGTCGGTCAGCTCGAACGCCTGTTCGACCTTGAGTTCGGGCAGTCCTTCGATTTCGAGGATGCGCCCGGAAAAGACGTTCTTCTTGCCTTTCTTCTCGACGGTCAGGAGGCCCTGGCGGATGGCTTGGTATGGAATCGCGTTGACCAGGTCGCGCAAGGTGATGCCGCGTTTCGTGGCTTCCTCCAGCCTGCCCGAGAAGCGCACCAGCACCGATTCGGGCATGTCCAGCGGCATGGTGCCGGTCGCGGCGGCGAAGGCGACGAGGCCGGAACCGGCCGCGAAGGAGATGCCGAGCGGGAAGCGCGTATGCGAGTCGCCGCCGGTGCCGACGGTGTCCGGCAGGCACATGCGGTTGATCCAGCTATGCACGACGCCGTCGCCCGGTTTCAGGGCGATGCCGCCGCGCGCGGTGAAGAAGCCGCCAAGCGTGTGGTGGGTCCTGACGTCGACCGGCTTCGGATACGCCGCCGTATGGCAGAAGGACTGCATGACGAGATCGGCCGAGAAACCCAGACAGGCCAAGTCCTTCAGCTCGTCTCGGGTCATCGGGCCGGTGGTGTCCTGCGAGGCGACGGTGGTCATCCTGGGCTCGCAATAGGCGTTCGGGCGCACCCCCCGCTGCTTGCCGTTTTCTTCGGGCAGGCCGCAGGCGCGGCCGACGATCTTCTGCGCCAGGGTGTAGCCCCTGCCGGTGTCGGCGGGTTCCTGCGGCGCGCGAAACAGCGTCGAGGGCGCAAGACCCAGCGCTTCGCGCGCGCGCGCGGTGAGGGCGCGGCCGATGATCAGCGGAATGCGGCCGCCGGCGCGCACTTCGTCGAGGATGACCGGCGTCTTCAACGGCGCCTCGGCGATGACCTGTCCGTTCTTGCGCGCGGCGACGCGGGACGCCGCGGCGTCGACCGTCAATTCGATTTCGTCGCCCATGTCCATTTTGGAGACGTCGAGCTCGATCGGCAGAGCGCCCGCGTCTTCCATGGTGTTGAAGAAGATCGGCGCGATCTTGCCGCCCAGGCAGACGCCGCCGAAACGCTTGTTCGGCACGAAAGGGATATCCTCGCCGGTCCACCACAGCACGGAGTTGGTCGCCGACTTGCGCGAGGAACCGGTGCCGACCACGTCGCCGACGTAGGCGATCAGATGTCCTTTCTTCGCCAGCGCTTCGATCTGTTTGATCGGGCCACGCACGCCGGGCTGGTCGGGCTCGATGCCCGGACGCGGATTCTTCAGCATGGCCAGGGCATGCAGCGGGATGTCCGGCCGCGTCGTGGCGTCGGGCGCCGGCGACAGGTCGTCGGTGTTGGTTTCTCCCGTCACCTTGAATACGGTGAGCGTCCGGCGCGCCGGAACTTCCGGGCGCGAAGTGAACCATTCGGCGTCGGCCCAGGAACGCAGAACGGCCTGGGCACTGACACTCCCCCGCTCGGCCAGCGCCTTGATTTCGCCGAAGTAATCGAAGATGAGCAGCGTTTTCTTGAGCGCTTCCGCCGCCGTGCCACCTGCCTCGGCATCATCGAGCAGCTCGATCAGGGGTCTCACGTTGTAGCCGCCAAGCATGGTGCCCAACAGCCCGGCGGCCTCGACGCGGGAAATCAGCGCGCAGGATTCCTCGCCCTTGGCGAGCCTCGCCAGAAACTCCGCCTTGACCTGGGCGGCGTCATCCACGCCGGCGGGGACGCGGTGGGAGATCAGCTCGACCAGCACCTGTTCCTCGCCCTTGGGCGGATTCTTCAGGAGTTCGGTCAATTCCCGGGTTTGCGCGGCGCTCAGGGGCAGCGGCGGTATGCCAAGCGCCGCGCGTTCGGCAAGGTGCGCACGATAGGATTTCAGCATGGCGGGGATCCTTTCAAAATAAGAAGAGTAATCGGAAGTCCATTTTATGGCCTGAAAACGCTCGGTTTGCACAACATCTGACTTGATATTATCTCAGTACCTGATACCAAGCCCGAACCAAGCGCCTGTTCATTCCAATTCTCGACAGAGACGGCAGGAAACCGGATCGCCCCGGCGCGTACGGCCAGCGCTGATGGCGCAAGCGCAAGACAGGATGGGCGGCGCGATGGGCATCTTCACCCAGGGCGCGTACGGCGAGATGTTCGACCGGCCCGGCTCGCCGCGGCCGGAGGCCGACCTCACCGTCGTCGACCTCGCCACCTACGCGCGCGGGGGCTGCAGCGCGCGGTTGTCGATTGCCTGTATCTCGCTCATCAACACGATGAACAGCTTGGCCGAGCGCGATCAGTTCCTCGGACGACCGATCATCAACGTGACTGACGAGTCGCCGGGTTATCATCGGTAATCAGATGGACATCGATCCCCTTGGGGATTTGTGCCACTCCCTTGCCAAGGAAGCGTTTGCGCCGCAAGCCCACCGTTTGGCGCGTAGTGCGTCCCGCTTCAGCCTCGTCGGTGTCAGAGGCGAGCGCTTTACATTTGAAGTATCACCCTCGCGCAACGGGAAGGGAATTTGCAAAATTTTTTTCTTTTGGCCGATACTTCACTCACAGTTATGTAATTCGAAAAAAAACAGTGACTCCAGGGGCATGGGAAGATGGGAAAAGCAGCGCGAATGGTTTTTCCGGACGAACGGACGGTGTCCGGGCAGGAACGCGTGCCTGCGCGGAAAATAGCAAGCTCATAGACCAGCGCGGTTCTTGCCGTACCCTCCCCCCGCACACTCTCTGTTTCCCGCCACACTAGGCGCATAGCCGCCTTACCGCACCCGCGGCCGAATCCAGCCGCGATGCGGCGTGCTTCTTTCGTAAAACCGCCCGGTTTCTCTTTTTGGGAAACCGGGTTTTTTTGTTCATCGTCCCTGTCCGTCCATGAAAGGAGAAAACGTGATTCAGATAAACCGAGTGAATGATTCGACTTGTTCAACAAACGGAGATTGCAGATGAGAAAATTCCTATTGCCCTTGTATGTTTTCATCATGATAGGTTTGTCCGCCTGTGGTGGTGGTGGTAGTGGCGGCGATGGTGGAAGCGCCGGTGGTGAGAGCGGCGGTGAGCCGCAGGATTCCGCGCCCGTCTGGCAACAGAATCTGCCGGATGATCCCGGCAGCGCGGCGACGGAAACACTCGCCGGTGTCGACGCGAACGCCAACGGCATCCGCGACGATCTGGAGCGGGACGCCGCATTGACGGCGAGCAGCGAAGAGAACTTCAAGGCCACGGTGGCACTGATCCAGGTCCTGCAACAGACGATCGATCCATCGACCAACGCCGAAAATGTGGCCCAGGTCGCGCAATCGGAATATTGCGCAATGAAGAACCGCTCCGAGTCAGCCAACGACGACCTGCCCGAAGAGATCCTGCGCGTGCTGGTATTCGACACCGAGGAACGCAAGGCGGCCCAGCGAGCCTACATCCGCTTGTATGGCGTCCGCATCGCATCGGAAGGAGAGGCATCGTGCGAATCATGAGAAAAATTTTCACTATCGCGAGCGCAGCCAGCCTGTTTACGGACCCGTATTGAGGCGTGTTCGACAGCTCATTTGGAACGCTTGATGTCTTCACGTTTCGCTCCGCGGTCTTTTCGCCAGCGTGAGGATGGTCGGAGTCCAGGTCGTTTGAGTGCGCCAAGCACTCAAATGGAATTTGCTCCAAACCAGGCACCCCCGGTAGAGCCGGTTCTGCCGGGGGCGCCTGCTTCCCGCTCCGCAAAACATTCAGGGAAACATTGAGCAAGTAGCCAAACGGAGGCGGGAACGTATTACAGCGCCTGTGACAGCGGTTCCGTGAACCACTTTGCGCATTGGCGCGGGCGCGCCAATGCGTCTCATGAACAAGTTCTTAAAGCCCGGCTTCGAGCGTCCGCCGGAAGCGCCGGCAGGCTTCGGCGATGCCGTCCTGCTGCCGGAAAACGGTGTAAATGCCCGTGACATACACTTCGGCGCCCCGCCGCGCGCATTCGATCGCGTTGGGGGTGTCGACGCCGCCGTCGATGGAAATCAGGAAATCCAGGCCGCATTCCTCGCGCAGGGCCGCCAGTCGAGAGACGCGGTGCAGGCTGTCGGCCATGAAGCGCTGGCCCGCGTAGCCGGGCTCGACCGTCATCAACACCACGTAGTCGACGAAGCGGACGAGCGGTTCGACGACGCCGATCGGCTGGCTGGGGTTGATGACCACCCCGGCTTTCATTCCCATATCATGGATCGCGGCGAGCACGCGGCGCGAGAAATTCGTCGCGTCCACATGGAAGCTGACCCAATCCGCCCGGTTGGCCTGAAGCAGCGGCAGGTAGCTCATCGGATCGCTGACCATCAGGTGTACATCGGTCTCGATCGCCGGATACCTTTGTTTCAACTCGCCAACCACCCGGATCGGGAAAAAGAGGTTCGGCACGTAGTGTCCGTCCGCGACGTCGATGTGAAACCACGGCACGCCGCCTTCCACCAATTCCTCGACCCCGCGTCCGAAGTCGAAAAACCCCAGGTTGGCCAGTGAAGGCGCATTGATGATGCGGGAGGCTTTCATCCTGGATTCCTCGGTTGATTACCCTGGAAAAGCAACGAAACCATCGAAAAAACAATGCGTCATCGAACATCATGCTGTCACCCGTCGGGTGAGCGCTTTTTCTTCGATGGACGCCGCCCGTCTCGCCGATGCTCAGCCCTTGCGGTAAATCTCCGCCCCGGTCTCGACGAACTCCGCCGCCTTGACTTCCATGCCTCTCGCCAGGGCGTCGCCTTCCGCGATGCCCTGCGCCGCCGCGAAATCGCGCACCTCGCGGGTGATCTTCATGGCGCAGAAATGCGGGCCGCACATCGAGCAGAAATGCGCGAGCCTGGCCGACTCCCCGGGCAGCGTCTCGTCGTGGAAGCGGCGCGCCCTGTCCGGATCGAGGCCGATGTTGAACTGGTCTTCCCAGCGGAACTCGAAGCGCGCCTTGCTCATCGCGTTGTCGCGGATCTGCGCGCCGGGATGGCCCTTGGCGAGGTCGGCGGCGTGCGCGGCGAGCTTGTAGGCGATGATGCCCTCCTTGACGTCGTCCTTGTCCGGCAGACCGAGGTGCTCCTTCGGCGTCACGTAGCAGAGCATGGCGGCGCCACGCCAGCCGATCAGCGCCGCGCCGATGCCGCTGGCGATGTGGTCGTGGCCCGGCGCGACGTCGGTGACGAGCGGACCGAGCGTGTAGAACGGCGCTTCCCGGCAGTATTCGAGCTGCCAGTCCATGTTTTCCTGGATGCGCTGCATCGGCACGTGGCCGGGGCCTTCGATGAACACCTGGCAATCGTGGCGCCAGGCGATCCCGGTCAATTCGCCGAGCGTCTTCAGTTCGCTCAACTGCGCCTCGTCGTTGGCGTCGAAGATCGAGCCGGGACGCAGTCCGTCGCCCAGGCTGAAGGCGACGTCGTAGGCTTGGAGGATTTCGCACATCTCCTCGAAGTGCGTGTAGAGAAAGTTTTCCCGGTGATGCGCGAGACACCACTTGGCCAGGATCGAACCGCCGCGCGAGACGATGCCGGTCAGCCGGCCGGCGGTCAGCGGCACATAGGAGAGCAGCACGCCGGCGTGGATGGTGAAGTAATCGACGCCTTGCTCGGCCTGTTCGATCAGCGTGTCGCGGAAGATTTCCCAGGAAAGTTCCTCCGCCTTGCCGCCGACCTTTTCCAGCGCCTGGTAGATCGGCACGGTGCCGACCGGCACCGGCGAGTTGCGCACGATCCATTCGCGCGTCTCGTGGATGTTCCTGCCGGTCGACAGATCCATCACCGTGTCGCCGCCCCAGCGGATCGCCCAGCTCATTTTTTCGACCTCTTCCCGGATCGAGGAGCCAAGCGCCGAGTTGCCGATGTTGGCGTTGATCTTGGTGAGGAAATTGCGGCCGATGATCATCGGCTCGGCTTCCGGGTGATTGACGTTGGCCGGGATCACGGCGCGCCCGCGCGCGACTTCCGCGCGCACGAATTCGGGCGTGATTTCCTCGGGAATGGCCGCGCCGAAGGACTGGCCGGGATGCTGCCGCGCCATCCGCGCCGCCCATTGCTCGCCGCGCGGGCCGCTCTCGCGCAGCGATTCGAGATAGGCGCGGCGGTTCAGGTTTTCGCGGAGGGCGACGAATTCCATCTCCGGCGTGACGATGCCCCGCCGCGCGTAATGAAGCTGCGTGATTACGCAGCCGGGCCTGGCGCGACGCGGCTTTCTGTGCAGGCCGGGGAAGCGCAGTTCGTCGAGCGACGGGTCGGCGGCGGCTTTTTTTATCCTTTCACGACCATACGCGGACGTCAGATGCGAAAGTTCCTCGGTATCGCCGCGTTCGGCGATCCAGCCGGCGCGCAACGCGGGCAGCCCCTGTCGGAGGTCGATCGCGGTCCGCGGGTCGCCGTAGGGGCCGGAGCAGTCGTAAACGAAGATCGGCGGATTTCTTTCCCCGCCGAAGGCCGTCGGCGTATCGGCCTGCGCGATCTCGCGCATCGGCACGCGGAGGTCGGGACGGCTGCCCTGGACGTAGATTCGGCGGGAATTGGGGAAAGGGGCGATGGCGGCGGCGTCTACGCGGGCGGAGGCGGCGGTGAAGTTGTCTATTTTCTTTATCAAGCACTCACTCCGATTGGAAACCCCTTTTCAGGGGGACATCGCGCCTGGAAGAGAGGCAAACTCTTTCGCGCGCTGTCACCGGCTTGCGGGGATGGATTGAAATCCTGCGACGGAGCACCCGCACAGGCTCAAGGGGACTGTCTCGGCCGCGCCACGGAAGGCGCGGCACCCTCAAAGAGCCTGCCTAAATTAACGGAAATACCATCCCTGGGCAAGACCCGTGTCAAACCAGGGAAAAGGCGAGTCACCGCGAGGCCCGCGACGATCCGGGGAATGTCGCTCTCCCATTCCTGCTGTAGCCCCGCTTCCTCGGCGCGAGGCAGTCTTTCCTGCCGGCCCTTCTCCGCATTCCAGACCTTCCCGGCCAATTGCAGGCAGCGAACGACACGACCGTCGGATCGAGCGTGTTCGTTCTCGCGCAGGTACATGGTTCGGGCGCGTAGCCGGGCAGGATTCTAGGATAATATCGTGCCTGGTCTCGGTTGATTCTTGCCGCAACACAGGTTTTCGAGCGCACGAGGGATCCTTGCCCGTATTCCATTACACCGCCATTCCGCTGGCCGGCGGGCGCCCCGTCAAGGGAACGCTTGATGCCGAAAGCGCCCGCCAGGCGAGGGCCGTGCTCAAGGAGCGCGGGCTGCTCACCGCCGAGATCGAGGCGCTGAAGAGTGGAACGGCGGAGCGTTCCCGGCTGCGCCTGGGGAGCGCGCTGCTCACGCGCTTTTCGCGCCAGCTTTCGGCTCTGCTCGATGCCGGGCTGACCGTCGACGAGGCGCTGACGGTGCTCGCCGATCAGTCCGACAACGAGCGTGAAAAACGCCTGATTACCGTTCTGCGCGGCGACATCGCCAGCGGTCTGTCGCTCTCCGCGGCAATGGCCGCGCTGCCGCGCTCCTTTCCTTCGTTCTACCCGACGCTCATCAAGGCGGGCGAGGAATCCGGGCGCCTCCCCGGAGTCATGCAGCGGCTCGCCGTCTACCTGGAGGAGCGCGCCGAACTGATTTCCAGGGTGGCCCTGGCGTTCATCTATCCGGCGGTGGTCTTCGTCGTCTCGATGCTGGTCATCGTCGGCATGCTGACCTGGGTCGTGCCGCAGATGGTGCAGGTGTTCCAGGGCGCTCGGCAGGCCTTGCCGCTGATGACTCGCGTGCTGCTCTCGATCAGCGCCTTCGTCGGCGATTGGGGAGTGTGGATGTTGGCGGCGCTGGCGATCGCCGGCGCGCTGTTTGCCGCCGCCATGCGCGGCCAGGCGTTTCGTCTGCGCGTGCATGCCCTGCGCCTCGATCTGCCGGTTTTCGGCCATTTCGAACGGGCCGCCAACACCGCGCGTTTTTCCAGCACGCTGGCCATCCTGGTCGGCAGCGGCGTGCCGCTGCTGTCCGCGCTGGCCGCGGCGGAAGGCGTCATGACGAACGAGGTGCAGCGCGCGGCGGCCAGTGCCGCCGCCACCCAGGTACGCGAGGGCATGGGTCTGTCCAGGGCATTGGCCATGACGCGCCAGTTCCCGCCCATCCTCATCCACTTGACGGCAAGCGGCGAAGTGACCGGCCGCCTGGACCGCATGCTCGAACGGGCGGCGCAGGAGCTTTCCCGCGAACTTTCCCGGCGCATCGAGGCGTTTACTTCCCTGCTCGGGCCGGCGGTCGTCTTGTTGATGGGAGGAGTGGTATTGTTCATCGTGCTCGCCATTCTGTTGCCGGTCTTTGAAATCAATCAGTTCGTCAAATGAATCAGGAGCAGAGGATAGAGGACAGATGGGAAAACCAGGAATCAGTGATCGGACCGGTACTGACGACAGACCACAAAGGCCGCGTCAGCGACCGCTCTGTCCTCTGTCCCCTGCAAACCAAGGAGACCGCATCATGAAAACAGGAGCAATTCGGAGATATCCAGCCGCTCGGCGCGGCGCGGCGGGTTTCACGCTGATCGAGATCCTGGTCGTCGTGTCCATCCTGGCCATTCTCGGCGCGCTGGTCGTGCCCAAGATCATGGATCGCCCGAACGAGGCGCGGGTCGTCGCCGCCAGGCAGGACATCGGCACGCTCATCGCCGCGTTGAAACTCTACAAGTTGGACAACGGCCGTTATCCGACGACCGAGCAGGGCCTGAAGGCGCTCACCGAAAAGCCGGCGTCGGAGCCGGTGCCGGGCAACTGGAAAAACGGCGGCTATCTGGAAAAGGCGCCGAAGGATCCCTGGGGACACGATTACCTCTACCTCAATCCCGGACTCAAGGGCGACATCGACGTGATGAGCTATGGCGCCGACGGGCAGTCCGGCGGCGAGGGCTATGATGCGGACATCGGTTCCTGGATGTGAGCCGGGCCTTGCGGCACGGCGGGCGCTGGGCTTCACCCTGATCGAGATCGTCGCCGCCTGTGCCGTCGCGGCGATCGCCCTGGGGGTAGTCATGATCCGGCTGGATTTTTCCGACGGGCGACGCTTGCGCCTGGCTGCCGAACTGCTCGCCGGCCGCCTCGAAGCCGCCCGCGACGAGGCGGTGATGCGCGGGCAGGCGATCGCCTTTTCCAGCGACGGGCAAGGTTTCCAGTTCTGGATCGCCGAGCGCGAACGAAACGCCTGGGTGGCCTTGTCCGACACCGATACCGTCGCCGCGGGGCGTCTTGCCGATGGCGTGTCGATCAAGGCCTTGCGGATCAACGGCGGAGAGCGACCTCTCGGAGAACGGCTGGTGTTCTCCTTCGGCGGGTTGTCCGAAGCGTTTACGCTGACCCTGGCGGCCGGCACGCAGTCTCTCGACATCGCGGGCGATGCGCTCGGACGCATCGAAATCCACGGCGCGCCCTGATTTTCGCGGCGTGGAGGAATCCTCCCCGTCAATATTTCTACGGCATACAACGTTCATTCAGCAGAACCCAGTACCGGTAGCGCGCCGGAGAGTTTTTTCAATGCCTCGCGCGCGTTCCGATAGTCGGGAAAATATTGGCCAACGAGGGCCCAGAAGCGGGGGCCGTGGTTCATCTCTTCGAGATGCGCGAGTTCGTGCACGATCACGTAGTCGATGAGTCCCGTTTCGCCATGGATCAGCCGCCAGTTGAGGCGGATGCCGGTTTTCAGGCTGCAGCTTCCCCAGCGCGTGCGCGCCGACGAGAGCGCGAGAGGGGGCGGGGCGATGCCGAAACACGCGGCCTGCCGCGCCAGGCGCTCGCCGAACACGGAGAGCGCCCGGCATCGCAGGGCGCGGTTGAGCAACGCTCCGGCCTTCTCCGGAGAGCGCGGCAGCAGCGTCAACACCGGCCCTGCGTCCTCGTTCCAGAAGACCCGGTCGCGGCCGCGGCCCAGGCGGATTTCCAGCCGACCGCCCAGATACGGCAGGCGGGTTCCGTCGGTGAGGATCAACGGCGTGGCATGGCGCCGCTCGCGCCATTCGTCGAGCTTCCTGGCCACCCAACCGCCGTGCTTCAGGATCAGCGCCTCGACCTCGGCGAGCGGGGTTTTCAGCGGCGCGCCGACGCGCAGGCCGCGATGGTCGATGGAAAGACCGATGGAGCGGCGCCGGGCGCGGCGCAGGGTGTAGGAAACGATGCGGTCGGCAAGCGCGACGGTTCCCGAAGTTTCCCCTTCCGCCAGGCGCGCGGGGCCGAAGGGCAGATCAGCCTGCCGCATGGGGGGCGTCCACGCGGTCCTCGGCATGGCGGTGCGGCGAAATTTTGCGCATTTCCGCGCCGATCCACCGCTCGGCCAGAGCGTTGACTTCCTCGGCCGTTTTCCCCCGGGGGTCGATCGCCGGGCCGATGCTGACGGTGATGAGACCGGGTTTTTTGATGAAGGCGTTCTTCGCCCAGAACTCGCCGGCGTCGTGCGCCACCGGCACGGCCGGAACGCCGGCGGACACGGCGAGCAGCGCGCCGCCGCTTTTGAAGCGCCGGATTTCACCGGGGGCGATGCGCGTTCCCTCGGGAAAGACGATGACCCAATAACCGGCGCGCAACCGCTCGATGCCTTGCCTTTCCACCTGTTTCAGCGCGTTCTTGCCGGCCCTGCGGTCGATCGAGATCATCTTGACGGCGGCGAAAGCCCAGCCCAGAAAGGGGATCCACAAGAGCGAACGCTTGAGCACATAGACCTGCGGCGGAAAGATGTCCTGCAGGCCGACCGTCTCCCAGGCGGACTGGTGCTTGGACAGGACGACCGACGGCACGCCCGGGATGTTCTCGCGCCCGAGGACCCGGTAGCGCAAACCCAGCACATGCGCGCAGAGCGCCATGAACCCCTTGCGCCACACCGCGATGATGCGGAAGCGCCAGCGCATCGGCAGCACCACGGCCAGCGTGACGAAAAGCCCCGCGGGAGCGGTGATCAGGATGGCGAGCGCCAGGAACAGCGCGGAACGCAACAGCGCGATCATGATTTCAGGATGTGCTCGGCCGCCGCCGCCAGATCCGCGAAGACGAGCGTCCCTTCCGGGATGCCGCCTTCCTGGCGCGTCTCCTCCCCTTTGCCGGAAAGGACCAGCACCGGCCGCGCGCCAGCCGCGACGGCCGCCTGCAGGTCGCGCAGCGAATCGCCGATGGCATGGACTTCGGCCAGGTCGGTGTTGAAGCATTCGCCGATCCGCTCGAACATTCCGGGCTTGGGCTTGCGGCAATCGCAGTTCGATTCGGCGGAATGCGGACAGTAGAAGATCGCCTCGATCCGTCCTCCGACGGCCTTGACGGCTTGCAGCATCTTTTCGTGGATGGCGTTCAGCGTGTCCATGTCGAACAGGCCGCGGTCGATTCCCGACTGGTTGGACGCGACCACCACCCGGTAGCCGCCCTGATTCAGGCGGGCGATGGCTTCCAGGCTGCCGGGAATGGGCTTCCACTCCGCCGGCGACTTGATGAAGCGGTCCGAATCGAAGTTGATCACGCCGTCGCGGTCGAGAATGACGAGCTTCATGCGGAAAGCCTCGTGATGTCTACAGGATTCGGAGGGTGGAAGGATCGGGAGGACGGGCATCCCCAAGGTACGCGAGCTTCGACAAATCGGCAACACGGTTCATTTCGGCATGCAAACGAGCCAGTAGCGCGAGGCGGTTGGCGCGCAGGTCGATGTCCTCGGCATTGACCATCACCTTGTCGAAAAAGTCGTCGACTGGCGCGCGCAGTGCCGCCAGCGTTTTCAGCGAGCCGGTGTGCTCACCCGCCTCGAAAGCAGCGTCGGCTTGCGGTCGAACACGCTCCAGCGCGGCAAACAATGCGTGCTCGGCGGGTTCCCTGAACAGCGCCGGAACGGGCGCGTCGTTTTTCAGTTCGCCCGCTTTTCTCAGGAGGTTGCCGACGCGTTTGTTGGCGGCGGCAAGCGCGTCTGCTTCCGGCAATTTGGCAAAGACCCGCACGGCGGCAAGGCGCCTGGGAATGTCGGAGAGCAATTGCGGGCGCAGGGAAAGCACCGAGTCGACTTCCTGCGCCGTATAGCCTTGTTCGCGCAGGTTGACGGCGTAGCGGTCAAAGATGAAATTGTCCAATTGCTTGAAGGTTTCTTCCTCGTTGACTGGCTGTCTTACGACCCCGTGTGCCAGCGTGGAAGATTGCGACGCTGAGGCCGCGCGGTTCTCCGCCGCATTTTTTACGCCGCTACCCAAGGCGATGTATCGATCTTTCCCGATGCAGTCGATGGACATGGCCAGTGCCTCATTCAGCGGCAAATCCACCCCGCCTTCCGTCAGGAGGCGAATTACTCCCAGCGCATGACGCCGCAGCGCGAACGGATCCTTGTCGCCCGTGGGGGTCTGTCCGATACTGAACATGCCCGCGAGCATTTCCAGCTTGTCCGCCAGCGCGGCGATCTTTCCCACCTCGCTTCGCGGAAGCGCGTCCCCCGCGAAACGCGGCTTGTAATGATCCTCGATGGCGTCGGCGATGATCGGCGGCAAGCCGTCGTTGAGCGCGTAGTAACGGCCCATCGTGCCTTGCAGTTCGGGGAATTCGCCGACCATGTCGGTCAACAGATCGGTCTTGGCGAGCCGCGCGGCCTGCTCGACCTGCCGCGTCAGTTCGCCACCGCCAAGCCTCTCGGCGATGGCGCGGGCGATGCCCATCACGCGCTCGCCACGCTCGCCCTGACTGCCCAGCCTGTTGTGATAGACCACCTTCGCCAGCGCCGGGATACGTGATTCCAATGTCCTCTTGCGGTCCTGGTCGTAGAAGAAGCGCGCATCGGCCAATCTCGCCCGCACCACACGGGCATTGCCGCCGACGATGTGGCGCGGATCCTCGACCTGCATGTTGGAGACGATCAGGAAGCGGTGGATGAGCTTCTTGCCGGCGTCGAGCAGCGGAAAGTATTTCTGGTGCTGCTGCATGGTCAGGATCAGGCACTCCTGCGGCACGGCGAGGTATTCCGCCTCGAATTCACCGACGTAGACCACCGGCCATTCGACCAGCGCGGTGACTTCGTCGAGCAGCGCCTCGGCGGGATGGATCACGGCATTGAGTTCCCCGGCCTTGAGTTCGAGCGCTTCGGCAATGGCGGCGCGGCGGTCGGCGAAACGGGCGATGACCCGGCCTTGCCGCTCCAGCCTGCCGGCATACTCCTCGGCGCGGTCGATGGCGATCTCGCCGGAGGACAGGAAACGGTGGCCGCGCGTGACCTTGCGGCTGGCGAGGCCCAGCACTTCGCCGGGAACGACGCGCTCGCCGTGCAGCATCATGAGGCCATGCGCCGGGCGCGCGAACTGGTGGTCGGAATCACCCCAGCGCATGAGTTTCGGGGTCGGCAGTTTCTTCAACGCCTGGGCGACGATGCCGGACAATACTTCATCGAGTTTCGCGCCGGGAACGACGGCCTTGTGGAAGAAGGATTCGGATTTGCCGTCCAGTCGCTTTTCGAAGCTCGCCACGGCGTCGAGCGGAATACCCCTGGCCGCAAGCTTTTTCCTGAGCGCGGGCGTCGGCTGCCCGTCGGCGTCAAGCGCGACGGACACCGGCATGATTTTCTCGAACGCCGTGGTCTCCGGCGCGGCGGCCCGCACGCCCGGCGCGAGGATGGCCAAGCGCCGGGGCGTGGCGAACCATTCATGGGCGGCGTCGGCGGAAACGAGTCCGCGCTCGGCGAGGCCGGCGTGGATCTGCCGGGCGAAAGTCTCGCCCAGCTTCGGCAGCGCCTTCGGCGGCAGTTCCTCGGTCAGCAGTTCGATGAGCAGGGAGGCGGAGGTCATTTCATTTCTCCTCGACGGCGCGCCCGCACATCGGGAATCCAAGCGCTTCGCGGGAATCGTGATAGGACTGCGCGACCTCGCGCGAGAGCGCGCGCACGCGGCCGATGTAGGCGGCGCGCTCGGTCACCGAAATGGCGCCGCGCGCGTCCAGCAGGTTGAAGCAGTGCGAGCACTTCATCACCTGCTCGTAGGCCGGCAGCGTGAGCCTTTCCCCGATCAGGCGCATGGCCTCGGATTCGTGATCGGCGAAATGGCGGAAAAGGATTTCGACGTTGGCCTGCTCGAAGTCGTATTTCGACTGCTCGACTTCGTTCTGGCGATAGACGTCGCCGTAGCTCAGGCGCCGGCCCCTGGCCTCGGTCCACACCAGCTCATAGACGTTTTCCACTCCTTGCAGGTACATCGCCAGGCGCTCCAGGCCGTAAGTGATCTCGCCGAGCACGGGTTGGCAGGCCAGCGACCCGACTTCCTGAAAATAGGTGAATTGCGTGACTTCCATGCCGTCGAGCCAGACCTCCCAGCCCAGGCCCCAGGCGCCGAGCGTGGGCGATTCCCAGTCGTCCTCGACGAAGCGCACGTCGTGTTCCGCAAGATCGATGCCGAGCGCTTCGAGCGAACCCAGGTAGAGATCCTGGATATCGTCGGGCGAGGGCTTCAACACGACCTGGTACTGGTAGTAATGCTGCAGGCGGTTCGGGTTTTCTCCGTAGCGCCCGTCCTTCGGGCGGCGCGAGGGTTGCACGTAGGCGGCGTTCCACGGCTCCGGGCCGATGGCGCGCAGGAAGGTGGCGGTGTGGAAGGTGCCCGCGCCGACCTCGATGTCATACGGCTGGAGCAACGCGCACCCCTGTTCGTCCCAGAAGCGCTGGAGACGCAGAATGACTTCCTGGAATGTGGGCATGTAGGATTCCGGCAGGACGTGAGGATGGGAATTCTATCCCAGGTCCGGAGGCCGGGCGCGGAGGTCGAACGCATGGTCCGCGCGAAGAACCTGTTCATAGTCTCCGCGCCGAGTCGGTTTCACGAGGGAGCAGGACTTCGTCATTGCAAGGGGCGTAGCCCCGCGGTCATCCAGACGACCTTGGAGAGTGCTCCGGCGTTCCGGGAGGCTGGACGGCCGCAGGGATTGCCACGTCGCGCAGCCCGAGCAATGACGGGCTGGGAAGTGGTTCCCCTCCCCCGCTTGGCGGGGGAGGGTGCCCCGCAGGGGCGGGAGAGGGGGTTCGCATCCGCCGGTCGTAGAGTCCTGACGCGAAGCGTCGCAGAGTAAAGACCGGCGGGTTTTGCCCGTCTCCCGGGAAAAGTCCGGAAGACTGCGTGAACACCCCTCTC
>JAITIQ010000046.1 GCA_031279425.1 Accumulibacter sp.
CCGCGGGGGAGCGGGGACGGCCGGAGGGCAGGACGCCCGCTCCCGGCCGTCGGGCACCCTCCCCGCAAGCGGGGGAGGGAGCGAAACAGGTATAGCGGCGTGGCGACGAGTATATGCCGGATCAGCCCGCAAGAAGCGCGAAAGCGCGGTCGATCTCTGTGCGCAGTTCGGCGTAAGTCCTCGTTACCGGGTACTGGGGAAACTCGCGGATGACGTTCTCGGGCGGATGGAACAGGATGCCCGCGTGCGCCGCCGCGAGCATCTTCGTATCGTTGTAGGAATCGCCCGCGGCGACCACGAGGAAATTCAACTCGCGAAAACGCCGGACGGCTTCGCGCTTCTGCTCCGGCATACGCAGGTGGTAGCCGGTTACCCGGCCGTCGGCGCTGGTCTCCAGACTGTGACAGAACAACGTCGGCCAAGCCAGCCGGCGCATCAGCGGATGGGCGAATTCGTGGAAAGTATCGGAGAGGATGATCACCTGGTAATCCTCGCGCAAGGCATCGAGAAACTCGCGCCCGCCCGGTAACGGCTCCATGGCGCCGATGACCCGTTGAATATCCCGCAGTCCGAGCTGGTGTCGCGCCAGAACCTCCAGGCGGAATTTCATCAGCCGGTCGTAATCCGGCTCGTCGCGCGTGGTACGCCGCAATTCCGGAATGCCGGCCTGTTCGGAAAACGCGATCCAGATTTCGGGCACCAGCACGCCTTCGAGGTCGAGACAGACGATTTTCACGGAAACCTTTCCGGTGAAGGGATGGAATCTTTTTCCAATTCCTGGCCGATACGGCGACGATCCGGATCGCCGCTGCGCTCTGCGTCTGGCGATGGCGAGCAAAAAATTGCCCTGTTTGCGTGGAAATGGAATTTCACGGTCCGCGAGACCCTGGCTCGTTCCCCAAACCCGCACCAATGAAAAACTTGAATTCTACTTCATACTTCACCCGGCGGACGAAACGGACGGGGCGGGAAGGAGCGCGGAGCAAGCGCGAAGGAGTAGCCGGGGCGATCGCATCGGCAACCCCGGGAACGAGCCGTCGAGTGTTTGAATGGAACGAAGCCGGCGCCTGCGAACGGGCTGCGCGCTGAAAAACATGGATGCAGGTCGGACATGCCTGCCCGACACCAGTTCGTCCTGTTCCTGCCGAATTCCCTCACAGGACGCGCCGTTCATCCCGCGCGGCCAGCTTCTCGACGCGTTGCGCGCGCACGGCGGACAGCCAGGCGTCCGCGCGGCCGCGTCCGGGAATGCGGCAGTCGGGAGCGATCTCGAGGAGCGGCGCGAGCACGAAAGCGCGCAGATGCATGCGCGGATGCGGCACTTCGAGTTCGGGCGTGTCGATCGTCGCGGCATCGTAGAGCAGGAGATCCAGGTCGAGCGTGCGCGGAGCGCGAGGGAAATCACGGCGGCGACCGAAGCGCGCTTCGATGGCGAACAGCGCGGCCAGCAGCGCGCGGGCGTCGAGCGCCGTCTCCATGGCGGCCACCGCGTTGATGAAATCGGGTTGGCCGCGGATGCCTACCGGTGCGCTGCGATAAAGCGACGAGGCGCAAAGCAGGCGCGCATCGGGCAGCGCGGCCAGTGCCTCGATCCCGGCACGGACCTGGGCCACCGGATCGGCAAGGTTGGCGCCGAGGGCGATGTAGGCAAGGGACATGCGATATTCCGTGAATGCTTTTTTCGCGGCCTGTTCCCGTTCCGGAGACCGGACGAGAAATCACGCGATCTCCGTATCGGTGGATTCCCTGCCGGGTTCGGCATCCGCCCGGACCGTCCGGCGCCTGCGCCGGCGCTTTTTCTTTTCAGCCGGTTTTTGCGCCAGCATCGCGGCGCGCGTCTCACCGTCGGCGGCGAGGAAATCCGACCACCACGCTTCGAGGGCGGCGTCCACCTCGCCCGCTTCGGCGCGCAGCCGCAGGAAGTCGAGCCCCGCCTTGAAGCGCGGATGTTCGAGTAGCCCGTAGGGGCGCTTGCCGGAACACACTTCGAAACGCGGCTGGAGCGCCCAGATGTCCTTGATGTCGCCGGCGACACGCCGGGTGATCGCCAGCTTTTCCGCCTGTGTGTCGAGTGTTTCGTCCATGGCCTGGTAGAGCGCCGGGATCGGACGCTCGCCGCCGTCCTGGAGCGCTTCCCAGTGGACCAGGACTTCGTTCCAGAACAGCGTGGCGAACAGGAAGCCGGGCGAGATCGGCCGGCCTTCGCGCACGCGCCGGTCGGTGTTTTCCAGCGCCAGCGTGACGAAGCGCTTGCCCTGCGGCTGTTCGACGATGGTGTCCAAAAGCGGCAGCAGGCCGTGGTGCAGACCCTCCGCGCGCAACTGCCGCAAGCACTGCGCCGAATGCCCCGAGGTCAGCAGCTTGAGCATTTCATCGAACAGGCGCGGCGGCGGAACGTTTTCAATGAGACTCGCCAGTTCGCCGATCGGCCGGCGCGTGTCTTCGTCGATGGAAAAATCGAGCTTGGCCGCCAGGCGCACGGCGCGCAGCATACGTACCGGATCCTCGCGGTAGCGCGTCGCCGGCTTGCCGATCATGCGCAGCGTCTTCTGTTCGAGGTCGGCCATCCCGGAGTGATAGTCGATCACGGTTTCCGTCACCGGATCGTAGTACAGGGCGTTGACCGTGAAGTCTCGCCGCGCGGCGTCTTCCTTCTGCGAGCCGAAAACGTTGTCGCGCAGCACGCGCCCCTGGTCGTCGGTCTGCGCGCGCGCGCCGTCCCACTGGCCATGGTGGCCGCGGAAGGTGGTGACTTCGACGGTCTCCTGGCCCATCATCACGTGCACGATCTGGAAACGCCGGCCGATGAGCCGCGCGCGTCGGAAGCACCTTCGCACCTGCTCGGGCGTGGCGTCGGTGGCGACGTCGAAGTCCTTGGGGGGAATGCCGGCCAAGAGGTCGCGCACGGCGCCGCCGACGACGAAGGCCTGGTAGCCGTTCTCCTGGAGCGTTTCGGCGACGCGCCGGCTGCCGCCGCTGATCGCCTCGCGGCGGATGCCGTGCCTCGAATGGGGAATCACGGCGGGTTCGCCGCGTCCCCGCGGCTTGTTGCCGAAGACTCGGGAAAGGAATTTGCGGATCATCGTTGGTCGTCGAAAGATATTTGTCACGGATGAATATTCAGCACCGTCCAGCCGGCCTCGCGCGCGTGGGCGAGCAGCGCCTCGTCCGGGTCGACGGCGACCGGATCGCTGACGCGCGACAGGAGCGGCAGATCGTTGGAGGAATCGCTGTAGAACCAGGTTCGCGCGAAGCTGTCCCACCAGAACCCCATCGATTCCAACCAGGCTTCGACGCGCGCGACCTTGCCTTCGCGGAAATTTGGCGTGCCGCGCACGCCTCCGGTGAAACGGCCGTCCTCCTGCGCCGGAATGGTGGCGATCAGGTGGGCGATGCCGAGCTCCAGGCAGATCGGCCCGGTGACGAAGCTGTTGGTGGCGGTGACCAGCGCGCACAGGTCGCCGCCATCGAGGTGCCGGCGGACCAGCGCGCGAGCTGGTGCGCCGATCGCCGGCAGGATGCGCGCGGCCATGAATTCGCGGTGCCAGGCGTCGAGCCGCGCGCGCGGATGACAGGACAGCGGGTGCAGCTGGAAGTCGAGGAATTCGCGGATGTCCAGCGTGCCGGCCCGGTATTGCGCATAGAAGCGGTCGTTCTTCGCCGTGTAGCTCTCCCGGTCGACGACGCCCCGGTCGATCAGGAATTGCGCCCACTCGTAGTCGCTGTCGCAGGACAGCAGCGTGTAATCGAGGTCGAACAAGGCAAGATTCATGGGAGAAATCGCTCAAAGGGGATGGCGCAGGACTTCGCGCAGCAGGGGCAGCGTGATCGGCCGCCGCCGCTCCAGGGAATAGCGGTCGAGCGCGGCGAGGATGGCCGTCAGGCGGCGCATGTCGCGCGGCGCGCGGGTCAATAGATAATCGAGCGCTCCCGGCGGCAGGGACAGAGACCGCGCCGCGGCCTGCGCCGACAGGGCGGTCCGCTTCTCCGCGTCGGAGAGCGGCGTGAGGCGGTAGGCCAGTCCCGAACCCAGGCGGGTGCGCAGGTCTTCGCGCAGCGGGAGATGCTGCGGCGGCTGCCTGGCCGCGGCCAATAGATAGCCGCCGGCATCGCGCAGCCGGTTGAACAGATGGAACAGGGCGATCTGCCCGGCGTCCGAGAGCGCCTCGACGTGGTCGACGGCCACGCGCAGGGGTATTTCGCCGGCCGCTTCGATCCCGTCCAGGCCAGGCGTGGCGGCGCCGTCGTGATAGGCGCCCGGAGAGGCGCGCAAGAGGTGCGTCTTGCCGGCGCCGGATTCGCCGTAGAGCAGGAACGAAGTCTCCCGGCGCTGCGGCGCCATCCAGGCGGAAAGCGCGGCAAGGGTCTCGGCGTTCCCGCCGGGAACGAAGTCATCCAGGCCGGGCGGATCTTCCGGCAGGAGGTCGAGGATCAACTGGCGCATCGGGGGATGGGACGGCGGACTGGCGGGCTTATCGTTTCTCGCCGACCTGATTTTTCAGCGTTTCCTTGACGGCGCGGTCGAAGCTGTCGGCCTCCACGGGTTCCCTGGCGCTCTGCTCCTTGAGGTAGGCGTCGCGCAGAAGGACGATTTCGCCCAGCTCCCCGGAGAGTTTCTCACGCTCGGCCCGGCGCTCGGCCACGTAACGCTCCCGTTCGGCGGCAGACATCTTTTGCATCGCCGGCGGCAATTCTTCCACGGGAATCTCGCCGAGCCGGGCCTTGCCGGTATGCACGGCATCCACCAGATCGCCGCTGCCGGTGATCACCTTGCTGCCTTTGCCGCTCTTGCTGACGAAAGAGGAGATCTCGGCGGCGGCGGGTACGGCCGCCTCGTACTGGCGAGTCTTGTCTTCCACCTCGCGCTGTTTGATCCTGCTGCCGTAAGGAATGACGGTCTTGTTCAGCCGGAACTGGATCTCGCGGATGCGTTCGTCGAAAGGCGTGACGATGATCACCACCCGGCCGCCGTCCTGCGGGATGGCGTGGTAGTCGCCGTGGCCCAGGCGGGCCATTTCGCGCCAGACCTTTTCGGTGGACCGCAGGTCTCCGGCCTGCACGGTATTGACCACGATACCCCTGGCAAGCGCCTCGCGGATCACTTCCGGATACTTCCTGTCCTGCCGGTAGTCCATGTGCGGCGGCGCGTCCCCGACCAGGAAGAGGATGCGGCGGGTTCTGTCTTCTGTCTGGCCCTGATCCTTGTCGCTCCAGCCCAGTTGGGTGACCGCCACGTCCAGCGCCTCGTTGACCGACTCGGGCGTGTCGCCGCCGCCGTCCGCCTCAAAGTTCAGCAGCGAGGCGTAGATGCCTTGCAGGTCCGTGGTCAGCGGGAATCTCCTGGTGACGTAGTCATCGCCCAGGTCGCGGTAGCCGACCAATCCGAAATACAGCTCGGCGTCGGGGTTCTGGTCGACGATGGCGTTGGCGATGGACCAGATTTTCTTCTTGGCGCCGTCGATCAGATGGGCCATCGAGCCGGTGGTGTCCAGAACGAAGGCGACTTCCACCCGCTGCCCGGACGCCTCCGGCGCGGGTTTTTCCCCAGCGTGCGCCGTCACAGCCAGGGAAAACAGGGAAAGAGCGGAAAAAGCGAAACGGCGCAGTGAAAAAGTCATGAAGGTCGTCCAGATGCCGGTTGATCGTCAATCACGAAACGATTCGTCGCGCATGCGTTTTCCATGACGATGAGCATGAGCAGGGACAACGCGAAGCGGGTTCCGGATAATCCGGAATGTTTACGACAAACAGGTGATTCTATCACTGCCATATCTGTCAAAGCTCGCTCCCTTTTCCTTCCGCAAATCTCCATCAGTTTTCTTCCGTCCGCGCTTTTGCGCTTTGGACGGTTCAGACTTTCGTTGTTGTTCGCGTTGCCGCTCTTTGACGGATTTTCCGCGTTGTTCCCTGGCGGCATTCCCG
>JAITIQ010000082.1 GCA_031279425.1 Accumulibacter sp.
CGCTCTACGACAACTCCTTCCCGCTGGTCGACGTGACGGCCATGCCGGATGATGAGATACTGCGGCACCAACGGATCGCGCTGCTGGAACTGGTGCAGAAGCACATCTGGCAGCGGGACCTGGTGGAACTGCTGGAGCCATTGGCTCAGCTGCTGCGGATTGCCGACGCGACCGACGAACAACTGGAGAGCTTGCTGAACTACCTGTTGCAGGCGGGCAACACGGCCGACCCCTTGGGATTTACCGAACGGCTGATCCATCTGTCGCCCGACGAGCACAAGGAGAAGATAATGAATATCGCGGAACAACTGAAGCAGATCGGCTGGGAAAAAGGCCGCGTGAGAGGCTGGGAAGAGGGTCGCGTGAGAGGCTGGGAAGAAGGCCGGGAAGAAGGCGAGGCGATGCTTGCCCGTTTGCTGACGCGTCGTTTCGGGCCTTTGCCGGAGTGGGCGCGGGAGCGTCTGCGCCGGGCCGATGCCGCGCAACGGGAGGCCTGGGCGGACGCCGTGCTGGACGCGGCGAGTCTGGTGGAAGTGGTGGGCGCGCCGCCGGATTCGCATTGAAAGGGCGATTCGCCCATTCTTCAAACCGGCGCAGCCGCAAACTGGCTGTCCTCTGTCCTCAGCGAGCGTAGCCTGGACCAGCGATGCGTGGTTCGGGGATCGTATAGAAAACTTCAGAAGACGGAGGAGAGAAAACAGAAGACAGTCAACTACCGGGCGCTTCGCGCCCGCGAGAATTCCCGCCACCCATGACGATGGGGGATGCCTGCGTTCCGTTCAGGGTTCCTGCCGAGGTCAGGGAGCGCCAGGATGAATCCTCCTCTTTGGACTGAACCCCAGGAAACCGAAACACCCCGGTTTCGGTCTTTGCTCTTCGCGCCGGATTTCCGTCGGGTTCGCCAGCGGTATTCAGCGGCCGAGTTTACGCATGCGCTCGGAGGGCGTGATGATGTCGGTAAGCCGGATGCCGAACTTGTCGTTGACCACTACGACTTCGCCCTGGGCGATCAGCGTGCCGTTGACGAAAACGCTCATCGGCTCGCCGGCCATGGCGTCGAGTTCGACGACCGAGCCATGGGCGAGTTGCAGGAGGTTCTTGATGGTGATCTTGCAACGGCCCAGCTCGACGGAGATCTGGACCGGGATGTCCAGGATCATGTCCAGCTCGTTCATCATCGAAGTCTTGCCCGCGGCGTCGGCAAAGGACGGGAAGATCTGCGCCGGCTGCGCCTGCGCCGCGGCAGCGTCCGCTTGCGACTGCTCGGCCATGGCTGCGGCCCAATCGTCTTCCATGCTGGTTTTTTCGGTAGCGCCATCCCCGTCGGCAGCGACCTTTTCGCTGGTGGTGGCATCTTCGTCGCCGGTGGCGGTGGCTTTGTCGTTGGTGCTGGCGTCTTTGTCGTCGGTCGCTTCGGCCATGGCCTAACTCCTTGGCAGCGCGGTTTCGTCGCCCTGGGTGATGAAACGGTTGATCTTGAGCGCGTATTGTCCGCCCTGTTGTCCATACGCGCATTCGAGCACGGGGATGTCGTCGACGCGGGCGACGAGCGTTTCAGGGATATCCACCGGGATGATGATGTCACCGATTTTCAGCTTCAGGATTTCTCCGAGCGTGACCTTGGCCGTCCCGAGCGTGGCGACGATTTCCACCTCGGCGTCCTTGAGCTGCCGGCGCAGCATCATGATCCAGTGCCGGTCCGTGGACAACTGGTCACTCTGCATCGCGCTGTAGAGTAGATCGCGGATCGGCTCCAGCATCGAATACGGGAAGCAGAGGCACATGTCCGCCGTCGTGCCGCCGAATTCGAGCGAGAATGTCGTCGTGACGACAATTTCGGAGGGCGTCGCGATGTTGGCGAACTGCGAGTTCATCTCCGAGCGGATGTACTCGAAGGAAATGTCGTAGACGGGCTTCCAGGCGCGTTCATACTCGGTGAACACGACGTGCAGCAGTCCCTGGATGATGCGCTGCTCGGTGCCGGTGAAATCCCGCCCCTCGACGCGGGTGTGGAAGCGCCCGTCGCCGCCGAACATGTTGTCGACGACGAGAAATACCAGATTGGGATCGAAGACGAACAGCGAGGCCCCCCGCAGCGGCTTGGCGGAAACCAGGTTGAGATTGGTCGGGACGACCAGGTTGCGGATGAATTCGCTGTACTTCTGCACGCGGATCGGGCCGACGGAGACTTCCACGGTCCGATGCATGTAGTTGAACAGGCCGATGCGCAGATAGCGGGCGAAGCGCTCGTTGATGAGTTCGAGCGTAGGCATGCGCCCGCGCACGATCCTCTCCTGCGTGCCCAGGTTGTAGGGACGGATGCCGCCCTCGTTTTCCTCGACGGCCGCGGGCTCGTCCGATTCCCCGGTGACGCCCTTCAACAGCGCGTCGACTTCGTCTTGGGAAAGAAATTCGCTGGACATTGGCTTACTGGATGATGAACGAAGTAAACAGGACTTCCCTGACCGGCCCGTCGCCCCTGGCGTTGGGCGCGAGCACCTGGTTCATCTGGTCGCGGATTTCCGTGGCCAGTTTTTCCTTGCCCTCCTTGGTCAACAGTTCGGCCGCCTTCTTGCTGGAAAGCAGCAGCATCACGTTGTTGCGGATCTTCGGCGTATAGGCCTTGATCCGCTCGCCGGTCTGCAAGTCGGCGACTTCCACCGAAAGCACCAGTTGCACGTACTGATCCGTCGGATCGGGGGCCAGATTGACGGTAAAGGCATCCATGGCCACGTACACCGGAGGGGCCTCTTTTCTCCGGACCGGTTCCGTGACGACCTCTTCCTCCTCCTCGAAGTCCGCGTTGTGCCGCTTCATCAGGAAAAACGCGCCCACCCCGCCGAGAAACAGGATCACGACGAGCAACAGGACGATGATGACAATGAGCTTTCTGGGGCTATTCTTCGGCGCCGCTTCCGCTTTTGCTTCCTTGGCCATGCCGGGAACCTCTCAAGATGGGTCAGACGAACGTGTCGACCAGGCCGCGTCCCGCGCCGACGTTCGGTGCGCCGGTCCGGACCTGCTGATCAGCCGCAAGTATAGACAACTCGTTTTGCGCCGGGGACGCGCCTTCGCCGGGATTCCGTCCGTCGCCGGGTGCCTGCCGGAAGGATTCCGCGGAAACCTGCGTCTGGCCCAGAGCGATGCCCACCCCGGCCAGCATTTCCCGCAGCCGCGGCAGGGCGGTTTCGATGCTTTCCCTGACCTCGGCGTTGAGCGAGACGAAGGTGGCGGTGGCCGCCGACTTGTCGCTGTCGATGCGCAGCGATATTTCGATGCTCCCCATGTCCGGGGGGTTGAGCGTGAGTTCCGCCGACTGTCCGTGGCGCGTGGCGAGCCAAGTCACTTTCTGCGCGAAATCGTCGCCCCAGGCGCGGTCGTACAGGGGCGTGGCCACGGGAATCGGGCGGGTGGCCTGATCCGGGCGGGCGGGCTGGCTGGCTGTGGGATGC
>JAITIQ010000146.1 GCA_031279425.1 Accumulibacter sp.
AACTACAAACCCTACGTGATTTCGCCACCGCCGCAACGGTCCCGAGCGCGAGGTCGTTCGAATGCTCCAGCACAAACCGGGCGATGCGTTTGAGGTGTCCGGACAGATCCGGATAGTGCTGGATAAGGATAGCTTTGAGCTCTTCGTAATTTGAAGCAGGACTCATGCGCCACGATTCTTCGTGATTCCTGAGAAGCTCCGAAAAGACCAAAACCCGCAGATCGCACCCCGGTTTTCCTCTGCCGTCGACAGACCGGAGCCTGATCAAAGTTTTCTGTGCTTCCAAATATAGAGCGTTTTCGCGCCTATCGAGACGCTCCAATGCGGCAGAACACCGAGAAGTCGCTATCCGAAGTGAAGGAGAAAACCTTTCCGGACGAAGCGCGCTGGGGCCTTCTCTCCTCCGCCGGGTGGTATGCGACCCGGTCACCGCCCCGCGTCAGTGCATCAGCGCCAGGAACAGGGGCGTCGTCACCGCCGCCAGCGAGGTCGACAGGACCAGCGCTCCGGCCGTCGGTCCTTCCAGCGCCTTGAAATGGTGCGACATCAGGTAGACGTTGATGCCGGTCGCCATCGACGCGAGCAGCACCACCGCCTGGGTTTCCAGCTTGGGCAGACCGAGAATCCAGGCCAGCAACCAGACGACGAGCGGCTGGACGATCAGTTTGATCACGCAGATGGCCGAACTCAGCCTGATCCCGCTGCGCACTCCGTACTCGGCGAGCGCCATGCCCAAGGCGACCATCGACATCGGCGCGGTCGCTTCGGCGAGCATGGCGATCGGCGAATCGATCGCCGCCGGCAGCGTCCACCCGGACAGCCCGAACAGCGTTCCGGAAAGGACGCCGACGACCACCGGATTGGTCAGCACCCCGCGTGTCGTGCGAGCGAATCCCCGCACCGAGAAACTGCCGTGCCGCGCCCATTCCACGGAAACGGTCACCAGCGTCCACAGGGTCAGCGAGTTGAACACCACCACCATCGCGATCGGCGGAATCGCCGCTTCGCCGAGCGATACCCTGGCCACCGGCAGGCCAAGCATCACGCAATTGGAGAAAATGCCGCCCAGCGCGAAGACCGATTGCGCGACCCCGTCGAGCCGGAAGATTTTCCAGGACACCAGCCGCCCGATGACGAAAACGATCAGGCAGCCGCCGAAAAAGGCGACCAGCAGGCGCGCATCGACCCGATGCAGATCGCGCGCGTTGGCCATCAGGCGAAAGAGCATGGCCGGCACGGCCAGAGTGAACACGAAGCGCGAGATGCCGTCGGATACCGACGTCGGCCAGCCGGACAGACGCATCGTCAGGTAGCCGAGGAAAATCAGCGAGAACAGCGGCAAGGCCAGCAAAAGCTGTTGCAGGAAAATGTCCATCTATGTTTTCACGCCGATGCTTTTCGTATCAGTCCGGAGTCGTCTCGCGAAGAGCGGGGAAAGGGCCGGCGGCCGGAACGGTTTTCACCCGATCTGTGATCCGCGATCGACCGATCCCCGTTTTTTTGCGGGGATGGCGGGACGATAGCCCGGACGCGGGAAATGTCAAGGAGTTCGTTTCTGTTCATCTTTTCTCGAAAGACCTTGACGGTATTGTTTTTGTACGTACAATAACATTCATGGAAATCGAATTCGACCCCGTGAAAGACGAAACCAACCGGAAAAAACATGGCATGTCGCTTGCGTTGGCGGAGTCGTTCGAGTGGAACAACGCGCTTGTCTGGCCGGACGAGCGATTCAATTATGATGAAGCGCGCATGAGCGCCATGGGTTACGTCGGAATGTCGCTTTGCGCGATGGCCTTTGTCGAACGCCATGGTAAAACCCGTGTCATCCGCTTGCGGCGCGCAACGCCGAAGGAAAGGAAAACCTATGCCAACGCTCAAACCTGGAACCATCCTCCCCACGCCGGAAGAAGATGCCAAGATCATCGCCGCCGCGATGGACGATCCGGACGCGCAGCCATGGACGGAAGAACGGCCTGAGGCCGCGCGCCCTTTCATGCGCGTTGGCCGCCCGCCATACGCCGCGCCTAGAAAAGCGCCGGTCACGCTGCGCCTGGACGTGGATATTCTCGAAAAACTGAAGGCGTCCGGACGCGGCTGGCAGACGCGTGTGAACGACGCGCTCCGGGACTGGCTGAAAACGCATTCGGCATGAGGGAAAGTGTGAAGGTGGGCAACCCCCGTTCTACACGTTGTAAGTGCTCGATGCCGTCGCGCCGCCCTTGCCGGTCCAGTTGGTGTGGAAGAATTCGCCGCGCGGCCGGTCGACGCGCTCGTAGGTGTGCGCGCCGAAATAGTCGCGCTGCGCCTGCAGCAGGTTGGCCGGCAGCACGGCGCTGCGGTACTGGTCGAAGAAGGCGAGCGCCGTGGCGAACGCCGGCGCCGGGATGCCGTGCAATGCCGCCGCGGCGACGACCCGCCGCCAGCCGGCCTGGGCCTTGCCGATCTCTTCCAGGAAATAGTCGTCGAGCAGGAGGTTGGCGAGCGCCGGGTTGCGGTCGAACGCCGCCTTGATCCTGCCGAGAAAGCGCGAGCGGATGATGCAGCCGCCCCGCCACATCAGCGCGATCCCGCCGTAGTTGAGGTTCCAGCCGTATTCCCTGGCCGCCGCGCGCATCAGCAGGTAGCCCTGGGCGTAGCTGACGATCTTGGAGGCGTAGAGCGCGCTCCGGATGTCGGCGAGGAAGGCCTGTTTCTTCGCCGCATCGGCGGCGATGTCGGAGAGCGCCGGATTCGGCCCGGCCAGCCGGGCGGACGCCTGCACGCGCTCGTCCTTCAAGGCCGACACGCAGCGCGCATAGACGGCTTCGGCCATCAGGGTGATCGGGATGCCGAGTTCCTGGGAATTGATCACCGTCCACTTGCCCGTGCCCTTCTGACCGGCGGTGTCGAGGATCCTGTCGACCAGCGGCTGCCCGTCCTCGTCCTTCGCCGCCAGAATGTCGCGGGTGATCTCGATCAGGTAGCTGTCGAGCTCGCCCTCGTTCCATTCCCGGAAGACTTCGTGCATTTCGCCGGCGCTCATGCCAAGGCCCGTCTTCATGAGCTGGTAGGCTTCGCAGATGAGCTGCATGTCGCCGTACTCGATGCCGTTGTGCACCATCTTGACGTAGTGCCCGGCGCCCATTTCGCCCACCCATTCGCAGCAGGGGGCGTTCCCGTCGGCCTTGGCCGAAATGGCCTGGAAGATGTCCCTGACGAACGGCCAGGCGGCCTTCGATCCGCCCGGCATGATGCTGGGGCCGTGGCGCGCGCCTTCCTCGCCGCCGGAGACGCCGGTGCCGATATACAGCAGGCCCTTGCCTTCGACGTATTTCTGCCGGCGGTTGGTATCCTCGAACAGCGAATTGCCGCCGTCGATGATGATGTCGCCCGCCTCCAGGTGCGGGATCAACTGCTCGATGAATTCATCGACCGGGCGGCCGGCCTTGACCAGCAGCATCACCCGCCGCGGCTTCTTGAGCCGGGCGACCATTTCCGCGACGGAATGCGCGCCGAGCACGCGGGTTCCCCTGGCTTCGTTGGCGAGAAACTGGTCGACCTTTTCGGTCGAGCGGTTGTAGGCGACCACCGTGAAACCGTGGTCGTTCATGTTCAGAATCAGGTTCTGACCCATCACGGCGAGGCCAATCAGGGCAATGTCGGCTTGGGCTTGCATACCATCTCCTCCAGCAAATCGATTCGTCCAGCCGCGGCGATGCCCGCCCTGGAACCGGAACTCAAGCGTGGAAAAACGCCGGGCCGGCGCCGGTTCGCAACCGCAACGCCGACCCGTCGCCATTATCGCAGATGCGCCGTTTTTTCCCGCGAAGCGTCGATCTTTTTTCCGCCGCGCCGCCGTCTTTGGCGACGACCGGCTCGCGGGTTCCGGCCGCCCCTGCGGGGCGGCGCGCGGCCCCGGGCGGGGAGCGCAGGCATCCACACCCCCCGGCCGCGGCGCTTCGCGCCGGGCAGAACGAACCGGATTGCCACGGCGCATGGCCCGGGCAATGACGAGTTCTCCCCATGGATTCCCCTCGCCCCCCGCAGGGGGGAGAGGGCCATATGCACTAACCTAACATAGCATTGCAGCGCAATATAATTGCAAATTTCTTGTTTCAAGACGTTTTTCGGAGAGTGCTTACTTAAATATAGATAATAAAGCTTGTTGAAGGCTGGAGAACTGGTTGGTCGTTGTGACGGCGTGCCAGATGCGCAAGGTCAGCTCGGCCATGGATTCCTTGCGCGAGACCACCTTGGTTCGTCGGGTAAATCTTCCCAGGTGGTGGCGCGTATTGCTGTTGTCGCGTT
>JAITIQ010000148.1 GCA_031279425.1 Accumulibacter sp.
CGCCGAGATCGGCTCGACCGGCGAATCCATGCCCTTCCCGGTGCGCGAGGCCAGGCGACCATCCCGCCGCCTGAGCGGCCGCGTCGATCGTGCGCAGCAGGCTGACCGCTCCGATCCGCTGTCGCGTATGAGTCGTCGCGCCGTCGCGCAGCGCGTTGATGCGCCGAAATTCCAAGGGATCCATGCCCAGCCTTTCCGCGCACAGATCGAAATGCGCCTCCGTCGCGAACTCCATCTCGAAGGCGCCGAAACTGCGGAACGCGCCACTCGGGCAATTATTGGTGTAGACGGCGATCGCATCCACGCAGACGTTGTCGATGGCATAGGGGCCGGCGCCCAGGATCGCCGCCTTGTTCATCACGCCCGGCGTGGATAGCGCATACGCGCCGCCGTCGGCAATCAGGCGCAGCCTGTGCGCAATCACCTTGCCGTCCCGGGAGAGGCCGGTCGTCACACGGATTACCGTCGGTTCCCGCTTGGCGGTCACCGCGAAGGACTCCTCGCGAGTGAATACATAACGGACGGGCCGCCGCGTCTTGATCGCCGCCAGCGCCAACATGCCCTGGTAGATCATGTCCTCCTTGCCGCCGAATCCGCCGCCGACGGGGCTCATGATCATGCGCACCTTGTTGATCGGCATGGCCAGAATCCTGGCCAGCGCATGCCGGTGGTGGGTGATGTTCTGGCTGGGCGAATGAACGACGATAGTGCCGTCCGCATCGAGATAGGCCAGGCCCGCTTCCGGTTCCAGGTAGGCATGTTCGAGGCGGCTGGTGCAATAAGTCTCTTCGACGACCAGGTCGGCGCTCCGCAGCGCGTCGTCGAAATCACCCTTGCGGATCTTCACGTGCCTGCAGATGTTGCCCGGGCGGTCCGCGAAGAGTTGCGGCGCTTCCGGTCGCATGGCCTCATCGGTATCGAACACCGCGGGCAGCGGCTCGAGCCGGAGTTTGATTTTCTCGATGGCCTGACGCGCCAGCAGGGGCGATTCCGCCACGACCGCGGCAATCGCCTCGCCGACGTAGCGCACGACGCCGCGCGCCATGATCGGCTGATCGTCGTAGAACACGCCGAAGTTGTCGATCCCCGGAACGTCCGCGCAGCTCAGTACCGCTTCGACGCCCGGCATGCGTTCCGCTTCGGAGACATCGATTCCGGCAATGCGCGCATGCGGTGCCGCGCTGCGCAAGACCTGCATATGCAGCAGGTTCGCCATCGTCATGTCCGCGGCATAGCGCAGGGCGCCGCTCACCTTGCTTGGCGCATCGAGACGCCGCACGCTGGCGCCGATGAACGCGCCCGTGTTGACGTCTTCCTCCAATGCGGATTCGGGCTTCTCCCGGTTGATCACGTCGCGAGCCAGTTCAACGGCATCGATGATTTTCTGGTATCCCGTGCATCGGCAGAGGTTGCCGCCCAGCCCTTCCCTGATCTGTTCGCGACTTGCCCGCGGATGTTTCTGCAGCGTCTTCGTCGCGGCCATCACCATTCCCGGGATACAATACCCGCATTGGCTGCTGCCGGCCTTGTGAAACGCCTTCTGGACGGTGCTCAGATGCCCCGGGGAGGATATTCCCTCGATGGTCACGACAACGGCATTGTGGGCCTTGGCTACCGGCAACAGGCAGCTTTTCTGCAGACGTCCATTGACGAAAACCGAGCAGGTGCCGCACTCACCCGCGCCACAACCTTCCTTGCTGCCGGTCAGATGCAATTCTTCGCGCAGGAAATCGATCAGGCGCAAGTGCGGCGCCACCTTGCGCGCGATGCCGCGGCCATTGACGGTCATCCGGATGTCGATTTCAGGCATGGATGTATTCCTCATCATCGATTTTCTGCCGGGCGACGCCGGCCTGCTTCAGCGCGGTGACGATGCCGCGCACGACGAAATTCGTGACCACTTCACGCCGGTATTCGCGCCGGGTCCGCGAGGCGACCCGGCTCGCCGCGGTAGACGCCGCCTGCCGGATCGAGGCTACCGATATCTCTTCGCCAGTGAGCAATTTCTCGCCTTCACTCAAGCGTTCGGCGACCGGACCGACGCCACCGATGGCAATCCGCGTATCCGCAAAGCGTTCCAGCCGCTCATCCGGCTTGACGAGAACGGCAACGCAGACGGTCGAGATGGCCAGCGAACGGCGATGGCCGACTTTTTCGAAAGCCGCGCAGTATCCCGGCGTGGCATCGCAGACGATCGAAGCGAGCAGCTCATTCGGCGCCAACGCCGTTTTGCCCGGCCCCAGGATGAAATCCTTCAAGGGCACGGCACGCGAGACGACATGCCCGGACTGAAGCCGCAGCAAAATGATTTCGGCATTCAAGGCCAGCAGGGGCGGCGGCGTGTCAGCCGCGGGAGAGGCATTCACCAAGCTGCCGCCGACGGTGGCCTGTTCGCGTATCTGTTCGTCGGCGAACCACACGGCGCAGCGGGCAAGCAGTGGCGAATCCGCCAGCAGAACGGGATCGCTCAGGAACTGGCCGATGGTCGTGCATGCCCCGATGCGGACGCGCCCGTCTTCCCGGGCAATCCCCCGCAGCTCATGGACCTTCGATACATCGATCATCCTGGCGTAATGCACGTCGCCGCCTCGCCCCTCTCTCGCCCAGGGCAAAATGTCGGTCGCGCCGGCGACGATGCGCGCGCCGCCTTTCCCGTCGCCCAGTTCGGAGAGCGCTTCGTCCGCGCTCTCCGGCATCAGGTATTCATCGCAAGTCAGCATGGGTAATCACTCAGGCACGCAAGACCGATAAAGAGAATCAGCGAGGCATCTTGACGACGACCTTGATGGCATCATCGATGCGCTCGCGCGCATAGCGGATCGCCGTTGGAAGCTCCTCAAGACCGAAGGTATGCGTATGGATGAGCCTGGCGTCGAAACGCTTCTGCTGCATGAAAGCCGCTGCGCGATGCACGGCGCTCCTTCCTTCACCGCGGATGCCGAACATGCTGATGTTGTTCCTGACGAGCCCCGCCACGTCGACCGTGACCGGCTGCGCCGGGAATGCCGCGAGACAGATCCGACCGCCGCGCATCAACATCTGTGTGGCATCATTGATGGCATTGGGCGCGCCGGAACACTCCAGGACGTAATGAACGCCGCAACCGCCGGTAATCCGTTGGACGGCATCGACGGCGTTCTCCCGGCCTACATTGACGGTATGGTCCGCGCCGAGCTTTCTGCCGATTTCCAGCCGGTTGTCGCGCGTTCCGGTCAGAATGACCGGTTGCGCTCCCTGTGATTTCGCGATACCGACGCCAAGCAGTCCGATCGGCCCCGGTCCCATGACCACGATCGACTGGCCGGCAATCAGACCGGCCATCGAATCAAGTCCGTACATTGCCGTTCCGGCGGTCACGATCAGTGTCGCCTCTTCGTCGCTCATGTCCTCCGGCACGCGCACCAGCGTATTGATGTGATTCACCGCATACTGTGTAAAGCCGCCGTCCGTGGTAAACCCGTTGGCGCGATGCCCCTTGTTCTGGTCGCCGTAGTTCTTGCCGTAGTTGAGGCAAGAGGTATACATGCCTTCGCGGCAGCGCTCGCAGCGGCCGCAGCCCGCGTGAATCTCCACGGCGACGCGGTCGCCGATCCCGAACTCATCGACGTTCGGGCCGAGACGGACGACCGTGCCCATGTATTCGTGGCCGGGCACGAAATTCCTGTTGAAGGGAAGGCCGCCCTGGATCAGGGCGGGCGGTCCCCGGTGGATGATCTCCAGATCGGTCGCGCAGATGGCGATCGCGTCGATGCGCACCAGCACTTCCTCCGGTCCCGGCTCCGGAACCGGTTTGTCCACATAGACCAGTTCGTCGGGATCGCCAAGGACCCACGCTTTCATCGTCTCGGGTATTGAATGGGCCTGCTGCCGACATTGGCAGGCATGCTGATTCGTTTCCATCTCCAGCCTCCTTGTATGATTGACCGGTGTTCCAACTGTTATCCGCGGCAAACACCAACCACCTATGTTTTTTCTGCGCCCATCGCGAGCATGGCGGAAATTCTAGCGAGCGGCCCCGGAAACGGTACTGGATGAAAAGTTGAAACTGATTCAACGTGGGGGACCAAGCGCCGGGAAGATTCAGGGAATATGATTGCGCCGCGTTTGGACAGCAATGAATATACAATCAACATAATCACGATTTTCTGTTGCGCCATTGCCCCGATCGAATCTTGCAGAAACAATACGAAACACCCACAGGAGGATACTGATGGCATGCAATCTCCCTGACCCCGCGGAACTTGCCGAAAAGGCAAAGGCCGCCCGCCGGCTGATTCTTCAAACGACGCACCATGCCCGCATGGGACACACGGGCGGTTCCCTTTCCGAAGCAGACATTTTGACCGCCTTGTTTTTCCGCGTACTGCGCAATCGTGACCCGGAAAAAACGCATCCCTGTCGCGACCGCTTCATCCTTTCGAAGGGCCATGCTTCGGTGGGTTATTACGCGGTCCTGGCGTTGCGCGGCTATTTCCCCGTGGAGGCCATGCAGAGTTTCGATTCGCTCGGCAGCATCCTTCAGGCGCATCCGGACATGCACAAGACCCCCGGAGTGGATATGTCATCCGGTTCTCTCGGACAGGGGCTATCCTGCGGACTCGGCATCGCGCTGGCGGTGATGCGGCGCCCGGAGATGCGCGGGGCAAAAACGTTCGTGTTGCTGGGAGACGGCGAGCTGCAGGAGGGGCAGGTCTGGGAAGCCGCCATGTATGCCGGCGCGAAGCAGGTCCCCGGCCTCGTCGCCATCGTCGATGCGAATGAAGTACAACTGGCATCGGCAACGGCCGACGCCGTCCGTGTCGAGCCATTGACGGAAAAATGGCGGGCATTCGGCTGGCAAGCGCTGGAGACTGACGGACACGCCATGGCCCCGCTCGTCGAAACCCTGGAACAGGCCAGGGAGTCGTCATCACAGGGTCCGGTCGCGGTCATCGCGCGCACGGTCAAGGGGAAAGGCGTCTCCTTCATGGAAGGAAAATACGAATGGCATGGCAAGGCGCCCAATGACAAGGAATTTGCTCTGGCCATGGAGGAGATCGGGGAATGAAAAAAGGCGACATGATTGCGCAAAGGAACGCTTTCGGCCAGGCGCTGCTGGCCATTGCCGATAGATACCCGGACATGCTGGTGTTCGATCCGGACGTCTGCGCCTCGACACAGACCGCCGGCTTCAGGAAAGCCCATCCCGGCCGCTTCTATGAAATGGGCATTGCCGAGGCCAATGCCGTTTGTGTGGCGGCCGGCATGGCCGCATGCGGATTCACGCCCTGGGTATCGGCTTTCGCCGTTTTTCTCGCCAAACGCGCTCTGGATCAGATTCGCGTTTCCGTCGCGCATGCCCGGTTGCCGGTGAAACTCAACGGGGCCTACGGCGGCTTGCCGTCGGGACGGGGCGGGGCCACGCATTCCTCGGTCGAGGATATTGCCGTCATGCGCGCCATGCCGAACATGACCATCTTCTGCCCGGCCGACGCCGTGGAAACCATTGCCATGACGGACCTGGCAATGCGGACGCCGGGGCCGGTATACCTGCGCACCGTCCGCTGCGAGACTCCCGTGATCTTCGATGAGGGCTGGAAACCCGTTGTTGGAAAAGCCGCGAAACTGGCCGACGGCAATGACATCGCCATCTGTTCCGAAGGCATGATGACGGCCAAGGCGCTGGCCGCCGCGGAAAAACTGGCCAGGCTGGGCATCAAGGCGCGCATTCTGCATTTTTCGACGATCAAGCCGTTCGATACCGAAGCGGTGGTTGACGCTTCCCGGGAATGCGGCCGCATCCTGACCGTCGAAAATCATTCACGGATTGGCGGCCTGGGCGGCGCCGTGTGCGAAGCGCTGGCGGAACAGGCGCCATGCCTGGTCAGAAGAGCGGGCTTCCCGGACGTTTTCATGGAGTCCGGCGACGACGAGGCGATTTTCGCCGGATTCGGCATGGACGCGGACGGTTTGGCCAGGCAGGCGCGGGAAATGCTCGCCGCGCCAAGCTTATGCTAAATCGATTTTTTGGGAGATAAGCAATG
>JAITIQ010000161.1 GCA_031279425.1 Accumulibacter sp.
GGCGTGGCGGCGATGTTCATCTGCCTGTCGCTGATCCTCGCGGTACCGAACATGCAGCAGGCATTGCACCCGGACGAGAACGGGGTGCCCATCATCATCACCATTTTCAACGAAGCCTTCGGGCCGGTAGGCACCAAGCTCATCATCGCGGTGGTGGCGATCTCCTTCCTCTCCTGCCTGCTGTCGCTGCAAGCCGCCGCCAGCCGTCTGATCTACGCCTACTCGCATGACGAAATGTTCATCGGCAGCAAGTTGTTCGGCCGCGTTTCGGAACGGCACCGCGTGCCCTCCAACGCGATCCTCTTCATCGGGATGCTGACCGGAACCCTGTGCGTCATCAGTTACTGGATGGAGGACGCCATCACCACCATCGTGAGCTTCGGGGTCATCGGCATCTACCTTTCGTTCCAGATGATCGTCGGCGGGGCGCTGATCGCCCGCGCGCGCGGCTGGAAGCCTTCCGGCGCCTTCCGCCTGGGCCGGTGGGCTTGGCCGGTGAACGTCGCGGCGCTGGTCTATGGCATCCTCGCCATCATCAACATGGCATGACCGCGCGGCGGAGACTGGAACATGACCGTCTCCTGCGGCATCGTGCTGGCGCTGGGCTTCCTCTACATGATGTTCTTCCAGCCCTACGACCGGGGTTCCTCGCCCTACGCCGACGCGCACGTCCTTTTCGGCGACCGGAAAGCCGCCACGGAGGAAACCGGCCGGGGTGACGACAGCTCCGATGGTGAGCCGGTGCCGGTGGGCGTCTGATCCATGTCGAACCCGAAACGAGGGGCGTTCGCCCCTCGTCGATACGCCGTCATGAAAGGACTCCACCATGGATGCGGTTTCCGCCCAAACCAATGTCCGGCTCATGGCGCGCCGCAGCGAGGCCTTGCCGCGCGGAGTGAGCCAATCCCATCCGGTTTTTGCCCGGAAGGCGGTCAACGCCGAGATCTGGGACATCGAAGGTAAACGCTACATCGATTTCTGCGCGGGCATCGCGGTGGTGAATACCGGCCACTGTCACCCGAAAGTCGTCGCGGCGATACGTTCGCAACTGGAGCAATACACGCACACCTGCTTCCAGGTCGTCGCCTACGAAGGCTACGTCGCCCTCGCCGAACGCCTGAACCGGCTGGCGCCGGGCAGCGCCCCGAAAAGAAGCTTCTTCATGAATACCGGTGCCGAAGCCGTCGAAAACGCCGTCAAGATAGCGCGCGCCAGCACCGGGCGCCCCGGCGTGATCGCCTTCAACGGCGCTTTCCACGGCCGCACGCTGCTCACGCTGGCCCTCACCGGCAAGGCGGTTCCCTACAAGACGGGGTTCGGGCCTTTCCCCGGCGACATCTTCCATGCCCCGTATCCTTCCGGAATTCATGGCGTTTCGATCGACGCCGCCCTTGCCGGAATCGAAAAAATATTCAAGAACGACATCGAGGCGAGCCGCGTGGCCGCCATCCTCATCGAGCCCGTGCAGGGCGAAGGCGGCTACATCCCGGCGCCCGCCGAATTCCTGCAGACCCTGCGCCGCCTCTGCGACCAGCATGGCATCCTGCTGATTTCCGATGAAATCCAGACGGGCGTGGCGCGTACCGGCAGGATGTTCGCCATCGAACACTCCGGCGTCATCCCGGACATCATTACCCTGGCCAAGGGCCTGGGGGGTGGCACGCCGATTTCCGCCGTCGTGGGCCGCGCCGATGTCATGGACGCGGCCGCGCCCGGCGGTCTGGGCGGCACCTATGGTGGCAATCCGCTGGCCTGCGCTGCGGCGCTGGCGGTGCTCGACATCGTCGAGGAAGAAGGATTGTGCCGGCGCAGTGTCGCCATCGGCGAGCATATTCGCGCCCATTTCTCCGGTCTGGCGAAAACCTTCCCTTGCATCGGCGACGTTCGCGGCCTGGGCGCGATGAACGCCGTCGAGTTCTTCACCGGGGGCGACACGACGAAACCCTCCGCCGAAATCACCGCCGCGCTGAAGGCCGAAGCCCTGAAGCGCGGGCTGATGCTCCTGAATTGCGGGGTCAACGGCAACGTGCTGCGCATCATGGTGCCCCTGACCATCCAGGATGCGGTGCTGGAGGAGGGACTGAACATCATCGGCGGTGTCCTGGGCGATCTGGCCGCCGGCAAGGTCCAGGTATGACGGGAGAAAAGCGGATGCGACTGAACGTTCCGGAATTGCTGAAAACCAAGGCGTACATCGACGGAAAATGGATCGATGCGCAAAACGGCGCGGTATTCCCGGTGACCAATCCGGCCACCGGCGAAACGATCGCCTCGGTGCCCGATTTGGGCGGGGAAGAAACCCGCGCCGCAATCGCCGCCGCCGACAGGGCCTTGCCGGCCTGGGGCGCGCTTTCCGGCAAGGAGCGCGCACGCATCCTGCGCCAGTGGTTCGCGCTGATCGTCGCCGCCGCGCAAGACATCGCGCTGATCATGACCAGCGAACAAGGCAAGCCGCTCGCCGAGGCGCGCAGCGAAGTCGCCTACGCCGCCAGCTTCGTCGAATGGTTTGCGGAGGAAGCCAAACGCGTCTACGGCGACACCGTGCCGGCTCCAAACGCCAAGCAGCGCATTATCGTCATCCGGCAGCCGGTCGGCGTCTGCGCGGCGATTACGCCGTGGAATTTTCCAGCCGCCATGGTCACGCGCAAGGTGGCGCCGGCGCTGGCCGCCGGGTGCACGGTCGTCGTCAAGCCGGCGGCCTATACGCCGCTGACGGCGCTGGCGCTGGCCGAACTGGCCGAGCGCGCCGGCGTCCCGCCGGGCGCGCTCAACGTCGTCACTGGCGCCTCCGCGCGCCGGATCGGCGACGAACTGAGCGCCAGCCCCTTCGTGCGCAAACTGTCCTTCACC
>JAITIQ010000176.1 GCA_031279425.1 Accumulibacter sp.
AGGATCGGCGGCGGCGGGCGGCGCCGGGCCGCCGCGGCCATCCGCAGGAAACCGTCGGCGAGGAAGATGACGGCGACTGGCGCGTTGGCCGGAAAGCCGGAGATGATCCCGGACCCGTCGAAAACCCACAGGACACCGACGGCGAACCAGACCATGCCGGCAAGGTCGAGCAGCACGGGGAGCGCCACACCCTGGAGCGAACGGGGTTTATCGGCTTGCGTCTGATCCCCCCCGACTTTCATGGCGCCTTCCTTCACGCGCAGGCTGGACGCCGCGCCCCGCGCGCCGGAAGCGTGGAGGTGGCGAGGATTCTGCGAGGCGCGGAAAGCGGTCCCTGATTCGGCATGTCGGAACGGCGGCACGGGAAAACCGACATTCTAGCAAAGCGCGGCATGGGTTGGCAGGTCAGACAATATCGGATTGCTTCGCCCAAGAAAAAGCCCGGAAACCGCTCTGTCACTGGGTTTTCCAGGCTGTATCGGACTGCTTCGGATTACCTGCTGGTGGGTGCTGACGGACTCGAACCGCCGACATCCAGCTTGTAAGGCTAGCGCTCTACCAACTGAGCTAAGCACCCCGACGCGACCGAGCGCGGTCCGATAGTCTACAGCATCTGGACCGGAAAACAGAACCATTTGCGGGGCAACGGGTTCAATCGAAGGCGAAGGTTTTCACGGACAGCGGCCGAATCAGCATCGAATTGGCCGAGTACGTGACCCTGCTCAAGCAACAGGCGGATCCGACGAAGCTGAAAGCACGGAGCGAGCAAAAAGAATCCAAGATGGCTGCCGGCTTGCCGCGAGGTGTCGTGTTCGTGAAAAGGCAATCGCGCTCCTTGCGATGATAGCGCTGCAAACTACGCGCCTTCCCCGACAGAGGTACGGCATGGCGACTCTTTATGTATCTTATGTCAGGACTCCATCATCCATGCTGGCGTGTCAAATCAGATTGTAACGGTGCAGCTTGCAATACAACCATGACCGATCCATGCCAAGCAGTTTTGCCGCCTTGGTCCTGTTTCCTCCAGTTTCTTCCAATGCCTTGATGATCGCTTGCTTTTCCGCTTCCCTCAGCCTTTGCTTCACGCCATCCTGTACGCCGTCGTTTTTGATCGTGCTACTGTCGGCCTCGTCCCGGTCCATGCGGCTCCACAGAAATTCAAAATCCGCTTCCTTCAGCACGCCATCCCGGTTCATTACCGCGCCCCGCTCCAGAACGTGTTCCAGTTCTCGGATATTGCCAGGCCAACCGTAAGTGGCGAAACGACGCGCCAGTTTTTTGTCCACCTCGAACAGGTGGCCGTCATTTTTCCGGTTGATGCGCTGAATGATGTACCTGCACAAGGGCTCGATATCCTCCGGCCGTTCCCTGAGGGGCGGAATTTTTATTTCCACCGCATTGATGCGGTAGTACAGATCCTTGCGAAAACGCCCCTGTGCGGCCAATGCGTCGAGATCCCGATTGGTGCTGCACAGGATGCGGACATCGATTTTTCTTGCCCGCACACTACCCACCGGCTCGAACTCCCCTTCCTGTAGCACTCGCAGCAGCTTTGCCTGCAAGTCGGGATCCATTTCGCCAATCTCGTCCAGCAACAGGGTTCCATTGTGCGCAAGTTCAAATTTCCCGAGCTTGCCGCCCCGTACCGCTCCGGTAAAAGCCCCTGCCACATAGCCGAACAGTTCGGATTCCAATAGACTTGAGGGAATCGCCGCGCAATTTATCTTCACGTAATTGCGCATGGACCTTCTGCTCAAGCGGTGAATGGCCTGGGCCACCAGTTCCTTGCCTACTCCGGTCTCCCCGGTGATCAGCATATTCAGGCCGGTATCGGCATAGTCGATGATGTTTCGCTTTACCGCGAGAAGCGCCTCGCTGCAGCCCACGATATCGTCGTCGAGGTTGAAACCCCTTTGCAGAGTGTTCAGCTTGGCCCGGTACTGGAGGTTTTCCAGTTTGATCGCCTTTATCGCGTCATACAGCGTGGAAACGATATCGATGTCTTTTATCGTGGTATTGCCGATGCAGCCGATCACTTTGCCGTTTTTCAGGATCGGAATGCGGTTGCACACCAGGGTGATTTCCTTGCCCGCGCCGTGGTCGAAAAAGCGCATCACTTCGCCGATTTCCTCCCTGCCGCTTTGGACCACGATTCGCAGCCGGGTATTGGGAATGACATCCTCCACGGGACTGCCAATGGCTTCCTGTCTGGTGATGCCCAGGATTTTGGTGTAATTCTCGTTGATGTAAACAACTCTGCCATCATGGTCGATGACCACGAAGCTGGGAAAATTCTCCAGTGCGGACAAAAGCAAATCCGCCGTGGCGGGATCCTGAAAAACGGCTTTCATGGCAAGAAGCTAGCACAAGATGTCGTGGAAACACAACAACATCGTAGTGACTCCACGACATCGCCTTGCGGTTTCCGGTGGATTTTGTCCGGCCACCCTGGTTCTTCGCTGTAGGAAAAACCGGCCAAACTTCATCCAGGATCGTCATTTCTTCGCGGATTCGCAAGGAATCGGGTAGCGGCACGAGATAGCGGGCCCATCTGGAAAAACGGGAATGGCTGATCTGGCATGTCTTATGCTTATACAAGCGCCAACAAAAAGCCAATGCCGTAAGGAGGGGCGCGGTGAGAGCCATTCGAAATATTCTGGTCTGTGGCGCGGGACTCATGGGGAAAAATATCGCTGTGGTGTTCGCTTCCAAAAAAGACCACACAATCACTTTATACGACATCAACAATACCGACGTTCACGGCGTCATACGGAATCATTGCCGACAGCTCGTCGAAAAAGGGCTCATGACCGTCGCGGATCTCGAGGAGAGGCTCTCGCGGATCGGTTTCACCCAGGACCCGGATAGTGAAGCGGTGGCGGAAGCGGATTTCGTCATCGAAGCGGTTTACGAGAACATGGCCCTGAAACAGCAAACATTTGCCTTGCTGGAAGCGCGTTGCCGGACGGACGCGATTTTCTGCACCAACTCCTCGGTCATGAGTCCTTCGGAAATTTCCGCCAGACTGGTTCACCGCTCGCGCTTCGCGGGAACGCATTTCTGGAACCCCGCTCATCTCATTCCGCTGGTGGAGGTGGTCAAATCCGACGCTACTTCCGACGAAACCGCGTCCGCGATCATGAATCTGCTGAGGGCGGTAGGCAAGAAGCCGGTTCTCTGCAAAAAGGACGTGCCCGGCTTTATTGCGAACCGCATGCAGCATGCGTTGTGGCGCGAAGCGATCTACATCGTGGAACAAGGGATCGCCGACGCGTGGACCGTGGATGAAGCGGTGCGCTACTCTTTCGGACTCCGGCTTCCACGGCTTGCCCCGATGGAAAACGCCGACATGGTGGGCCTGGATCTGACGTATAGCATCCAGGACTATATTCTCAAAGACCTGTGCAACGACGTTGAACCGTCCCCGCTGCTCACCCGACTCCGGGACGAAGGCAAGCTCGGGTTCAAATCCGGCGAAGGTTTTCGGAAGTGGACCGATGAAGAAAAAAAACAATCCATCGAGACGCTCAACGAGTATCTGGTGAATATGCTGGCCAACATGGACATTCTGGACAGGAGTTGATGTCATGGGAGATTTGAGGAACAAAAAGATCATCACCGTCGCCACGACCGGCGCGTGGCCCACCAAGGAAAACACCCCTCATGTACCGATCGAGCCTGAAGAGATCGCGGAGGAGGTGTACCAGTGCTGGAAGTCCGGCGCGGCAATTTGCCACATTCATTGCCGCGACGACCAGGGAAGAGCCGCAATGGAATTTCCCAAGTTCAGAAAAACGGTGGAGCTCATCCGTGCCCGCAAGGATTGTGACATTATCATCAATCTGACCACTTCGGGCGGCGTTGGCCTTTCCGAGGATGACCGTATCAAGCCCTTCAGCGAACTTCTGCCGGAAATGGCGTCCTACGATTGCGGCACCATGAATTGGCAGCATGCCACGGTATTCGAGAACAATCCCGTGTTCCTGGAAAAGCTGGGGCTTTTGATGCAGGAAAAGGGAGTCAAGCCCGAAATCGAGGTTTTCGACCCCGGGATGATCTACAACGCGCAGTATTACGCAAAGAAGGGTGTGTTGAAGGCGCCCATTCATTTCCAATTTTGCATGGGCGTGGCCGGGGGGATAAAAGGTTCGGTCAAAAATCTGGTTTTCATGAAGGAAGTGATGGAGGAGGTCGCGCCCGGAAGTACCTGGAGCGCCTTTGGCGTTGGCCCCAGCGCCATGGAAATTCTGTTCGCGGCGGTGGCCATGGGCGGACATGTCCGGGTAGGCATGGAAGATAACGTGTATTACAGGAAAGGAGTGCTGGCTGAAAGCAATATGATTTTTGTCGAAAGGGCAAGGCGAATCATTGAGGAATTTGGCTGCGAGGTGGCAAATCCCGCCGAGGCGCGGGAAATACTCGGGCTCAAATGAAAGCGGAGCGTCAGATTCGTCGTTTTCCATCATTTTCATAAAGGAGGGTAGGAAATGTCCGATGCTAACACCATATCTCGCGGGAATCCATTGTGGCGCTTGAGCAAGAAATTTCAATATGCTGCCGACCGTCTGATTCCTGACTCGTTTGTTTTTTGTCTGATCCTGACCTTTCTGGTATTCGTGCTGGGTATCATTTTTACCGGCACCAGCCCGCTCAAGATGGTCAACTTCTGGTTCGACGGATTCTGGACCCAGGCGACCTTTGCCTTTCAGATGACTCTGATGGTCGTGACCTGCGCTACCACCGCGAAATCCCGGCAGGTTGCCAAGGCCATGGACAGCTTGGCCAGAATGGTGCGCAGCCCGGGGGCCGCCATGGTGTTGCTGATGATTTTCGGTTATTTCTCCAGCTTCCTCAACTGGGCTTTCTGCACCATCGTCACTCCCATTCTGGCCATGCGCCTGGCGAAAAACATCAAGGGGCTCCATTTTCCCATGATGGTCGCCGCGGGCTATTCGACCATGGTGCTGGGACAGTGCCTGGGCCCGAGCGCGTCGGTCTACGCGCTGCTGGCCACCAAGGGCCATTTCCTGGAAGGCAAGATCGGCGTCATGACCCAGGCCGTCACCACTTACAATCCGATGAACGTGGTTCTCTGGGTCATTCTGGCGGCCATCACCATCATCCTTTCGGTCTACACACGTCCACCCAGGGAGGAGGTGGTGGAGTTTTCCAACGTCCTTGATGAAATCCCGGAAGACATTGCGGAAGCGAAGGATTCCCTGGCGGACAGGCTCAACGGCAGCAAAATCTGCATGTGGATCATCGGTGCGGCCGGTCTCGTGGTCATCGCGGCTTCCTTCTTCAACAAAGGTTTCCTTGGCTCCCTGAGCGTCAACTTCATCATTTTCCTCTTTACCATCGCCAACTGCTTCCTCTACAACTCACCGCGAAAATTCATCACCGCCTATAAGGAGAACATTTTCCTGGCCACCGATGTCATGATCCAGTTCCCGTTTTACGGCGGCATCGCGCAGATGATGTCTTCTTCGGGATTCGCCGCGGTGGTGGTCAGCGGTATCGTGTCGATCTCCAGCGCGCAGTCGATTCCCGTGTGGTCCTATGTTTCCGCCTGCATCGTGAATATGTTCATTCCTTCTCAGGGCGGGCAGTGGATCGTGCAGGGCCCGCTCCTGGTCGATGCCACCCAGCAGTTGGGCGGTTCCATTTCCAACGTGGTCAACGCCTTCGTGTACGGCGACGAGGCGACCAACCTGCTCCAGCCTCTGTATCTCATTCCCGCCCTGGCGGTGGTCAATATGAAGCTCAAGGAGGTCTGGGGCTACTGCGCGTACCTTTGCCTATTCTGGTTCGTGATCACTGGTTTTGGCCTGTACTACATTCCGATGTTCGTGTAATCCGGATCGCCGGGGACGGGGCGTCAGCCCCGTCCTATGCCATTTGCGTGGATGGCAAAAGTGGACAGCCGCGGTGCGCAAGCCGTGGCTATCCGCTTTTTTATGGTGTATTGATAAATAAATAATCATATCAATTTGCTATCGTCATTGCGAGCGTATCCATCTTCATCGAAAATTTGCTGGACAAGGCCGAAGGCCGCAGTCCCCAACGGTCGTGCTCCAGCCCGCGGCGCCATCATCATTCGCGCAGTTGGAGCGCCTTTTCGTACATTGCCTTCCGCGCTGTGCCGGTGATCGCGTGCGCGAGCCTGGCCGCCTGCTTCACCGTCAGGCCCTCGTCGAGCAGCAATCGCAATACCCGTTCCCCTTCGCCATCGCTTTCGCCGGTGGACAACGGGGCGCCGGAGACGACCAGCACGAATTCGCCGCGCCGGCGGTCGGCGTCCGCCGCGAGCCAAGCCGGCGCCTCGGCGAGCGGGCAGGCGTGGATGGTTTCGAACAGCTTGGTCAACTCGCGGGCCAGCACCAGCGTGCGGTCGGGGCCGAATACGGCGAGCAGCGAAGCCGCCGTTTCCTCGATGCGGTGCGGCGCCTCGTAGAAGACCAGCGCATGGGGCAGCCTGGCCAGCTCGCGCAGGGCGTCCTCGCGCTGCCGCACCTTGGCGGGCAGAAAGCCGTAGAATAGGAAATGTGGCTCGGCAAGGCCGGACGCCGACAGGGCGGTGACCGCCGCGCACGGCCCCGGCAGCGGCACGATCCGGTGTCCCGCCGCGCGCACGCGGGCCACGATGCGCGCGCCGGGGTCGGAAATCGCCGGAGTTCCGGCGTCGCAGACGAGCGCCACCGACTCGCCCGCGTCCAGACGGGCGGCGATCTGCCGCGCCGCGGTCTCCTCGTTGTGCTCATGCGCCGCCAGCAGGCGCGCCGTGATGCCGAAGCGTCGGAGCAGCGGCGCGCTGCGCCGCGTATCCTCACAGGCCACCCAGGCGGCGCGACGCAGCGTCTCGATCGCGCGCGGCGACATGTCCGAAAGATTACCGAGCGGCGTCGGCACCACATATAATGCCGGGGATTCTTCTGTCATGCTTTCGATGACTTTGTCTTGCGATGACGAACGGCAACGATACCACGGCGCGCATCGGGCGACACGGCGAAGATTTGGCCGCCCGCTTTCTCGAACGACAGGGGCTGGCGATCATCGCGCGCAACCATCGCTGTCGCGGCGGCGAAGTCGACCTCGTTTGCCGGGACGGCCGGACGCTGGTTTTCGTCGAAGTGCGGCTGCGCCGGAACGTCGATTTCGGTGGCGCCGCGGCCAGCATCACGCCGGCGAAGCAGCGGCGCGTCGCCCTGGGGGCGCGGCACTATCTGACGATGACCGGGAAGCACGATCATGACTGCCGCTTTGATTGCGTCCTGCTCGACGGCGAGCGCGTCGAATGGATCAGGGACGCATTTTCCGGGCGGTAGAATCGCTTCTTGCAGAGGGTGATTGAAGGATGCCGCCCATCGCCCCGCCCCCTTCTTTCGTTGTGTCGTCGCACCCGTTGTGTTCATGGCAGATTGATTTAATGTTGGTCATGTTTTTACACCGTCATTGCAGGGCCGCAGGCCCGCGGCAATCCAGAGGACCGAGAACGGAAGACAGTCAGTTCGCGGCTGCGCCGGAAGAAGGCATGGATTGCCGCCGCGCTCCGCTCCTCGCAATGACGAGTGGAGTGTATAATGCGCATTATTTTATTAATGCGCTCTAATCGAAGTTTCCAGAGGGCGCGCGGAAAAGGAATGTCTGCGCCGTCATCGCATGAGACACATAAAGTCAATCTGCTTTAGACGTCCTCTGCGTTGAAGACAGCCCCCGACTGCCGCCCGCAGGTTCAGTCGAAAATGTCCTGCAGCGCGTCGATCACCAGGCCCGTGCCGATCGCCAGCATCAGGATGTCGCCGCCCACGCGCACGTAGCGATGCCCGACCGGCGCGGCCGGCAGCTGGACGAGCAGACGGGCGGGCAGATCGTAATAGATCACGTTGGCCGGCAGAACATGTCCACGCCGCCACGAGCGCGCATGACTGGGCGCGCAAGTCGGACCCCGGCGGCTCATCCCGGGCGGGCAGCGGCCGCCGGTATAAGCGCGATGATAGTAATCGCGGGCGATGCCGCGGTAACGATCGTTGAATTGGACGCGCGGTGGCGGGGGAGGCGGGCGGCGGTGCGCGGCGCTCTGCGGAGGCCGCTGGGGCCGCTTCTGGGGCCGCGCCGCGGGTTGAGCCGGACGCGGCGGCTGCGGCGCGACTTGCGACGGCCGGCGGCCATTGTCGCGATCGAAGTCTTTCGGCGCGGCCAGGGCCGAGGCGCCGGCCAGGGTGCTGGCGATCAGCAGGGCGGCCAGTCCGTGGAGCGAAGTGAAACGATGTTTCATGGCGATCTCCCAAATAGGAATGAACATGAACGAGTCAAAACAACGAAGCGACCATAACACTCCGGCCCGCTTGCTGTCATGTCGCGAATTTGGCATTGGTGAATTTTCGTTTCCGGGGCTTTCGTATTCTTTCCGGGATGCGGAAAAATAGGCGCCTGGCAAGTCGAATCGCGCTGCCACGCCACGCACGGAATGGGCCGCAGGTTCGCGCCAGAGACACAGAGATCGCGGAGACGGCGTTTGCCGCGCCGCGGATCGATCGGCGCCGTATCCGTCCGAAGAGCGATTCCACTTGCCGGCAGCTATGCGTTTTCTCCGCCGCCGCGCACGATCGAAAAACGATGGGTGTCATCGCGCCGGGTCCACCCTGCGGCTTGCCAGAAACCGTTGCCCGGCGCGTTGTCGCGATACACGTCGATGTGCGTCTTGTGGATGCCTTCCCTTTCGAGCGCCGCAAGACAACGCTCGACGAGCGCCAAGGCAAGGCCGCGGCGACGGCAGCCGGCATCGACGGTCAAGTGGTGCAGGTGCCCCCTGCGGCCGTCGTGCCCGGCCATCAGGCAGCCGACCAGCCGGCCGTCCCGTTCGGCGACGAAGCCCAATCCGGGATTGCGCGCCAGGAAGCGGCCCAGACCCTCCGGCGTATCCGCTTCGCGCACCGATACGCCGGGCGCGCGGCGCATCAGGCCGATCATCGCCGGATAGTCGTCCGGCCTCATCGGGCGAAAAACGATAGGAGCAGTTTCCGCATTCATGTTTCACTCGCTCGTTTCCGCCGGGATTCGGCGGGCCGGACCAATCCATCCGGCATGACCGGCTGACCAATCGTCGGCGCCGTCTGCCAGAAAGCCCTGTCCTCGACGGCCAGCGCTCGGCGCAGGCGCGGGATCAGTTTCGCGCGCGGCGGAACGCCCCTGTCCGCGCGCATGCACAGGGCGCCGAACACGTCATTCATCGAACCCGTCGGTTGCTCCCGGCGACCATCGCGAATTCGTACAGGCGGCATTCGATCGCGCCGTTGAAGAGCGGCGTCTTCCTGCCCGGCTTCAGGCGCATCAGCCGGGGTAGACGCGAGTCGGCGGAAAACAGGCAACAGGTCCAGCCGGCGAACTTGCGCTTCAGCGCGCCGGCAAGCTCGGGGTAGAACGCGGCCAGTTCGTCCTGATCCGACAGCCGCTCGCCGTAGGGCAGATTGGCGAGCAGGATGCCGGATGGCGCCGGCGCCTCGATTTCCAGGATGTCGCCGGAAGAGAGCGTCACCGCCGGCAGCAGTCCGGCGCGGTCGAGGTTGGCCAGCGCGGCGCGCACGGCGACCGGCGAGGCGTCGCTGCCCCAGATTTGCGCGGGACACGCCGGTTTTTCCGCTTCCTGCGCGGCGTCGAGCAATTCCTTCCAGGTTTCCAGCCGGAAATTCCCGAGGCGCTGGAAGCCGAAGCTTCGCCCGCCGGCTCCCGGCGCGATGCCCAGCGCCATCTGCGCCGCTTCCATCAGGATGGTACCGCTGCCGCACATCGGATCGAGAAGCGACATGCCCGGCCGCCAGCCGGCAAGACGCAGCAGGCCGGCCGCCAGGTTCTCCTTGAGCGGCGCTTCCACCGTTTTCTGGCGCAGGCCGCGCCGATGGAGCGCCTCCCCCGAGGTATCGAGATACAGCGTGCAGGCGTCGGCGGTGAGGAAACCATGCACGCGCACGTCCGGCTCGCGCGTATCGACCCCGGGCCGCGCGCCCGTGTCGGCGCGGAAACGGTCGCATATCGCGTCCTTGATGCGCAAGGTGATGAATTCCAGGCTTTTGAGCGGACTTCTGACGGCGCTCACGTCGACGCGCAGCGTCCGTTCCGCGCCGAACCACGTCGGCCACGGCGCATCCAGCGCCAGCCGGTAAACGTCGTCCTCGCGGACGTAGCGCCCGTGCGCCACCTGCCACAGCACGCGCGTGGCGATGCGCGAATGCAGGTTGACGGCATAGCAGCCTCGCCAGTCGGCGAAAAAATGCACGCCGCCGGGCACCATCCGCGCCTCCACGCCGCCGGCGGCGCCAAGGTCCTCGCAGAGCAGCGATTCGAGACCGCGCGGACAGGTGGCGAAGAATTTTTGTCGATCGCTCGCCGCGTGCCGGGAACTCGGGGTTCGGTCGGGCAGGTTTCTCGGGGTTCGATGCGCGGGGATCACCACGTTCTCAATTGATTTTCAAGGGATGGAGCCAATAAGTCCATTCGCCACAGAGGCGCAGGGATACGGAGAAGAACATCAGTCGTCATTTCGGAGAGGAAAAATATGACTCATTGATTTTCTCCCGTACGAACTCCGCTGGCCGGAAGCGAATGGCACGGGGGATGACGAGGCGGAAAAGATGGTCGCGGCCTTCTTTCCTACGACGGCATTACCCGTACAGGTTCAAAGGACTGTCCCAGCCGCGCCTGTCGCCGCGGCACCCCGGTATCCACGCGTTGAACTGCGGCGGGTATTCTACCGCCGTTCATGAGCCGGGCCACGGCGTGATGCCTCGATTCGCCCGAGCCTTGCCGCCACCGCCGCCACGCGGGCTTCGTGCAGGCGCGCGGGGATCTCCGCCTTGTCGTTGCAAGCCCGCGCGATCGCCGCGGCATCGACCGAGCGGGCGGCTTCCAGCGCGGGCGGGAAGAGCTCGCCGGACGGACTCGGCCGGTCCTGCCAGCCCTGCCGGCCATGGAAATCGCAGACACAGGCTTCCAGGAGCCGGAGGAAACGCTGTGGGCGACGCAGGGCGTCGGTCCGCTCCAGCAGGCGCACGATCGTCTCCACGCTCATTTTCGCTCCGCGCCGGATGTCGCCGTGGCAGGCGGTGACCAGCAGGGCCAGATCGCGGCATTCCGCCGGCGCCCTCAGCTGGGCGCAGACTTCCTCCACCGGCTGCAGGCCGCGCGCCTCGTGGCCGGGGTGGCGCGGCAGGTCGGCCACCGGCGTCAGCCCCTTGCCCAGATCGTGCAGCAGCACGGCGAAACGGACCGGCAGGGAAAAGCCTTTCTGCGCCGCGCAGTCTACCGCCAGCAGCACGTGTTCCCCGGTGTCGACTTCGGGGTGGTAATCCGCCCGCTGCGGCACGCCGAACAGGCGGTCGAGCGCCGGCAGGAGGCGGGCGAGCGCGCCGCAGCCGCGCAGTATGCGGATCATGCGCGAGGGCGCCGCTTCCATCAGCCCGCGCGCGAGTTCCTGCCAGACGCGCTCGGCGACGAGGTGGTCCGCCTCGCCGTCGTCCACCATTCGCCGCATCAGCGCCATCGTCTCCGGCGCGACGGAAAAATCGGCAAAGCGCGCGGCAAAGCGCGCGACACGCAGAATCCGCACCGGGTCCTCGGCGAAGGCGGGGCCGACATGTCGCAGGATGCGCGCCTCGAGGTCGGCGATGCCGCCGAAGGGATCGATCAGCGTCCCGTCTTCCGCCCGCGCGATGGCGTTGATCGTCAGATCCCGGCGCGCCAGATCCTCTTTCAGCGTGACTTCCGGAGAAGCGTGGAAGACGAAGCCCGCGTAGCCGTGGCCGGTCTTGCGTTCGGTACGGGCGAGCGCGTGTTCCTCGCGCGTGACGGGATGCAGAAAGACCGGGAAATTCCTGCCGACCGGCCTGAAGCCGCGCGCGAGCAGGTCCTCGGGTGAGGCGCCGACCACCACGAAATCACGATCCTGAACCGGCAGGCCGAGCAGTTCGTCGCGCACCGCGCCGCCGACCGAGAAAATCCGCATGCCGGGGTGAAAAACGGGCTATGGGAGACGAAGGATCAATGCGCTTCCGCGATGGCCATCTCGCGCCATTCCTGCATCGCCGGCAGCGCGGCCATGGTGTCCACCCACTGGCGTGGCAGTTCCGGCAGCTCGACGTGGTAGGTCAGGAAGCGGAAGACGACCGGCGCGTACATGGCGTCGGCGTTGGTGAAACGCCCGAACAGGAAAGGACCTTCGCGGCCATGGCGCTGCCGGCAATCCTCACAGATGGATACGATGCGCGCGACGTCCGCCTGGACTTCCACCGACGGCGGCAGGAAGGGGAACGAAGCCCGCACGTCGAGCGACATCCCCTGGCGCAGCGCGGCAAATCCGGAGTGCATTTCGGCGGCGACGGAACGCGCCTCGGCGCGCGCCTTTTTCTCGGACGGCCACAGCGTGGGGTTCAGTTCCGCCAGGTATTCGCAGATGGACAGCGATTCCCAGACGACCGTATCGCCGTCGATCAGGCAGGGCACCTTGCCGGTCGGCGAGTATTTGAGGATTTCCGCCTTGGTCGTGGCCCGGCGCAGGGGAATCGAGATCTCCTCGAACGGTATTCCGGCCTGCCTCGCCGCCAACCACGGGCGCAGGCTCCATGAGGAATAGTTCTTGTCACCGATGATCAGTTTCAACATGGGTACTCCTTCAATACGAAAGGGTAGGATACTACCGCAGCCTCGGCGCCGAATCGTGTGCAAAATTGCCCATGCCGCGGAGAATCGAAACCGGCTGCGAAGACGGGCGGAACGCCTGCCGCCCGGTAACTCCGTCCTCCGTCAGGGCAGATCTTCCCCTTTCGCGCCGGAGCGCGGCCCGACGACGCCGAGCCAGCGCCGGATCGACTGCGCCTTCCCGTGGAACAGCGCGGAATAGTAGACGGTGTTGCTCACCACCTTCTTGACGTAATCGCGGGTTTCGGTGATGGGAATCGTCTCGGCGTAGATCGCGCCTTCCAGCGGAAGCTCGGCCTGCCACCTGCGCGCCCGCCCCGGCCCGGCGTTGTAGGCAGTCGAAGCGAGCAGCGGATGGCCGTCGAGGCGCTCCATGACCATGCGCAGGTAGCTGGTGCCCAGCAACAGATTGGTCTCGGTATCGTTGACCCGGCTCGGACGATAGTTCTTCAAGCCGATCCGCTTGGCCACCCAGCGCGCCGTCGCCGGCATCAACTGCATCAGCCCCGAGGCGCCCGCCGAAGAGCGAACATCGGTCACGAAGCGGCTTTCCTGCCGCATCAGGCCGTAGACCCAGGCCTCATCCAGCGATTGCAGGCGCGCGGCAGCCCGGATCTGCTCGCCGAAAGGCGACAGATAGCGCATCGCGTAGCTGTGCTCCGCGCGCGTGCGCTCGGCGCTGGCGATCGCGCGATCGTACCTGCCGGCGCCTTCGGCCACCCTGGCCGCGGCCAGCAGTTCGCGGTCGCTCATGCCGCGCATCGCCCAATTCCATTCGCGCAGGCCTTCGATACGCAGATTGAGGCGCAACAGCGCGAACGCGCGCCGGATCGCCGCGTCATTGGCGATCCGCGCCATCTCTTCGGCCGTCGGCGGCGCGGCTTCGGGCGGCGGCGCGATCGGCCGCCCCAGTTCCTCGTCGGCGAGATGGCCATAGAAGTTCGGCTGCCCCGAGAGGCGGACGAACAGCGCCCTGGCCGCATCGTCGCGGCCCTCGGCCTGCCGGGCGCGTCCCAGCCAGTAGATCCAGGCCGGCTGCCCGGTGAGCGCCGGCGGCATCCTGCCGATCGCCGAGCGCACCGCTTTCCAGTCGAGCGCGCGCAACGCGGCGCGCGCGCGCCACTGCGCCACTTCGTCGGACATCGGCGCATCGCCCGCCTTCCCGTACCAGCCGATCGCCTCGGGCAGATGCCGCAGCGCGCCCTGCCAAGCGATCTGGCTCCAGGCCCATTCTCTCTCTCCAGCCGACAGGCGCGGCTCCAGGCGCTCCAGTTGCCCGGCCGCCAGGCTCGGGTCCTTGCGGGCGATGCGCGCGACGGCCAGCGCGGCGAGCTCGCGGTGCCTGCGGGAATCCGAGAGCTTGGTCCGGGTGAGCCAGGGCAGCGGCGAATGGATCACCGCCTTCACCGTGCGGGCATCCGGCGCCTGGCTCAAAGGCAGGTAATTCATGCTGTGGCTCGCGGCGGTCAGGCGATTGGTTTCCACCTGCCGGCGAATGCGCGCCCAGACGTCGCCGGCCTGCACGCGCTTGTCGACGATCAGCGCTTCGAGCACCGGATGGCAGGATTCCGGAGGATCGACGAGAGCCAGCCAGAGCGGCATGGCTTCCTCGAGCGCGCTCGCATCGCCGCGCAGGAGCCGGCTTTGCAGCGCGTAGCAGGCAAGTTCCTGGTCCGGCTTCCTGAGCGCCGGGTATTCGGCGTCGAAGGACGACCACTCCTTCCGCCCGCCCAGTTGTCTCAGCCAGTCGCCGCGCATCTTCTCGGCCAGCCAGCTGCCCTCGTTGCCGGCCAGGAAGGCGCGCACCGCCTCCGGATCGAAGCCGTTCTTCAGATCGAACTGCAATCGCCAGTAATCGACGTAGGACGAAAGCTCGTATCCTCCGAGTTCACTGGCCAGACGCTCGAAGCGCGCCCGATCGCCCGCGCGCGCCGCCTCGCGGGCGGCCAGGAAGGTCTCGTCCGACGGTTCGGCCATGGCCGGAGGCGGGCAGAACAGGAAAACGAGACAGGGCAGGAAGGCGGCGAAGCGGGACGTCATGATAAGCTGGAAGTCTCTCGAATACTGCCTTCCAGCATACCATATGCCCACTGGCACGGACGCCGGACAGCCCGCCTCCCTTGAAAGGGAAGGGATGGACGCGATGGCGGCGCGGCGCGAATTGCGCCGCGCCGCCATCGCGCGGCGCATGGCCCTCGACCCCGGCGAGCACGCGCGGCGCTCACGGAGGATCCGGGAGCATCTCGCGGCGCATTTCCCGCAACTTTCCTCGCTGCGCGTCGGCTTCTTCTGGCCGATGAACCGGGAGCCCGATCTGCGCCCCCTGCTCGCAGACTGGCTGGAAGGCGGCGACAGCTCATTTGCCGCCTTGCTGCCGGTGGTCGTCGATCGGGACGGCGCGCTCGCCTTTCGCGGCTGGCGGTCGGATACGGCGATGGTGAAGGACCGCTACGGCATCCCCACGCCGGCCGCCGGCGACTTCCTCCCGCCGCAGGCCCTGCTGATCCCGCTGGCTGCCTTCGACGCGGCCGGATTCCGCCTGGGCTACGGCGGCGGCTACTACGACCGCACGCTGGCCCGCCTGCGTCCCCGGCCGCTGGCCGTCGGCATCGGCTTCGAGCTCGCGCGCGTAGACAGCGTTCATCCCGAGCCGCACGACGAACGCCTGGACGCCGTCGTCACCGAGGCGGGGGTTCATCTTGCCGGCAGACAATGGAGCGCCGGAATGTAAATTTCGTTTTGCCCAATGGGTGAAACCCCGATTTTCTCTGTGCCCTCCGCGTTGAAAGCGGTTCCAACTGCCGTCGGTTTGTCCCGTCAAAGGAGGAACTCATCGGTGCATTCGGCTCCCGATTCTTGGCTGGAGTGCGGTTCGGCGCGGGTCGTCTTGCGCACGTCCAAGGTACGCCCATCGCGTTTCATGAAGTTCACGGTGACCCGTCACTGAACGGAGAGAATCGCACGCAAACCCATCCGCCATTCCCGGACGCGTCGGGGCGAGACGGAAATCCTGAACCGGCGGGACCTTGCCGCCGCGTTCAGAACGGGGCGACGCACGAAAAAGCGAGCCGCCGGCCCGTGACCGGGTGGCGGAAAGCCAGCTCATCGGCGTGCAGCAACAGCCGGTCCGCCCTGGATCTGGCTTCTTCGTCGGCGTAGAGCGGGTCGCCC
>JAITIQ010000036.1 GCA_031279425.1 Accumulibacter sp.
ATCACGCCGGAAAACTGACCGTTTCCCGTGGGGCGCACCTTGAAACGCAGGCTGTTGGGAAGGCGAAGATTGCCGCCCCATGCCGCTACCGAGTGATTTGTAACGGGATAGCTGAGCCAATGCCGGTCTTCGACTTTTGGCGCGTTCTTCCCTGTCGTGAAGATAAATTGCATCCGCAGGCCGATCTTGAGCCTTGCCAATTCCACCATCACCTGTTTCCAGTCGGCTTTCGGGCAGGTTTGCCAGATCAGAGGCTTTCCGTTTGCCCCGATCGCGTGCGGCCAATCCAGTCGCAGGCAATCCTGCCAATTACGCAACGGCAGTTTACCCTGCAAGGCTTCGCCCGCTTCCAGCGTCAGCGAAAAACTTCCCCAGCCATTGCGGCCGCGCCCGCCCAGAGTGCCGAAACGATCCATCAGCCACAAGGCTTGCCGCATCAACGCATCGGCCTCGCCCGGCCACGCCAGGCTCAACTGGGCAGATTCTCCATCTTGGACGGCGGCATTGGCTTTGAGTGTCGCTGACTGCGCACCTCTCGGCAATGTGACAGGGCCATATCCCGTGTAGAGAAGAGCGTCCACATTGCGTTGGACTTCCGGATGAAGAATGGAGTCGCCCGCTTGCCACTGTGTTCTTTTCAGTTTTCCGCCGTCCCACCGTGCCAGCCGCAAGCGCACGAGACTCTTGCTCGCGCCCTCGTCGCCCGCATGGCCGAAGAGCGCGGCTTCCTCTTCGCGCATCCTGGCGACATTCACCTGAAAATTGTCCTGCGCGGCGGCATACGCCACCCGCCACCACTGCCTGAGCAGCGCCTTGATCGGCGGTGTGCGCCAAGCGCCGTTTTGTTCGGCATCGCCAAGGAAGGCGGGGCTGGAAAAGGAAAGTTTGAAATTTCTAGTCCGCATGATGGTCTGTCCGCTGAAACCCCTTGTGCGACGCCGATTGCGTCGACGCTTGATGGGGCAAGAATAACCCAAAAATAATTTCCCGGGAACATTGCAGGCTTGCCGGATGGTTCATTTTTGGCGTCCTCGTCTTCGACGTGGATCGCATCGAATTTCAGACCGATGCCGCAACGCGTGTTCGGTCGCCTGCCGCTGGCGAAGATTTCTTTTAGAGCAGATAGGCGTCGTTGGCTCCCGCGCCCTCCATGGCCATGTCGACGACGTGTTTCGACAGATGCGAGGCGAACAGCTCGATGAAATCGTACTCGAAGCGGCGCAGATAGGTTCCCCGGCGCAGCCCGATGCGCGTGGTGGCGAGTCCGAACAGTTGGGAGACGTCGTACGCGCGCAGGCCCTGGTCGCGCGCCGGGTCGTAGGCCATGCCGGCGATGATGCCCAGGCCCAGGCCCAGGCTGACGTAAGTCTTGATGACGTCCGCGTCGATGGCGGTCAGCACGATGTTCGGCGTGATCTCGGCCCGCTCGAAGGCCCGGTCGATCAGCGATCGGCCGGCGAATGCCGGATCGTAGGTAATCAACGGCCAGCGCACCAGGTTGGCGAGCGTGATGCCCTCCTCGCTCAGGACCGGATGACCTTCCGGCGCGATGACGCTGTGCCCCCACTGACAGCAGGGCAGCATCACCAGTTGCGGATACTGGTCCATGGACTCGGTGGCGATGACGATGTCCGCCTCGCCCTTCTGCGTCCATTCCGCGATCTGCGAAGGACTGCCCTGGTGCATCGACAAGCGGACGTCCGGGTATTTTTCGATGAACTCCTTGACCACGGCCGGCAAGGCGTAGCGCGCCTGGGTATGCGTCGTGGCGATGATGAGGCTGCCGCTCCTGCCGCCCGCGTATTCCTCGCTCACCCGCTTGATGTTGCTCACTTCCTGGAGGATGCGCTCAGCGAGGTCGAGGATGCGCCGGCCCGGCTCGGTGATCGTGGTCAGCCGCTTGCCGCTGCGTTCGAACACCACGACGCCCAGTTCTTCCTCGAGCATTCTGATCTGCTTCGATACGCCCGGCTGCGAGGTAAACAGCGTTTCGGCGGCCTCCGAGACGTTGAGCCCGCTGCGCGCCACTTCGACCAGATAGCGCAACTGTTGGAGTTTCATGCCGCCGTTCGCCTAGCCATTCCTGATCTTCGACAGATCGACCTGCGCCCCGCTGCCGCGGGCCGCCGCAGCCAGTTCCTTGTCCACGATGGTCTTGCCGACCGGAGCCAGGGCGATGCCGGCAAGCTTCAGGTGCTGGATGCCGAAGGGAATACCGATGATCGTCACGAAGCAGGCGACTGCCGTCATGACGTGCCCGATGGCCAGCCACCAGCCGGCCAGGATGAACCAGAGGACGTTGCCCAGCAGGCCGAAGAATCCGGTGCCCAGATCGTCCTTGCCCGACAGATCCTTGCGGTCGATGGCTTCCTTGCCGAACGGAAGAAAGGCGAAGCGGCCGATCACGAAACACGCCCGCCCCCAAGGGATGCCGACGATCGACACGAAGGCCAGCAGTCCGGCCAGCCACCAGCCCAGGCCCATGAACATGCCGCCCAGAATGAACCAGAGAAAATTGCCGATCGCGCTCATGCGTGTGCATTCTATTCCGTTTGGCCCGAAAAACGCGGCCGAAACCACCAAAAACCTCGTCATTCCCTTGATCGGCGGGAATCCATGAAGATCGACGAGTTCCATTCGTCCTTCTCCGGAATGGCGACTTATTCAGCGTTTCTCTCGTGGTCCGACTACAGCAAAGGCGGAGGATACGTTGAGCGGTACGAGTTCAGGCAAATTCACTCATCGAGTGGAATGAATTTCTCCGGTTTTCGTGTTCCCTGTGTCGACTGCGCTTTTCAGGATCGGAGCGCTTTCTCTCCGCTCAGGCAGACCCAGCCATCGAGCGTGCCGGCCATCGTCAACGGTATCCATGGAGCATATGCCGCGATCAGATCCCCGGTCTGCGCGGAGAGGATGCCCGACAGGGCAAGCGCTCCGCCGGGCCGGACGTGGGCGGAGATCGCCGGAGCCAGCGCCTTGAGCGGATTGGACAGGATGTTGGCGACCACCAGATCGAACTGTCCGCGCAGGCCGATGGCCGAGTCCTCGAAGCGAACCTGGACGCCGTTGCGCGCGGCATTGCCCCGCGCCGCGGCGACTGCCTGCGGGTCGATGTCGACGCCGAGCACTTCGACGGCGCCCAGGCGCGCGGCGGCGATGGCCAGGATGCCCGAGCCGCAGCCGTAATCGAGCACGGAAGCGCCCGGCCTCACCGTGCGCTCCAGCCATTCGAGGCAGAGCCGCGTCGTCGGGTGCGAACCCGTGCCGAAGGCCATGCCCGGATCGAGGACGAGGACGATGGCTGCCGGGTCCGGCGCGGTGTGCCAGGAAGGCACGATCCACAGGCGATCGGAGATGCGGATCGGCGCGAACTGCGCCTGGGTGAGCGCTACCCAGTTCTGCTCTTCGACTTTTTCCAGCGCGTAATCGGGACGGGCGCCGAGGCCCGCGGCGGCGGCGCAATTCCCCAGCAGGGCATCGACGTCGGCCTTGGCGTCGAGCAAGGCAGTGACGCGCGAGCGCATCCATCCCGGCCTTGCGAGCGAACCGGGCTCACCGAACTGCGGGGATTCGTCCGGCGTGCCGGCGTCGGCATCCTCGATGCCGACGCACAGCGCGCCGGCGTCGATCAGCGCGTCGGCCAGCGGTTCGGCGTGACGATAATCGGTATCGATGAGGACGGAAAGCCAGGGCATGAGCGGTCCTATTTCTGGCAGCGTGGGCAATGAAAACTCGTCCGGCCGGCCTGGCGCAGCGCGCGGATCGGTGTGCCGCAAATCCGGCAGGGCTGCCCGGCGCGTCCGTAAACCGCGCACGCCACCTGGAAACTGCCCGCGCCGCCGTCGCTGTGCACGTAATCGCGCACGCTGCTGCCTCCGGCGGCGATGGCTGCTTCGAGCGTGGCGCGGATCGCCCCGGCCAGCCGGCGGCAGCGCTCAAGGCCGATCCTTCCGGCGGCTCGCGCGGGAGCGATACCGGCGCGGAACAGGGCTTCCGAGGCGTAGATATTGCCGATGCCGACCAGCAGACGGCCGTCCATCAGCAAAGGTTTGATCGGCGTATTCCTGTGTCGCGTGGCCGCGTACAGCCAGTCGCCGTCGAATCCGGGCGACAGCGGCTCGAGGCCGAGCGCGGCGAGCGCGGGATGACGCTCGACATCCGGCCCTTCCTGCCACAACAGGGTGCCGAAGCGCCGCGGATCGCGAAGACGCAGGATCGTCTCCGGGAAGACCAGATCCACGTGATCGTGTTTTTGCGCCGGCGCGTCGGGAGAAACCAGGCGCAGACTGCCGGACATGCCCAGGTGGAGGATCAGCCAGCCTTCGTCTTCCCCGCCTGCGCATCCGAAGAGCAGATATTTCCCGCGCCGGAGGATGACGCGGATCCTCTTGCCAGCGAGACGGGAAGCGAGTTCAGGCGTCAAGGCGTGGCGCAGCTTCGCCGCGCGGAATACCGCCCGGACGAGAGTCCGTCCTGTGAGATGAGGCAGCAGACCCAGGCGGCTGACTTCGACTTCGGGGAGTTCCGGCATGGCGATAGCGGCGAAAGATGGTGAATCGTGGCTCGAATCGAGTTTTCCTTCAAGTCGAAACGCGTTTCGGTGTGGAAAGTGGATGGACGCGGGCTGGCAAAAACGCTATGCTTCTCCTCTTGCATCGGCCGTGACGCGTAGTCGTCAGAGTCACGGAAGACTCGGAAACCGGCGCCCGTAGCTCAGATGGATAGAGTACTGCCCTCCGAAGGCAGGGGTCGGACGTTCGAATCGTCTCGGGCGCGCCAGGATTTTCACTCAACGAAACCGTTGCAGAATTCCGTCCAGTTGATCCAGATCGCCGAACTGGATCTGTATCCTTCCCGCTCCCTTGCCGTTGGCGCGTATCTCGACCCGCGCGCCCAGGATGTCGGAGATTTCCTCCTGCAAACGCAACAGATCGCGGTCGGGCGTCCTGGTCCCGGCCTCGGTCGCGCGGGGAGGCTTCAGCGCATGGTGCGCGAGCCGTTCGGTTTCGCGCACCGACAGTCTCTTCTGCGCCACGCGCTGGGCGACCTGGATCTGCGCGGCGCCCGGCAAGGACAGCAGAGCGCGGGCGTGGCCCATGTCGATCTCGCCGGCCATCAGCATCTCCTGCACCGGCGGGACGAGCTGCAGGAGGCGCAGGAGGTTCGACACGGCGGGGCGCGAACGGCCGACCGCCTCGGACGCCTGCTGGTGGGTCATGCCGAATTCGTCGACCAGGCGCTGGATGCCGCCGGCTTCTTCGAGCGGATTGAGATTCTCGCGCTGGATGTTTTCGATCAGCGACATGGCCAGCGCCGACTCGTCGGGAATTTCGCGGATCAGCGCCGGCACCTCGCTCATTCCGGCCATCTGCGCGGCGCGCCAGCGGCGTTCGCCGGCGACGATCTCGAAACGTTCCTCGCCCGCGACGCCGTCGATCTGGCGCACCAGGATCGGCTGCATCAATCCCTGCGCGCGAATCGAGGCGGCCAGTTCCTCCAGCGATTCCTTGTCCATGCGCGTGCGCGGCTGGTATTTGCCAGGCTGCAGGCTGCTCGCCGGCAGGCTGCGCTGCTGTTCCCCGCCCGGACTTTCGTTGCCGGCAAGCAGCGCATCGAGGCCGCGTCCGAGTCCCTTTTTTTGCTTCATGTCTGATTTCCTTGTCCGCGGGACTGCGGCGCCGCGCCGCTGCGCTCCAGAATTTCCTCCGCCAGTGCGCCGTAGGCCAGCGCTCCCTTGGATTGCCTGTCGAAGGCGATCACCGGTCGGCCATAGGAGGGCGCTTCGGCCAGGCGCACGTTGCGCGGGACGATGGTGCCATAGACCTTGTCGCCGAAATGTTCGACGAGTTCGCCGGAAACCTGCTGCATCAGCGTCGAGCGCGGATCGTACATGGTGCGCAGCAGTCCTTCGATTTCCAGTTTCGGATTGAGTCGGGCGCGCACCTTCCTGAGCGTCGCCACCAGATCGGTCAGCCCCTCCAGCGCGTAGTATTCGCATTGCATCGGGATGATCACCGCCTGCGCCGCGGCGAGCCCGTTGACCGTCAGCATGTTGAGCGCCGGCGGACAATCGATCAGGATGAAATCATATTCGGCGAGAACCGGCGCGAGCGCGTCGCGCAGGCGGAATTCGCGCCCTTCCATGCCGATCAATTCGACCTCGGCGCCGGCCAGGTCGCGATTGGCGGGCAACACGTCGAATCCGAACTCGGTGCGCACGCGCGCGTCCATGAACGTCGATTCCCCGATCAGGGTCTGATAGACCGTCGGCAGGGCTTCGCGCTTGACCACGCCGCAACCGGTGGTGGCGTTGCCCTGCGGATCGAGGTCGATCATCAGCACGCGCCGCCCGAGCGCGGCCAGGCACGCCGACAGGTTGACGGCGGTCGTCGTCTTGCCGACGCCGCCTTTCTGGTTGGTCACCGCCAGTATTCTCGTCACCTTGCCTCTCCTGACTTTCGTTCAATCCGCCATGGCGCGGCGCATGACGATCAGATGCCGTTCGCCGCCGACGCCGGGCACGGCCAGCGGGTGCACCGCTTCGACTTGCGCCCATCCGGGCAGGCGGCCGATTTCCCCGTCCGGCCGGGCGCCTTTCATGGCCAGCCAAACGCCCTCTGCGGCCGGCAAATGCCGGGACATCGCCGCAAAATCGGCCAGTTCGCCAAAGGCGCGCGCAACGACCGCGAAAAAACCGATCTGCGGATGATACTGTTCGACGCGTCCGCCGTGAACGGAAACGTTCGTCAAATCGAGTTCGATGGTCGCCTGGCGCAGAAACGCCGCTTTCTTGGCATTGCCGTCGAGCAGCGTCACCGCGAGGTCCGGGCGGGCGACGGCCAGGGGAATTCCCGGCGCGCCGCCGCCGCTGCCGACGTCGAGCAGCGGGCCTTCCGGGACGAACGGCAGGATCGACAGCGAATCGAGCAGATGGTGGCTGACGGCCTGATCCTGCGCGCGCACGGCGGTCAGCCGGTAGGTGCGGTTCCACTTGTAGAGCAGCGCCAGGTAGGCGAGCAGTTTTTGGCGCTGCCCGGCGCCCAGGACGAGCCGCATGGCCTCGAGGCCCCGCGCGAGCTGCTCCGCCTGGCTCATGCCTTGCCGGGCACCGCTTGCGGCGTCATGCGCTTGAGCTGGACGAGCAGGATCGAGATCGCCGCCGGCGTCACGCCCTGGATGCGCGAGGCCTGGCCGATGGTCTGTGGACGATGCCTGGCAAGCTTCTGGCGAATCTCGGTCGACAGGCCGCCGATCCGCTCGTAGTCGAGATCCCGCGGCAGCAGCGTCTCTTCGTTGGCCAGATTGCGCGCCACTTCCTCGGACTGCCGTTCGATGTAGCCGTGGTACTTCGCTTCGATCTCGATCTGCTCGACGACGGCCGGTTCGTCAAGGCCGTCGCGGACGTTGCCGCCAAATTCCAGGGACATGAGATTGGCATATTCCACCTTGGGACGGCGCAACAGATCGAACAGCGTGTATTCGCGCTCGATCGGCCTGCCGAGCACCGCCGTCAGCGCGGCCATGTCGACGCTGCCCGGACGCGCCCAGGTCGACCGGAGGCGTTCCCGTTCGCGGGCGATCGCCTCGCGCTTTGCGCAGAAGGCGGCCCAGCGCGTTTCATCGACCAGCCCGAGGCGGCGCCCGGTCTCGGTCAGGCGCAGGTCGGCATTGTCCTCGCGCAGCGACAGCCGGTACTCGGCGCGGCTCGTAAACATGCGGTACGGCTCGGACACGCCGCGCGTGATGAGATCGTCGACCAGCACACCGAGATAGGCTTCGTCGCGGCGCGGCCACCACGGCGCTTCGTCCCGCGCGCGCAATGCGGCGTTGGCGCCGGCCAGCAAGCCCTGCGCGGCCGCCTCTTCATAGCCGGTCGTGCCGTTGATCTGCCCGGCGAAAAAAAGCCCTTCGACGGCACGGGTCTCCAGCGACGCGGAGAGTCCGCTCGGATCGAAATAGTCGTATTCGATGGCGTAGCCCGGACGCAGGATGTGGCAGTTTTCCAGCCCCTTGATCGATCGCACGAGGGCCAGCTGCACGTCGAAGGGCAGGCTCGTCGAAATGCCGTTCGGATAGATTTCGCGCGTATCGAGGCCCTCGGGTTCGAGGAAGACATGATGGCTGTCCCTGGGCGCGAAGCGATGAATCTTGTCCTCGATCGACGGGCAGTAGCGCGGACCGACGCCTTCGATGACCCCCGTATACATCGGCGAGCGGTCCAGCCCGCCAAGAATGATCTCGTGCGTGCGCGGATTGGTGGCGGTGACCCAGCACGGCCTCTGGCGCGGATGCCGCGCCGCCCGGCCAAGGAAGGAGAATACCGGCAGCGGATCGTCGGAATGCTGTTCAGTCAGCGCCGAAAAATCGATCGTGCGCCCGTCGAGGCGCGGCGGCGTGCCGGTCTTCAGCCGCCCCGCCTGCAACCCCAGTTCGGCGAGGCGCGCCGCCAGCGCGAGCGAGGGCAGGTCGCCCATGCGCCCTCCGGCGGAGTGGGTGAGACCGACGTGGATGCGGCCGTTGAGAAAGGTTCCGGCGCTCAAGACCACGGCGCGCGCCGAAAAGCGGATGCCGTGCTGCGTCACCACGCCGGCAACGCGCCCACCTTCCAGGATCAGATCATCGCAGGCCTGCGCGAAGAGTTTGAGCTTCGGCTGCCTCTCCAGGCGCGAACGGATCGCCTGACGATACAGCGCGCGGTCGACCTGCGCGCGCGTGGCGCGCACCGCCGGACCCTTGCTGGCATTGAGAATACGAAACTGGATGCCGGCTTCGTCGGCCGCCGCGGCCATCGCGCCGTCGAGCGCATCGACTTCCTTGACCAGATGCCCCTTGCCGATGCCGCCGATCGACGGGTTGCAACTCATCGCGCCGAGCGTATCGAGGCTGTGCGTGAGCAGCAGGGTTTCCGCGCCCATGCGCGAGGCGGCCAGCGCCGCCTCGGTTCCGGCGTGGCCGCCGCCGACCACGATCACATCGAAGGAATCCGGATGCCGCATGGAGTGAGAGGATTGCCACAAAACAGCGGATTTTACGCCAATTATCTGAAAAATAACAGATTTCATCCGGACTTCTGCCCATGCGCGACATTGCGCGAGGCATCAATTCCGTTTATAAATCGAGGGGTTCCGTCACGCCGATGCAAGCCGCCGAATCTCTCCATGAGCCCGCCCGATCTTTCGAATACCCAGGAATTGCTCCAAAGCCTGGGCAAGAGTCTCGAACATTTGCGTGTGTTGATCATCGACCGACACAGCAGCGCCCGCAATTTATTGCGTATCCTCCTGTCGACGCTGGGCGTCGCCGCCGTCCACAACGCCGCGAGTTCGGTGGAAGTGCTGCGGCAAGTCAAGGCCCACGAGTTCGACGTCATCTTCGCCGACTACCTTCTCGATGACGGACGCGACAGCCAGCAGTTGCTGGAAGAGCTTCGGCAGCAGCATCTCATCTCCTTGTCAACGGTGTTCATCCTGCTCACCGCGGAACGCGCCTATCGCAACGTCGTCTCGGTGGCCGAATGGGCGCCCGACGACTACCTGATCAAGCCTTTCACCGCCGAGATGCTCGAAGCGCGCCTGGCCCGCGCGCTGTATCGAAAGAAATACCTCAAGCCGGTTTTCCGCCACCTCGACGGCGGCGCCTATGCCGATGCTCTGGCGGCATGCGAAACCCTGCTCGCGCGGAACGAGCCCATGTTCGTCCTCGACGTGCTGCGCCAGAAAGGCGCCATCCTCAATACGCTCGGACGCTTCGACGAAGCCGGCGCCGTCTACCGGCAAGCGATCGGTCTCACGCGGGCGCCATGGGCGCGCATGGGGCTCGCCGCTTCCCTCAAGGGACTCGGCGATCTGACCGAGGCGAAGAACATCGGCCTGGGACTCATCGAAGAATTTCCCGAGTACCTTGCCGTCTATGATTTCATCGCCGGAGTTTGGGAAGCGCTCGGCGATCTGGAAAAAGCGCAGCAGACGCTGGAAAAGGCCGTTGCCATATCCCCGGACAATTCCATCCGGCAGCGCCAAACTGGTGACGTCGCCGCGCGCAACAACGACTTCGAAGCCGCCGAGCGCGCCTATGGCAAGGTGATCGAGCGGCGGCGCGGCTCGTCGCTCCGGGAGATCGACGATTACGCCAATCTGACCCGGGTCATGCTCGAACGCGGCCACGTCGAGAACGCGCGCCGCGTGACGCAGGAATTGCGGCGCGATTGCCGCGGCGACGCGCAGGGTGAATTCGCCGCGCTGGTCATGGACAGCCTGTGCGCCAGTCAGGATGGCGAAGCGGCCAAGGCCAGACAGTCACTGGAAAAAGCGCTGGCCCTGCGCGAGAAGATGCGGGAGAACACCGATTCGGCGGAAGTCTCGCAAAGCCTCGCCGTCGATCTGGCGCACGCCTGCCTTGCCACCGGAGAAGAGAATCAGGCGCAGGAGATTCTCGGCAGGGTGGCTGCCGAGAACCACGAAGACCAGGGCATGATCACCCGCATCCAGGCCGTTTTCGCCAAGACCGGCCATGAGGAGGCCGGCCGGCGGCTGCTCGCCGAAGTCGGCCGGGAAATCGTCGAGATCAACGACCGCGGCGCGCAAGCGGAACGCAACGGCGATCACGAGGCATCGCTGCAGACGCTGATCGAGGCCGCCGAACGCATTCCCAGCGTGCAATTCCTCACCGACGCCAGCAAAGCCATTTTCACCCGGCTCGAGCGCAGGGGATGGGACGAGGAGATGGCCGCGCGGGGAGTACGCTACCTCCAGACGGCCCATGCCAGGGACTCCCTCAACCCGAAGGTCGTCTCCGCCCAGGAGATGTACCTGCGGGTAGCGCGCAAATATGGCGTCGAAGCCAGGCCGCTGGGCGCGTACCGCGGTTCGAGGAGATGAGGCGATGGCTGCGGCGCAAGAAATCCCTTCTGTTTCGCCATGGACAGGAGACGCGAAAACGCGCCGGGCGGATTCACTCATTGAGTGAACGCATGATGTTCGGCAACTCATTGTTTTTTCAGTGTATTTGTTGTTTCCCGCGCGGACGACCGAGAAATTTGGGGTTAGACTGCCTCCCCCAGAACAACGACCCCATTGGATGGAGCCCCGCCAATGTCCAACCTCCGCCAATGTCCAACCTTCTTCTCCGCCTTCCCGCCGAACAATCCTGCGCTGACGAGCTTGCCGCGCTCACCCGGGGCGACGAGGCGAACAAACCCGCCGGGTGGAAGCTCTCCCCCAGGGCGGTGTCACCTATCTCCTGGGCGGCAAGGCCGCCGACGGCACGGTGATCTCGCCCAAGTACGTGGGCCATCGCCGCCTGATGGAGACGGCGGCGGCCACGCCGGCGACCGATCGCGCGCCGCTCCTGCTCGGTGTGCCGGGAACGGCGAAATCCTGGGTTTCCGAGCATCTGGCGGCGGCGATCATGGGCGATTCGACGATGCTCATCCAATGCACGGCGGGTACCGACGAAAACCAGATCCGCTACGGCTGGAACTACGCGCAACTGCTCGCCAAGGATCCCGGCGAGGCGGCGCTGGTGCCGACACCGCTCTTTCGCGCCATGCAGGAGGGCAGACTCTGCCGCCTGGAAGAACTCACGCGCATGGGCTCGGATGTACAGGACACGCTGATCACCGTGCTTTCGGAAAAAATGATGCCGATCGCCGAACTCAATACCGCGATTCACGCCCGGCGCGGCTTCAACGTCATCGCTACCGCCAACCACCGCGACAAGGGGGTCAATGAACTCTCCTCGGCCCTGAAGCGCCGTTTCAACGTGGTCGTGCTGCCGCTCCCGGACAGCATAGGTATCCACCCACCCCGAAACAGCTGGTGATAAGAACAGCGGCGCTTCGCGCCGGGCAGAACGAACTGGATTGTCACGGCGCATGGCCCGGGCAATGATGAGTTCTCCCGATGGATTCCCCTCGCCCCCCACAGGGGGGAGAGGGCCAGGGAGAGGGGGCCAGGCATGCGCAACGCAGCGACGCGGTTTTTTCGGCGGGGAAGAGTGGATGAGCGTTCGTTCATTCCTCCCCTTTTTGATCGGCGGCGCTCTCGCACCGGAGGGAACGACGCCCTCTCCCGTGCATCCGGCCAGGAAGACCAGCGCGGCGGTCGTGGTGGGATAGGATGCCCGTTGGGTGAATCTATCGGGAGACCTGTCATGCAAGAGAAGCTGTTCGAAGCGGCGCTGGGCATCACCCATCCATGGCGCGTGACCGGGGTTGATTTCGACGTGGCCGGAAAGGGGCTCACGATGGCGGTCGATTTCGTTGCGGGCAGCCGCTTCACCGTACCGGGGGTAGCGGGAGAGCATCCGGTGCAGGACACGGTAAGCAAGCGCTACCGGCATCTGAATTTTTCCAGCAGGAGGGTTGCCTCGAGACGCGGATACCGCGCGTGCGTCTTCCCGAAGGGGGGTTCGTCAGATCGAGCCGGCCGCTTTACGCGGTGAACCAAGGGGTGTCACAGAAGGCCAAGAGGGTCGATCTGACCTTGAAACTCTGGCAGGCACTCACTGACGATTCCATGTTCCGCAGATTCCAAGCCCTCGTGCTAAATATATTTAAGTGAATATTTTCCAGAATTCCTCGATGCGCGCCTGTTCCAATGTGGATGAGTCGCTCCCGTTTCGGCGTCAGCACACCTGCTTCGTGCCGGAGTCCGGGGATCACCCGTGTTGGACAACATGCCAACGTTGCATCAAGGATTCACGGCGGGTAGTATTCATGGGCAGGCGTTATGATTATCGGATTTACCCTCGCATCATGCCAGAAATGACCGCCCGCGACTTCTTTTTTTGCCGATCAGAACCTGATTCTGCGGGGTTTTGCAAAAGGCTCCATGACCAATCCTTGGAAACATGCCATGCGAAAAGAACGCCTGTTCCCTGAAAATCGGACTGTTTGGATTTCCCATTGGCGCTTTTTCTTCCTGCTGCTTCTTTTCCGCCCTGTTGTTCAGGCGGAGGAAATGTGGGTGTGGGGTTCCTGGGTCAATGTCCGGGAAAGCGCGGATGCCCGAAGTGCGGTGATCGACCATGTGACAACCAATACGACGGTGGAAACCGGGGTGCGGGAAGGCGGGATGTGTGAGATTGAATGGAGTGCGACGGATGCAAGGAAGCATGGTTTCGTGGCCTGCCGGTTGTTGGGGAAAAGGCCACTGACGCTGGAGGAAACCAGTCGAGAGTACTTGGCGAATGCCTTGCAACTCAATCCCCAATACTCCCCACCCCGCGCCTTCTGGATTTCACCTTCCATGCGCGCGCTGATCAATGCGGGAGAGTATTTTGAGCGAACCCTGCTTTCGAGCAAGCAGAATGAGTTGGAGCAAAACGTTTCAGGAGTGCCTTGTCGGGAAGACGGATTGCCGCCCATTGTTCGCTATCCGATTCCTGAATTTGATGCGATGAAAGCCTTGCTGGAAAAAGGTATTGTCGCCGGGCGCAATGAAAACCAGCTGCTTTTGGATTGCGCGCAGGTACGCGCCCGGAACATGGAAGGGAATTGGCAGGGAGAACAGCTCGATACATTGGAAGAATGGCTGGAAAGACTTTATTTCCATTCTTTTGATGCAATGGACTTTTGTTATCTGCCAGAGAACGGGATTTTGGCCCTGCCCAAAATTCGTTCCTCGTTTTTTAAGGACGAAAACATTCTTCCCGGTACTGCACCCATCGAACAGATCAGTGCCCATTTCGGGATTATAGAACGGCTTCGTGTCACTGGCGGGCCTTATTGGGCAGAATCCCATTATGACTCCATATGGCTTGTTGGCGCATGGGATATTGGCTTTTATGATCTGACGCTTGCCCAGCCAGTTTTCGAGCACGTTATCGGTAGTGATGGGCAGATCGGCATCCATGAATGGACACCCAAAGTCTCGCCAATGCCTGGTTATAAGGCATGGAAAGAGAAAATCGGCATTTATTATTATGTTGAGTGTGAAGAGGGACGCGTGGGATTTAACAATCAGCGCCGCGCAAGCAAACATGTTTCCGGCTCTCCGGTAGAAGAAGCCTTGTTCTGGTTCCAATCCCCCACCGTTCTTCCTTTGCAAAAAGCCAAGGTTGCCATGAAAAAACCACATGAGGACATTACCGTTCATGAAGTCGATCTCGACCATGATGGCATTCCCGATTTCGTGCATTGGCATTTCGAGGATGAGAAGGCAGACTACTACAATAAACACCGCGTCGTTTTCATCAATATCGACGGCGTATGGTATCCCTTCGAGCGAGATCGTTACGAAGTATGCACGGGCGGTTGAATCGCTGCTGACCTGCCAAGATGAATGAAGAGTCCGGGGCGTGAAGTAAAACGGATAAAGGGAAAATCGGGGAGACCGTATGCGGCATGAAACGCGAAGGAGGACGGGGTCGCGCCGTTTGCTGACGTCATTGGCCTGCGCGCTGGCGGCCTTGCTGTCCGCCTGCGCCGAAACCCCGGTCGAGCGGGAGATCCGCGGCGAGCCGTTCGAGGCGCGGCAGTTGGTGCAGAGCGACGCCAACCGCTTCGCCAATCTGGTCATGCGCGACAACCTCGACAGCCTGGAAATCCTGCTGGAGAAGCTCTACCTCCGGAATCCGGCGATGTGGAGGAAGCGTCCGGCGCGGACGCTGGAGGCGGCGCGGCAGGAAGTCCTGGACGCGATCCGCAAAGACCTGCCCCTGCCCGGCCTGGAAGACGCCGAAGGCATGGCCGTGAAGGGAATCGCCGCGGTGCGCCGCGCTTTCGACGCCGATTTTTCCGGCGACCGCGCCGGAGCGTATGTCTTCGGCCTGGGAACGATGCTCTTCGAGGCCTGGGGCGGGCGCATCCAGCTTGCGCTCATCCACGGACTCGACGCGCAGCGATTGGCCAACGCCGCCCACAACGTCACCGTCGCCGCGTGGATGCTGGGCGAGCGGAAGGACGCCGCGGGCCGTCCGCTCCTGCTTGCCAACGAGATTTCCGCCGAGGGCCGCAATCTCAGCTTCGAGCGCGAGCACGGCAAGATCATCGGCCGTCTCGATACGCTGGCGGCGGTGATCGACGAGAAGTACCGCCGTGGCATCATCGCTTACTTGCAGAACCTGGCGGTCGGACCGCTGTTTCAGTTCGTGCCGGTCGATGCGTTGGCGCCGTAATCGCACGCGCCCTCGGAAAAGCACACTACGCGCCCGGTGGGCAGCGGTATCCAGGCTTCGTTGTCGGTCAAGGGCAGGGTGGCGATCAGCGCCACGCGGTCATCGGGGGTCGTCAGTTCGGCGAAATCGACCGTGACGTCCTCGTCCTTGAGATGGGCGACGGCGAAGGGCGCCTGGCGGATGAGGTAATGCAGATCGGTCGAGCGGTGGGCGAACAGGCAGTCTCCGTTGGAAAGAAGAAAATTGAACGTGCCAAAGCGCCGCGTCCTTGCCGCAAAGTCGTCGAGAACCTCGCGCAGGGCAGACGAGTCGGGCATGGCGCGCGGAAACCGGTTCTTCAGGGTTTGCAACAGATGGCAGAAAGCCTGTTCGCTGTCGGTCTGCCCGACCGGGGCGTAGCTTCCGTCCAGATCCGGCGAATAATCGGCCAGGTTGCCGTTGTGCGCGAAGATCCAGTAGCGCCCCCACAATTCGCGGATGAAGGGATGCGTGTTCTCCAGTCCGACGGGGCCTTGCGTCGCCTTGCGGATATGCGCGATGACGTTGAGCGAATGAATCGGATAACTGCGGATGAGTTCCGCCACCGGAGAACCGTGCGATGGCTGGGGATCGAGAAAAAGGCGCGCGCCCTTGCCTTCGAAAAAGGCGATCCCCCATCCGTCGCTGTGCACGTCGGTACCGCCGCCCCGCGCCTGGAATCCGGTAAAGGAAAAACAGATGTCGGTCGGGACGTTGCAGTTCATCCCAAGAAGCTGGCACATCGGATCATTCCCAGCAGGGGTAGCGGCGCGAGGCGATGCTCGTCATCGATGCGGAGGATTCCTCGAGGATCGCGTCTTCATCCGATCCGGGATCACCGGAATTCGTTACCAATCGAGTTCCCCGAAAGAAATATCGAACATTGTACAATGAAGGCTCCTCATGCGAAGAATGCTCCGTTCCAGGATCGACCATGTCCGACATCCCGTATCGACTTACCGTCCAGGTTCCCGTCCAGCACGCCGAGACGCTCAAGAATGCCCTGTTCGCCGCCGGCGCGGGTCGTTACGACGGTTATGACCGCTGCTGCTGGCAGGTGCTCGGAGACGGGCAATTCCGTCCGCTTCCGGGTGCGCATCCGGCCGTCGGCGCGGTCGGTGAGGAGGAGCACGTGGCGGAATACCGCATCGAGTTCGTCTGCCGGGAGGCAGATCTGCCCGCCATCACCGATGCGCTGTACGCCGCGCATCCCTACGAGGTGCCGGCGTTCGACTTCGCGGCCGTCAGCCGCCCGGCCCGCACCGTGCCGCGCGGGACGGACGACGGGAAGGCGTCCTGACCGTCGAACCTGCCGGGTTTTCGGGGATGCCGTTGAAAGCGTGGGAGTGGGCGGCCAGCCCCGACGACGCATCCATTCCATACCCGCGGTTTCATCCAGCGCCTCGTTCGCCAGGACACGGCCAGGGATCGCGGCATGGCGCGGCGGAAGTTGCCCGAGCGCAATGCGATACGCGTTTCCCGGTTTGCTTCCGTCATTGAACCGCCTGGCGAAGGGATGCCAGCCGGAGGCGGCGAGACTGCCGGCGGGAGAGTGGCAGCGGGTTCCGGAAGACAGGAATCGGGGATTCGGCGCGGCCAGCCGGCAGGCCTGTGTGCAGTTCTGAAAGTTGGTAGTAGAATCATCCGGTTCCGTAGCTTCATTTTGTTGTTCCGTTTTTGCAATAACTATAATGGAAGGGAGAAGGGCATGTTTTTTCGGCCAGTCAAGCCGCTTCCCCCTCCGGGTTCGTCGTGTGCTTCCGAGCGAGCCGATGGATTGGTTCCGCGCTTGAAATTTATTCCCCGCTTTTTTGGCGCGGGCGGGGGGCTGATTTCGGGGTCCAAGAGGGCGAAGGAACGTAGCTCCTTGGTCAAGGGTGGGGTCGATACCCCGCCCGCGAAACAGAAAATTTATTCTCAACACTCATAGGGATGTCCGACCATGAACACCAAGACAGCAAAATATCCGGGTCTACCCACTGTCATCAACGGCAACGGTGCCGTCGCCCACGTCATGGGCCAGGTCTGCGGCGGCGTGATCGGTTACCCGATCACGCCTTCCACCGAGATTTCCGAGGTCTACGAAGCTTTCCGCGCGGAAGGCGGGGTCAATGTGTGGGGCAAGCATCCCTTCTTCTTCGAGCCCGAGGGCGAGCATTCGGCGCAGAGCGGCGCGCTGGGCGCGGTGCTGACCGGCGGGCAGTTCATTTCCAACGCGTCTTCGAGCCAGGGCATCCTGTACGCCATGGAGTCGCATTACGTGACGGTCGGCAAGAAGGTCGGCGGCTTCGTGCTGCAGGTGGCGGCGCGCGTCGTCTCCAAGCATTCGCTCAACGTGATGGCCGGGCACGACGACGTCTACGCCCTGCTGCCCTCCGGCTACACCATCCTGTTCGGCGCCAATCCGCAGGAGGCGGCCGATCTCGCGGCGATCGCCTACCGCGCCTCGGCGCTGTCGCTGATTCCGGTGGCCAACGCGATGGACGGCTTCGCCACCAGCCACATGATGAGCGAGGCGCTCCTGCCGGAGCCGGAGCTTTTGCGCGAATACCTGGGCGATCCGGCCGGGCGCATCCGGGCGCCGACGCTCTCGCAGGAAATCCTGTTCGGCGCCAAGGGTCGCGTGTTCCAATGCCGGCAGTTCCTCGCGCGGCACGCCGCCGACCTCGCCGGCGAGAAGCTGGCGGCGCTGAGGAATCATCTCGAGGCCAACGCCGAAAGAATCGAGAAGGACAACGCCGGAACCCTGGTGGAGGAAACGCTCGCCTGGCTGCCCGAGGAGCTGCGCGGCGCGTGGCGCCGCCAGTGGGAGAACGCCTTCGAGAAGGGCACGCGCCAGCTCGTTCCGGCCCTGGTCGACGTCAACAATCCCGGCATGACCGGGCCGGTGCAGAACCAGCCGGATTTCCAGGCCGGTTCCGCCGACCACCGCACGCACTTCGCTTCCGCCGTGCCGGCGCTGGTACGCCAGGCGATGGACGAGTATTCCGCATTGACCGGCCGCGAATACAGGCCGGTGCATACCTTCCTGTGCGACGACGCCGAGACGGTGATGGTGGCCCTGGGTTCCGTGTGCGACGATGTCGAGGGCGTCGTCAGCTACCTGCGCGGGCAGGGCAGGAAGGTCGGCCTGGTGTCGATCAAGCTCCTGCAACCCTTCCCCGAAGCCGAAGTGGTCGCCGCGCTCGCCGGCAAGAAGGCGGTGACGGTGCTCGAGCGTTCCGACCAGACGGCGCTCGCCACGCTTACCACGCAGGCGCTCTTCAAGGCGCTGGAAAATGCCGAATCGACGGACGGTGAGCGTCACCCGGGCATCCCGGCCCACGCCTCGGCGCCGACACTGACCACGGCGATCTTTGGCCTCGGCGGCCACGACCTGCAACCGCGCCACCTGATCGCCGCCTTCGACAACATGGAAACGGGGCAAGGCGCCTCGCTGATCTATCTCGGTTCGCAGTTCTTCTCCAGGGACCCGAATCCGCGCATGGCCAAGCTCCAGGAAAAACTCCGGGCCGCGTATCCGGAAACCGAAGGGATGGCGCTGGAGACGGCGGACAATCCGCGCCTCCTGCCGGATTCGGCCTTCCGCATCCGTTTCCATTCGGTCGGCGGCTACGGCACGATCGCCTCCGGCAAGCTCCTGACCGACATCCTGTCCGGCGTGCTCGACATGCACTCCAAGGCGGCGCCGAAGTACGGCTCGGAAAAGAGCGGCGCGCCGACCAACTACTACATCACGCTGTCGCCCGAGCCGATCAAGATCACCAACGCCGAACTGGAGGACGTCGAAGTCGTCATCTCGCCCGACCACCGCGCCTTCGTGCATGCCAACCCCTTGAAGGGACTCTCCGAGGGCGGCACCTTCATCCTGCAATCGAACTCGACGCCGGAAAAGGTGTGGGAAGATCTGCCGGGCGAAGCGCGCAAGACGATCCGCGAGAAGAAGATCAACTTCTTCATCATCGACGCCTTCGAAGTCGCCAGGAAGCACGCGCCGACGCCCGAACTCGCCACGCGCATGATGGGCATCGCCTTCATCGGCGCGGTCGCCGGGCACGTGAAGCAGGTGGTGGCCGGCGCCTCGCGCGAGGACATCGCCGAGAAGGTGAAGAAGCAGATTGCCAAGAAATTCGGCAGCAAGGGCGCGGCCGTCGTCGAAGGCAACATGGACGTGATCCGCGAGGGCATCGAGGCCACGCGGCGCGTCGACTACGACCAGCCGGCGTTCAGGGAGATCGACGGGAAGCCCGCGCCGATCCTGCTGCGCAAGGTTTCGCTGTCCGCCTCGGTGTGCCAGCCCAAGGGCGTGTCGACCTGCGGCCTGTTCGACCGCGAGTATTTCGACGACATGATCGCCACGCCGTTCCGCGAGGGCAGCATCGCCGAGGCGCCGGTATTGCCGGGCACCGGCCTGTTCATGCCGCCGGGCAGCGGCGGGTCGAAGGACAAGGGCCTGTTCCGCCGCAGCGCGCCGCTGTTCAACCCCGGTGCCTGCACCGGCTGCATGGAATGCGCGCTGGTCTGTCCGGACGCGGCGATCCCGAACACCGTGCATGAAATCCACGGCCTGCTGGAGGCGGGCATCCGCCGGCTGGAGCTCACCGAGGCCCAGCGCGAAGCGATGCGCGGCGAGGTCTACGCGGTCGCCGAAGCGGTGCGCGAGGCCTACCGTCAGGGCAGGGAGGCGCGCGCCTTCCATGAACTGGTCGCCGAGGCGGCGTCCGGATTGCCGGTCCGCCAGGCGAGCCTGCTGGCCAATTTCAGCAAGCTGGTCGATGTCCTGGCCGCCTTCCCGGTCGCCCGCACCCGGCCCTTCTTCGACGCCGCCGAGAAAGCCAGTCCCGGCAGCGGCGGCCTGTATTCGGTGACCATCGATCCGTGGAAGTGCACCGGCTGCCTCGAATGCGTCGACGTCTGCGGCCCCGGCGCGCTCGCCGCGCGGGAGCAGGACGCAGCCTTGCTGGAGACCTTGCAGGAGCGTTTCGAGTTCATGGGCCGGATGCCGAATACGCCGGCGCGCTTCGTCGACGGCGCGATCGCCGACGGCCACATCAAGTGCCTGTTGCTCGACCACGACAATTACTACGCGACGACCGGCGGCCACGGCGCCTGCCGCGGCTGCGGGGAGGTGACGGCGATCCGCCAGGTGATGGCGGTCAACCGCGCGATCACCGGCAAGCGCCGGCGCGAGCATATCGCGGAACTGGAGGCGCTGATCGCCGCGCTGACGACCAAGCGGGCTTCGCTCGACGAAAAGGACGCCGAGCGTGGCCGGCGCATCGGAGAACTCATCGCCGCGCTGGAGAAACGCCTGTATCTCTATGAAGGCGGGCCGACCGGCGACGGTCCGGCCGGAGCGATCGTCGCCAATTCAACGGGTTGCAGCAGCGTCTACGCCTCGACCTTCCCGTTCAACGCCTACAAGGATCCGTGGGTCAACAGCCTGTTCCAGGACGCGCAGCCGCTGGCCAAGGGAATCTTCGAGGGCGTCGCGGCGCAGAGCGTGTCGGATGTGCGGGTGCTGCGCCTCGCGCGCCTGGAACTTGACGACGCCTACGCGCCGGAACGGCATGACCGGGAATTCCGCTACCTGTCGTGGCCACAGTTTTCCAAGGAGGAACTCGCGCTCCTGCCGACGGTGATCACCATCGGCGGCGACGGCGCGACCTACGACATCGGCTTCGGCGCCTTCTCGCGCATCCTGGCGAGCGGCACGCCGGTGAAGATGCTGATCCTGAACACCGGCGTGTATTCGAACACCGGCGGGCAGGCCTCGACCTCGAGCTTCACCGGCCAGGATTCGGACCTCGCGCGGCACGGCGGCGCGCACGCCGGCAAGCGGGAAGCGCGCAAGGAACTCTCCCTGATCGCCTCCTTCCATCCGAACGTTTTCGTCTGTTCGACGAGCACGGCCCTGCGCCATTTCCTGACCAACACGATGGCGTTTTTCTCGTATACCGACGGCCCCGCGGTCTTCGACGTCTACACGCCGTGCCAGGGCGAACACGGCATCGCCGACAGCGCTTCCGCGCGCCAGGCGCGTCTGGCGGTGGAGAGCCGGATGAACCCGCTGTTCGTGCACGACCCGCGGCGCGGCAAGACGCTCTCCGAGCGCTTCTCGCTCGACGGCAACCCCGATCCGGACAAGACCTGGACCAGGACCACGCTGGAATACCGCGATGAGAACGGCGAGATCCAGCTGATGGAAATCGAACTGACGCCGGCTCATTTCGCGCAAGGGGAAATCCGCTTCAGGAAGCAGTTCAAAAAGCTCAAGGACGATGCCCCGAACCTGATTCCAGTGGCCGAATACGTCGATCTTCCGGCGAACGCGAGGAAGGGCGGAACGCCCTTCGTCTTCGCGGTGGACGCCGAGCGGCGCCTCGCCCGCTTCGCCGTATCGCCGAGCATCGTCTCGCTGGTCGAGGAGCGGCGCGCGAACTGGCAGACGCTGCAAACCCTGGCCGGCATCGAAGTGGCGCGCATGGACGCCGCGCACCGCGCGGCGATCGAGGATTTGCAGGCCAAGCTCAGGGAATCCGCCGAACGCCACGACGGTTCGCTGGACGCCATCGCCCGCGCCATGGCCGAGCTGGCCACGTCGAGCAAGGCGCCCGCGGATGGCCTGGCCGGATTCTCCGGGACGGTTCCGCTCACGCCCGCGGCATCGTCCCCCGCCGCGCCGGCCGCCGCGGAAAGCGCCGTTACCGCCGCGCCGGTGACGATCGAGGACCCGATGAAATGCACCAACTGCAAGACCTGCTACCAGGACATTCCCGAGCTCTTCGAGAAGACGCGGATCGTCGTCGGCGGCGAGTCGCGCGAAGCGGCGCGACTGATTCCGGGCGTGCTGGAGAGCGTCACCGTTACCCCTGAACTCACGGCCCGCATCCGGCGGGTGTCGGCCAACTGCGACGCGG
>JAITIQ010000246.1 GCA_031279425.1 Accumulibacter sp.
ATTCGACAGGAGATCATGAGCAATGCGCATCGTCAGCATTCGTGAAAAGACCGTTTCCATCGCGTCGTCCATCGCCAACGCCTATATCGACTTTTCCAGGATGACGTGTTCGACCGTGGCCGTGGAGACCGACGTCATCCGCGACGGAAAGCCGGTGGTCGGTTTCGGCTTCCATTCGAACGGCCGTTACGGGCAGGGGGCGCTGATGAGGGAGCGCTTCATTCCGCGAATCATGGAGGCTGACCCGGAAAGCCTGATCGACGAGGAACGCGACAATCTCGATCCTTTCGCCATCTGGAACGCCATGTTCCGGAACGAGAAGCCCGGAGGTCACGGCGAGCGTTCCGTGGCCATGGGCGCCATCGACATGGCCGTGTGGGACGCGGTGGCCAAGATCGAGGGCAAACCCCTGTATCGCCTCCTGGCCGACCGGTATCGCACAGGTCAGGCCGATGATCAGGTGTTCGTGTATGCCGCGGGTGGATACTATTATCCGGGAAAGGATCACGCCAAGCTGCAGGATGAAATGCGCGGCTACCTGGACATGGGATATTCCGTAGTCAAGATGAAAATCGGCGCGGCTCCCTTAAGCGAGGACATCGCCCGCATCGAGGCGGTCATCAAGGTGCTGGGCGGCGACGGTTCCCGTCTGGCGGTGGATGCCAACGGACGCTTCGATCTCAAGACCGCGATCGAATACGCCGAAGCCTTGCGCGCCTACCATCTGTTCTGGTACGAAGAAGCCGGCGATCCCCTGGATTACGCGCTGCAGGCCGAGCTGACCAGGCATTATGAGCCGCCGATGGCCACGGGCGAAAACCTCTTCTCCCATCAGGATGCCCGCAACCTGCTGCTTTACGGCGGCATGCGCCCGGAAAAAGACTGGGTGCAGTTCGATTGCGCCCTGTCTTACGGCCTCGTCGAATACCTGCGCACTCTGGACGTCATGAAAGAGCTGGGGTGGTCCACCCGCCGCGTGATTCCCCATGGCGGGCACCAGATGTCGCTGAACATCGCCGCCGGGCTGCATCTTGGCGGCAATGAATCCTATCCCGGTGTGTTCCAGCCTTTCGGCGGATTCGCCGACGGCATCACCGTGCAGGACGGCTACGTGGGCCTTCCCACGGCGCCTGGCATCGGCATCGAGCAAAAGAACGCGCTGTATGCGGTCATGCGCGAGTTGTTGTAGTCATAGATTGGGCGGAACGTGAAGAATCCGGGCGGCGCTCCGCTCGATACGGTTTTCACTTGCCGCTCTTCTTTGTTTCTTTCATTTCGATACAGAGCGTTTTCGGTCTATAGTCCATATTTGCATGCCTCTCCCCCGGTGCCTCTCCCACAAGTGCCCACAAGCGGGAAAAGGGAGATTGTGATCCTCCTCCCGCTTGCGTGCGCTTGCGCGGGAGGGTGGCTCGAAGGTTCCGGAGAGGGGGTGAGCGGCGAAAAGATCGCGGCGCGGTTGCCGTAGTAACCATCGGCCAAAGGAGGGTACTGCATGGATGTCCTGTTTTCGGCGGCGGGTGAGGTCCTCACCCTGCAAAATCTGCTGTTCATGTCCATCGCCATGGTGCTGGGCATAATCGCCGGCGCGCTGCCCGGTTTTTCGGCCACCATGGCCATCGCCGTCATGGTGCCCTTCACCTTCACCATGAGTCCGGTTTCCGGGCTGGTGACCATCGGCGCGCTCTACTGCGCGGCCATTTACGGCGGGTGTTTTTCGGCCATTCTGCTCAACACGCCGGGCACGCCGTCGTCCATCGGCACCACCTTCGATGGGTATCCCATGGCCCGTCAGGGACGCGGCGAGGAGGCCATTTACACCGCCACCTTCGCCTCGGGCTTCGGCGGGTTTTTCGGCACCTTCATGCTGATTCTCTTCGCGCTGCCTCTCGCCCGGGTCGCCCTGCGTTTCGGTCCGCCGGAATATTTCTGGGTCAGCATCTTCGGCCTGACCATCATTGCCAGCCTGTCGCCCCAGTCTCTGCTCAAGGGCATCGCGGGCGGCTTCCTGGGGCTGATGATCAGCATGATCGGCATTGCCCCGGTCGGCGGAGACGTGCGTTTCGACCTCGGCGTGGTCGACTTCCAGGGCGGGGTCGAACTCATCTCCATCCTCATCGGCTTCTTCTGCATTCCGGAAATCCTGCGCCTGGCCACGAATCCGGAAGACAACTATGAGGAGGTCAAACCCGAGGGCCATACGGATACGGGCATACACCCCATGAAGCAGGGGTGGCTCAACGTGATCCGGAACATGGGCAACACGGTTCGTTCCTCCATCATCGGGGCCTTCGTGGGCATTCTGCCCGGCGCGGGCGGGAATATCGCCAACCTGGTGGCCTACTCCGAAACCAAGCGCGTGGCCAAGGATCCGGAAACCTTCGGCAAGGGCAACCCCCAGGGGATCGTGGCCACGGAATCCTCCAACAACGCGGTGGTGGAAGGCGCCATGGTCCCGCTGCTTGCCCTGGGCGTTCCCGGTTCCCCGCCGGCGGCCATCATCTATGGCGCGCTCCTGCTGCAAGGGCTGGCGCCGGGACCGGAACTCTTCACCACGCGCGGGGACATCACCTACGCGTTCCTGTTTTCCTTCATCGTGTCCAACGTGATGATCGTCGTCTTCGGCCTGCTGGTGGGCAAGTGGATCTACAAGGCCGTGGTCCTGGTTCCCACCAGAGTGCTCATTCCTTCCATCCTGCTGTTGACGGTGGTCGGTTCCTTCGCCATCCGCAACAACTCGATGGACGTCATCGTCATGTTCCTGGGGGGAATCGTCGGGTATGTCATGCGCGAACTGGAATTCGACCCCGGTCCGGTGGTTCTCGGCCTGATCCTCGGCCCCATCGCGGAGAAGGGTTTCGTGCAGGGTCTGATCATGGGCAACGGCGTTTCCGCGGACATGCCCTGGCTGATATTCTTCACGCGCCCCCTGTCCATAGTGCTCATCGTTCTTTCGGTTCTCTCCGCCGCCTGGCCGCTCATCCGGGCCGCATACGACAGACACAGGGCGGCCAGGGCCGCGGAAGGAGGCGCGTCATGAAAAGCAAACGGCAACCGGGTACCGTAAACACCGATTTCTGGGGCGCGGGGCTCATGTTCTTTTTCGCCATCGGGTTCTGGTCCCAGATGGATCCGGACTTCACCCGCTACGGCGCGTATTTTCCCAATAGACTCATACCCTGTCTGTTCATTCTGGGCGCGCTGCTGCTGATCAAGGGTTTCGTCAAACCCGCCTACCTTCCCAGTTTCTGGAAGGCCATGAACGCCACCATGATTTTTACCATCGTGACGGGAGTGGTGTGGGTATTCACCCTGGAATGGCTCGGGTTCGCGCTGTCCAGCACTCTCGCCATTCTGGCCCTGCTGATCCGTTTCCGGCGGGAATCCCTGAAGCAACCGGCGCAACTTGCCAAATACCTGGCGATCGCCCTGGGCGAAGTGGGGTTCATTTATCTGGTGTTCGAGAAATGGCTGTATGTGCCCCTTCCGGTCGGCAGCCTGTGGTCGTAGAACCGGAACATTCGCAGGTAAAAAAATGCCCGCGGATTCGCGGGCATTTTGTTTGTTGCCTGGCCGCAAAGCGCTATTTGGCCAGATCTTCGAGGGCGGCCTTGTATTCCACGATCTTCTGGTCAATGAGCTTGTTGGAAGCGTCATGGTCCAGATTTTCCAGCAGGAAGCCGGAGTCGATCATGGTTTTGGCGAATTTGGGATCCTCGTTGGCCGCGAGGCAGGCCTTGTACAGGATGTCGATGATTTCCTTCGGGGTGCCCGGAGGCACGGCCAGGCCGCGATATGCGCCTTCCACCACGTCGTAGCCCAGTTCCTTGAAGGTCGGTACGTCCGGGAACAGGGGGAAGCGCTGCTCGGTGGCCACGGCCAGAACGCGCATGTCGTTCTTGTACTGGGCGCCCATGGTCGTGTAGGTCATCAGGCCCGTGACGTGCCCGCCCAGGAACGCGGGCATGGCGTCGCCGGTGCCGGTGAAGGGCACGTAGGAAAGGTTCACGCCCGCGACCTTGTTCAGACGCACCACGCCCAGGTGGTTGGCCGTGTTGGAACCGCTGCCTCCGAGAGTGATGGCGCCCGGTTTTTCCTTCGCGGCCTTCAGAAAGTCTTCCAGGGTTTTGTAGGGGCTATCCTTCGGAACGGCCAGGATGTTGGGGGTGTTCATGAAGATCATGACCGGGTTGATCTGCTTGGTTTCATACCCGCTGGTTTTGCGCTGCAACGGCTGCAGGATGATGTGCGGCAGATTGAAGCCGACCGTGAAATACCCGTCGGGTTTGGTGCGGATGAGCTCGTTCCAGCCCACGGAGCCACCGCCGCCGGTCTTGTAGGTAATGAGCACGCTCTGGCCAAGGGCTTTTTCCATGATCGGCTGCTGCGCGCGGGCGAAAATGTCGGATTCGCCGCCGGGATTGAAGGGGATCAGGTAGGTGACCGGTTTTTCCGGGAATGTGGCGGCATGGGCCGCGCCCGCGCCGACAGCAAGAACAGCGCCAACCACGAAAAGGGAAACCAGACGCATCGCTTTCATCATTACTCTCCTTGCAGATTGAGATATTTGGAGATCGCGCTTTCAGGGACGTTTCCTGCCGAACCACGCGCAACACAAGCCGTAATTCTCAGGCGTGGGTAATGTATACCAGCCCAACCGTCACTGCAAGCAATATGAAATATAAGTGTCACGAGCTTCGTATCCGCCCGCTTCGATAGCGCGATAGTTGCCCCGTCGTCATCGCCCGGTTTTCCGACGGACATGGACGCGACCGGCATGGAAATCCAGACGGGAAAATTGAAGAATGAAAGAAAAACCGCATCCCGGCTTTCGCCGGGACCGCGGCGAAAGCCGCTTCAGTCGACGAGTCCGGCGAAGAGCGGCGTGGAGAGATAGCGTTCGCCGAAGGAGGGGATGATCGCGACGATCAGCTTGCCGGCGTTTTCAGGCCGCCTGGCGACCTCGATCGCGGCCCACAGCGCCGCTCCGGAGGATATGCCGACCAGCAGCCCTTCCTCGCGCGCGGCGCGGCGGGCGATGGTGAACGCGTCGTCGGCCTTGACCCGGATGATTTCGTCGTAGGCCGAGGTGTTCAGCACCTCCGGCACGAAGCCGGCGCCGATCCCCTGGATCGGGTGCGGCCCCTTTTGTCCGCCGGACAACACCGGCGAGGCGTCGGGTTCGACGGCGATGGCCTGGAACGACGGCTTGCGCGCCTTGATCACCTCGGCGACGCCGGTCAGCGTGCCGCCCGTGCCGATGCCGGAGATCAGGATGTCGGCCTGGCCGTCGGTATCCCGCCAGATTTCCTCGGCGGTCGTCTTGCGGTGGATCTCCGGGTTGGCCGGGTTCTTGAACTGCTGCAAGACCAGGTAGCGCGGATCGGAAGCCACCAGTTCCTCGGCTTTCTTGATGGCGCCGCCCATGCCTTCCGGCCCCGGCGTGAGGATCAACTCGGCGCCGAAGGCGCGCAGCAGGGCGCGGCGCTCCTTGCTCATGGTTTCCGGCATGGTCAGCACCAGCTTGTAGCCGCGCGCGGCGGCGACCATGGCGAGCGCGATGCCGGTATTGCCGCTGGTCGGTTCGATGAGGATGGTGTCCGGCTTGATCTGGCCGGACTGTTCGGCGGCTTCGATCATCGCCACGCCGATACGGTCCTTGACGCTGTGCGCGGGATTCAGGTATTCGAGCTTGGCGGCGATGGTCGCCACGGCGCCTTCGGCGATGCGGTTGATGCGCACGAGCGGGGTATTGCCGACGAGTTCGGTGACATTGTTGGCGATGGGCATGGTCTTTCCTCTCTGGTTCGATGCGGTTGACAGACGAAAACGCTCCCACTCTACGCGTATGCCGCGCCGTATTGAACGATTGAATCGCTATAAGAATATCGTCGAAACGAATATATCGGCGGTTTATTCCATCTTTTGATTATAAGGCGCCGGCCACAGCGGGAATGGATTCATCGGGAAATCTTGATAAAAGCAGTCGGGTATTCTACAATCCGCCCTTTTCGAAAAGCAAAAAACTCCTTTCATGTTCAACTGCCTGCAAGAAGACATCCGCTCGGTATTCGAGCGCGACCCCGCGGCCCGGACCTCGTGGGAAGTGCTGACCTGTTACCCGGGCCTGCACGCGGTGGTCCTGCATCGCGCCGCGCACTGGCTCTGGAGCAGGGAGTTCCGCTGGCTGGGCCGTTTCGTTTCGCATCTGTCCCGCTTCCTGACCGGCGTCGAGATCCATCCCGGCGCCACCATCGGCCGCCGGTTTTTCATCGACCATGGCATGGGCGTGGTGATCGGCGAAACGGCGGTGATCGGCGACGACGTGACGCTGTACCAAGGGGTCACGCTCGGCGGCACCTCGTGGAACAAGGGCAAGCGCCATCCGACGCTGGAAGACGGCGTGGTCGTCGGCGCCGGGGCCATGGTGCTCGGACCGGTCACGGTTGGCGCCAACGCCAAGGTCGGCTCCAGTGCCGTCGTCGTGAAGAACGTGCCGTCCGGAACGACGGCGGTCGGCAACCCGGCCCGCATCATCGACGGGGAGCAGGCGCAGAGGCGCGAGGAAAAGGCCGGACAGATGGGCTTTTCGGCCTACGGCCTGTCGGCCAATCAGGACGATCCGCTGGCCAAGGCCATTCACGGCCTGCTCGATCACGCGGTGGATACCGACCGGCGCGTCGAGGCGCTGATCAAGAGGCTCGAATCGACCGGCGTCAGCGTCGAGGGCGAATTGGCGACGGCGGATGAATTCGATCCGAAATACCTGGGCAGAATCGTTGACTATTCCATCTGATCATCGGACATCGACGGAGGCGCCATGCGACTGACCACCAAGGGACGTTTCGCCGTGACGGCCATGGCCGATCTGGCGCTGCATGGCGGCGAGGAACCGGTGACGCTGGCCGCCATCAGCGGGCGGCAGAAGATCTCCCTGTCCTATCTCGAACAGCTGTTCGGCAGGCTGCGCCGCTGCCGGCTCGTCGACAGCGTGCGCGGTCCCGGCGGCGGCTACCGCCTGGCGCGGTCGCCGGCCCTGATTTCCGTGGCGGAGGTGGTGCGCGCCGTCGATGAGTCGCTGGACGCGACGCAGTGCGGCGGAGATGAAAACTGCAAGGACGAGGCGCGCTGCCTGACCCACGATCTGTGGACAAACCTGAATTCCAGGATGTACGAATATCTGGTGTCGGTCACCCTGGCCGATCTGATCGAAAAACATGCGAACCGCTCCGGCGCCAGGAGCGTTCCGCTCAAGGACGCGCGCCGCCGGAATTCGCGCGCGGTATCGGCGCCGGTCTGAGTCCGAGCCATGGCGGCCCTCGTCTATTTCGACCACAACGCGACGACGCCCATCGATCCGGCGGTGCGCGAGGCGATGCTGCCGTGGCTGTCGGAGCGCTTCGGCAACGCCTCCAGCCGGCACGAATACGGGCGCCAAGCGCACGCGGCGATCGCTGAGGCGCGCGCCAGGGTGGCCGCGGCGATCGGCGCGCATGCCACGGAAATCATTTTCACCGGCGGCGGCTCGGAGGCGGACAACCTGTTCATCAAGGGCGCGGCGGCGCGGATGGCAGCCGGCGCGCTCGCCGTTTCCGCCATCGAGCATCCGGCCGTGATCGAAGCGGCGGAGCAGTTGGCGCGGCGCGGCTGGCGGCTGCTTCGGCTCGCCGTCGACGGCGAGGGACGCGTCGACGAAGCGGCGTATCGGCAAACGCTGTCGGCTGGCCCGAGGCTCGTCTCGGTGATGCTGGCCAACAACGAGACGGGCGTGCTGCAGGACGTCGCCGCGCTGGCCGGAATGGCGAGAGCGCGCGGCGCCGTCTTCCATACCGATGGCGTGCAGGCGCTGGGCAGGACGGCCATCGATTTCCGTTCGCTCAACGTCCATGCGCTTTCCCTGTCGGCGCACAAGATCGGCGGTCCGCAGGGAGTGGGCGCGCTGGTGCTCGACAAGCGCGTCGAAATCGAGCCGCTGATCGCCGGCGGCGGACAGGAACGCGGTTTGCGTTCGGGGACCGAAAATGTCGCCGCCATCGTTGGTTTCGGCGTGGCGTGCGAACTCGCCGCCGGCCGGCTGGCGGAGGAAAGCTCCCGGCTGTGCGCCCTGCGACAGCGGCTGGAAGAAGGATTGCGCGCCATCGGGGCGACGCTTTTCGGCGGCGGCGCCGAGCGGCTGCCGAACACGGTCTGCTTTGCGATTCCCGGATTCGACGGCGAAACCCTGGTCGGCCACATGGATCGCGCGGGCTTCGCGCTGGGCAGCGGCTCCGCGTGTTCGAGCGCGCATCCGGAACCGTCGCACGTCCTCAAGGCCATGGGTGTGTCGGACGCCTCGGCGCGCGGCGCGCTGCGGGTCAGTCTCGGGGCCGGCAACACGCGGGAAGAGATCGATGCCTTCCTCACGGCCTTGCGGAGTACGACGATGGAATTGAAACGATGGACGGCGCTTGCTGTCTGATGACCAACTGTGTGAAATGGAGCCAGAAATGCTGAAACTGCCGGTTTACCTGGATTATTCGGCGACCACCCCGGTCGACCCGCGTGTGGTGGAAAAGATGATTCCCTACCTTGGCGAGAAATTCGGCAATCCGGCGTCGCGCTCGCATTCCTACGGCTGGCAGGCCGAGGCGGCGGTGGAAGAAGCCCGCGAGGAGGTCGCCCGCCTGTTCAACGCCGACCCCAAGGAGTTCGTGTGGACTTCGGGGGCGACGGAATCCGACAATTTGGCCATCAAGGGGGCGGCGCACTTCCATGCCGGCAGGGGCAGGCATCTCGTCACCGTGAAGACCGAGCACAAGGCCGTGCTCGACACCTGCCGTGAACTCGAACGGCAGGGTTTCGAGGTGAGCTATCTCGACGTCGGGGAAAACGGCCTGCTCGATCTGGATGTCTTCAGGGCGGCGCTGCGGCCCGACACCACCGTGGTTTCGGTGATGTTCGTCAATAACGAGATCGGCGTCATCCAGCCGATCGCGGAAATCGGAGAAATCTGCCGCGAGAAGGGCATCCTTTTCCACGTCGATGCCACCCAGGCGACCGGCAAGGTGCTCATCGACCTGTCCACGCTCAAGATCGACCTGATGTCGATCACGGCGCACAAGGTCTACGGTCCCAAGGGCATCGGCGCGCTGTACGTGCGCCGCAGGCCGCGCGCGCGCATCGAGGCGCAGATGCACGGCGGCGGGCATGAACGCGGCCTGCGCTCCGGCACGCTGGCCACTCATCAGATCGTCGGCATGGGCGAGGCCTTTCGTCTCGCGCGCCTGGAAATGGGCACTGAAAACGAACGGGTGCGCATGCTGCGCGATCGTCTGCTCGACGGCATTTCCAGCATCGAGCACGTCTACGTCAACGGCGATATCACGCACCGCGTGCCGCACAACCTGAACGTCAGCTTCGCCTACGTCGAAGGCGAATCGATGCTCATGGCCGTCACCGACCTGGCGGTTTCCTCGGGGTCGGCCTGCACCTCGGCTTCGCTCGAACCATCCTACGTGCTGCGCGCGCTCGGACGCGACGACGAACTGGCGCACAGCTCGATCCGTTTCACGCTCGGACGCTTCACCACGGAAGAAGAGATCGATTTCGCGGTGAAACTCCTGCATGAGAAGATCGGCCGGCTGCGCGAACTCTCTCCGCTGTGGGAAATGGTGCGGGAAGGCGTCGATCTGAATACCGTGCAATGGGCGGCGCATTGATCGTGACAGACGGGAAGTGAAGGGAAAGAAGCGAAGGCCGCATTCGACGGCCCCATGTTTTCAGGATTGGATTGGACAATGACATATAGCGAAAAAGTGCTCGACCATTATGAAAATCCGCGCAACGCGGGTTCCTTCGGCAAGGACGAGGAAGGCGTGGCCACGGGCATGGTCGGCGCCCCGGCCTGCGGCGACGTGATGAAGCTGCAGATCAAGGTGGGCAAGGACGGCGTGATCGAGGACGCGAAGTTCAAGACCTACGGCTGCGGTTCGGCCATCGCCTCGTCGTCGCTGGTGACCGAATGGGTCAAGGGCAAGACGCTGGACCAGGCGCTGGAGATCAGGAACACCCAGATCGCCGAGGAGCTGGCGCTGCCTCCGGTCAAGATTCATTGCTCGATCCTGGCGGAGGACGCCATCAAGGCGGCGGTGGCGGACTACCGGAAGAAGCGGGACGGCGCCGAAGGTTGAACGATGAACCTCTTTCAACACGGAACTTGATTGGGGAAACGCTGAACAAGTCGTCCTTCCGACGAAGAACGAAATAGAACCCATTGATTTTCCTGGACTCCCGCTTTCACGGGAATCCTCTCGTTTCTCCAGGATCAGTCATGGATACATCCTCAAGCCCTCATTCCCGCAAAAGCGGGAATCCGGAAAATCAACGAAGAAGTGGGACATCGAGCAGCAATACAGGTTGTTGATACGTCGCAAGCAGCGAGGAATGTATCCGAAGAGATTCACATCGAAAGGAGAAAAAGATGGCGGTGACACTGACCGAGAACGCGGCAAGGCATGTGGCGAAATATCTGCAGAAACGCGGCAAGGGCATCGGGCTGCGCCTGGGCGTGCGCACCAGCGGCTGTTCGGGCGTGGCGTACAAGCTGGAGTTCGCCGACGCGGCGGCGCCGGACGACATGGAGTTCGAATCGCACGGCGTCAAGGTGCTGGTCGATTCCAGGAGTCTGCCGTATCTCGATGGAACGGAACTGGATTACGCCCGCGAGGGCTTGAACGAAGGGTTCCAGTTCAACAACCCCAACGTCAAGGGTCTCTGCGGCTGCGGCGAGAGTTTCAGTGTCTGACGGGAGATCCGCGGACGGGATCGATTTCGGGGCGGATCATTTCACCTTTTTCGGCCTTGCCCCGGTTTTCCGGATCGATTCGCAGGCGCTGGACGAGCGTTTCAGGGAAGCGCAGGCGCGCGTGCATCCGGACCGCTTCGCGCATGCCGGGAAAGCCGAGCGCCGCGTTTCGCTGCAATGGGCGACCAGGGTCAATGAAGCCTACCAGACCCTGAAGAATCCCCTGCCGCGCGCGCGCTATCTGCTCGACCGGGCAGGGCAGGACATGGGCCAGGGGAACAGCGCCGCCATGCCGCCCGAGTTCCTGATGGAGCAGATGGAATGGCGCGAAGCGGTCGCCGAGGCGAGGCAGGCGCGCGAACTCGCCGGGCTGGAGGATTTGCGCCAACGTGTCCGGCAGCGGATGAACGAGAACTATGGACGACTGGCCGAACTCTTGGACGATGAGCGCGATTACGCGGCGGCGGCCGATCGAGTGCGGCGGCTGATGTTTCTCGAGAAACTGCTCTCCGAGATCGACGAGGGCATGGCGGCGCTGGAGGAGTGATGGAGACGTCTCGTCCGCATCGTGTTTTTTGTGGCCGGGACCCGAGATGGCCCCGGGCGGCCCAATCTGACGGCTTTCTGCCCGCACTTGCCAGCCAGCCCGGCAACAGACAGAATAGCGTCCTGCACTGAGCGGTTCGACAGGCTGAGGGTTCCAGTGAACCTTCCCGCATCGGCGCGGCAAACAGCGGTGGATCGTCGTCGTTCCCGCGCAGACGGGAATTCAGAATTGTGGATGAACGAGCTGGATGTCCGCCGATCGAGGGTATGGCGGAGCACAGTAATGAAACGTCTTTCTTTTCTGGCATTCATTCCGCTGGCGGCATTCTTCCTCGCTGCCGCCGAAGCGGCTGACGAGGTCAAGCCTTCCTACACTTCCTTTCGCGACATTCCCGGCATTACGGAAGAGGAAATCCAGGCGGTCGAAAAGACGCTTGCCGGGCGGAAATCCTTGGTTTACGGGATGCTGGAAAGCTCCGAATGCTTTTATCAGGAGGATGGCTCGCTCGATGGACACGCCGCGCTGCTCACGCAATGGCTGAGCGAGCTGTTCGGCGTTCCCTTTCAGTTGAACATCTATTCCTGGGAAGATTTGGCGAACGGCATCAGAAGCGGCGACATAGACCTTACCGGCGATTACACGCCCGACGGTCCCCGCGCGCAGGATTATGTGATGAGCCGTCCCTTCACGGAGCGCGCCATCAAATTCGTCGCCCGTTCCACCGACCTTCCCTTTGCCAACCCGGCTTCCCGCGCTTCGTTGCGCGTCGCCTTCCTGCGCCGCTCGACCGCGCACTCGCTGGTCATGCCGTATCTGCGCAAACAGTATGGCGACAGGCTGTCGGTCGTTTTGCTGGATACCCGCAGGAAAGTCGCCGACATGCTGCGCCGCGAAGAACTCGACGTCTTCATCACCGACGGCTCCCGCGCCGGGATTCTCATGGGGGAGGCGGACGTGACCGTCGGCGTTTTCCGTCCCCTGCTCTACAAACGGGTGTCTCTCGCCACCACCAAGCCGGAGTTGTCCCCGATCATCGACGTCGTCAACCGGATTCTCTCCGACAGAAAATCCATGACCCATGTCCATGATCTGCATCGCCGCGGCGAGAAACGCTTCTATCGCAAGGTCTTCGTAAACAGCCTGAACAAAGCCGAGCGCGACTATTACGACAAAAGGATCCGCGCGGGCATCCCCATTCCCATCGGCACCAGCCCCACCAATTACCCCGTCGAGTTCTACAACGAAAGCGAGGAGCGTTGGGATGGCATCGCCTTTGACATTCTTTCCGAAATCAGCGAAATCACCGGCCTCGCCTTCCGGCCAGTCGAGTTCGCCAAGGACAACTGGCCGCTTCTTCTGAAAATGTTGAGGAGCGGCGATCCCGACGCGCCGATGTTGCTGGACGTGGGTTACAACGAAACCCGCGCCAGGGATTTTCTGTTTGCCGACAAGGCTTATCTGCTGGACCATTACGCGCTCATCTCGAAGGACAAACTGAGGAATCTCCGGCACGACGAGGTGCTCTCGCGTCGCGTCGGCCTCCTGCAGGACTCCATGTTTTCCGAGGTCTTCCGGCAATGGTTTCCCAGTCATGCCGATACGGTTCATTTCAGTTCCCAGTACGAAGAGTTCGAGGCGCTCGAACAAGGCAGGATCGATCTTCTGATGTTGAGCCAGCTGCATTTTTCCTACATCACCAATTTTCTGAAACGGACGAATTTCAAGATCAACATGGTCTTCGAGGAACCGCTGCGCAGCGGCTTCGGCTTCGGCAAGGAGCATGGGGAACTGCGCGGCGTCATCAGCAAGGCGCAGGACCTGGTCGATACCCAGAGCATCGTCCGGCGCTGGGAATACTCGATTTTCGACTACCGCAGCGAGGACGCGCGCACCCGCGCCATCCTCCTGACCAGCAGCAGCGTTTTCATGCTGCTGGTCATCGCGCTCCTGGCGTTGCTGCTCTTTCAGCGCCGCCGTGAAGGCAAGCGTCTGCGCCTCCAGGTCGCCGAGCGCACCCGCGAGCTGGCGGAGCAGATGAAGGTTACCGAGTCCGCGTCCGAAGCCAAGAGCCAGTTCCTCACCCGCATGAGCCATGACATGCGCATCCCGCTCAACGCCATCATCGGCCTCTCCGGGCTGATCCTGTCCGAAGGCCGGGACACGGCGGAACGACGGAACGTCGAAAAGGTGCGCGACGCCGGACTCACCCTGCTGGCGCTGGCCAACGACCTCCTGGACATCTCCAAGATCGAGGCCGGGCGCTTCGAGCTCTCGCCCGTGGAATACGACACGCCGAGCCTGATCAACGACATCTCCGTCATGAATGTCGTCCGCCGGGGCAGCAAGTCCATTTCCTTCCGGATCACGGTGGACGAGACCCTGCCTGGACGCCTGCGCGGCGACGATCTGCGCGTGCGGCAGATCTTCAACAATCTGCTTTCCAACGCCTTCAAATACACCGAGGGCGGCGAGGTGGAATGGTGGCTTTCCTGGGAGCGGGCGGTGGGCGACTCAATCTGGCTCGTTTCTTCCGTGCGCGATACGGGCATCGGCATTCGCGCGGAGAATCTGGAAAGGATTTTCACCGATTACAACCAGGTGGAGACCGATTCCTCCCGTCATATCGAGGGCACCGGGCTGGGACTGCCCATCGCCCTCAATCTGGTGAAGCTGATGGACGGCGAACTGACGGTGGAGAGCGCATACGGCAAGGGTTCGACCTTTTTCGTGCGCATCCGCCAGGATACCGTCGGCGCCGAGTCGATCGGCCCGGAACTGGCGTGGGAAATCCAGCAGTTCCAGCGCACCGTCCGGGAAAGACCGGACCATTCGCGGATCGCCTACCCTTGTCTCGACTACGCGCGCGTGCTGGTGGTCGACGACGTGGAAAGCAATCTGGACGTCGCCATGGGCATGATGAAACCCTACGGGATGCGGATCGATTGCGTGACCAGCGGGCAGCAGGCGGTCGAACTGGTGCGCGCGGAGCGGGTTCGTTATGACGCCATTCTCATGGATCACATGATGCCGGGCATGAACGGAGTCGAGGCTCTGCAAAGGATTCGCGCCATCGGCACGCCATACGCGAGGAGCGTGCCCATCATCGCCATGACCGCCAACGTCATCTCCGGCAATGAACAGCGTTTTCTGGAAAAGGGCTTTCAGGCCTTTCTCGCCAAACCCGTCGATATGCTGCGGCTGGACGCGATCATTGGCCGCTTCGTCCGCGACGAGGCGCGGGAAAAAGCGGAGACGTCCGCGCCGGACGGACGAGCCCGGCCCGCCGTGGACCAAGGGAACGACGGGAACGACGGCGCGAAAACCCCGCCGGCGGCGCTCCTGCAAAACGCGAACATTCCCGGCTTGGACGTCGGATGCGCTCTGGAGCGGCTTTCCGGCGATGCCGAGGCCTACCGGCAGGCGTTGGAATCATACGTTCGGCATACGCCCGGCCTGCTGGAAAAAGCGCGCGCGGTCTCCGAAGACGGACTCGATGGCTATATCGTCGCCATCCACGCCGTTCGGGGCAGCAGCCGGAGCATTGGCGCGGAGACGATCGGACGGAAGGCGGCGGAACTGGAAGCGGCGGCGAGAAACGGCGATTTCACCTTCATCGCGGAGCATAATTTCGTGTGGATCGGGCGCGTGGAGCGGATGCTCGCGGATCTTTCGAAGTTGCTGGCGCAAATCGCCGACGAGATGGAAAAACCGCTCAAGGACGCGCCCGACGCCGCGACGCTCGCGCGGCTCAAAACGGCTTGCGCCGCTTACGACATGGACGGCGTGGATCGGGCGATGGCGGAGCTGGAAGCTTTCCGCTATCGGGAGCGGCAGGAGTTCATCATTTGGCTGCGCGAACAGGCGCGGGCGATGGAATTGCAGGGCATGGCCGAGGAACTGGCGAAACGGGAGGCGGAGGACGGATAGGCGGGATGAGCGGACGCTTGAGATCCGGAGCATGGCAGGCGGAGGGAAATGATGGACAAGCGGGCGAAGATCATGTTTGTGGACGACGACATGTCCAATCTGATCCTGGGCAAGAACATGTTGAAGGATCGCTACGAGGTCTATCCCCTGCCTTCGGCGGCCAAGCTCTTCGAGACCCTGGCGCACGTGCTCCCGGACCTGATCCTGCTCGACATAGAGATGCCGGAGATGAACGGCTACGAGACGATGCGCCGCCTCCAGGCCGACGAGCGCCTGGCCGGAATCCCGGTGATCTTCGTCACCGTCCGGACGGACGAGGGCAGCGAACTGGAGGGTTTGAGCCTGGGCGCGATCGATTACGTGTTCAAACCATTTTCCGCGCCGCTCTTGTTGAAACGCATCGAAAATCACCTGCTCACGGCCCTGCAGAAGAAGGAACTGGCGCTGTACAACGCCGACCTGCAAGGCAGGGTGCGCCAGCAGACCGGGCACATTCTCGAACTGCAGAATTCGGTGCTGAGCACGGTGGCCGACCTGGTCGAATTCCGGGACGACGTGACCGGCGGACACATCAACCGCACGCGGGAATATCTGCGCCTGCTGGTCGAAGCCCTGAAGCGGGAGAACATTTATCAGGAACAGGCGCTCTCCTGGGACATGGACCTTCTGCTTTCCTCCTCGCAGTTGCATGACGTGGGCAAGATCGCGATCAACGACGCCATCCTGAACAAGCCGGGAAGACTGACGCCGGAAGAATTTTCCGTCATGAAGACGCATGTGCTCATCGGTCTGCGCATCATCGAGAAAATCGAGCGAAAAACGGCGGAACACGCCTTCCTGCGCCACGCCAGGACATTCATCGCCACGCATCATGAAAAGTGGGACGGAAGCGGCTATCCGCTGGGCCTCTCCGGCGAGGGCATCCCGCTGGAGGGGCGGCTGATGGCCATTGCCGACGTATATGACGCATTGATTTCCAGGCGCCCCTACAAGCCGCCGCTCGGTACGGATGAAGCGGCGCGCATCATCATCGAAGGCAGCGGGACGCATTTCGACCCGACGCTGGTGCAGGTGTTTCGCAAGGCGGTCGATGGTTTCGCCGAGATCGTCGACAGAGAACGGAATGTGTCGGGATTGTGAATCATAGAGCGGGTTAACAGACCAAGAACGAGAGTATCTCAAAAAGGGTCATGAACAAGATTCCAGGTCTCTCCACGTGCCCCGTTCACGTGAAAGCGAGCGAAGAGGAAGACAGTCCAATCGATCATGAGCAGACTTCGGGATACCATGCAGGTCTTGCGGCGAAATCTGCCACACCAGTGTCGCGGACGAAAATGGTTCCTCTCGATGCCGTGCGTTTCGGCTTTGGTTTGAATCAGAAGTTCCGGGGGGATCAATTCGGCACAAGCCCGCCAATGATCGGCAAGGAAAATACGGACATCCCACCGCTTCAAGCGGTCAAGCTTTCCCAGGTTTCGCCGCTCCACTCCCCGCATTCCCAATCGACGAGCGGACCGGTAGTGCGGCAATAGGCCTTCCACAGCCAA
>JAITIQ010000078.1 GCA_031279425.1 Accumulibacter sp.
CACCATTCGCGCTCTTCTGACCAGCCTCGCCTCGTCTTTCTGGCTTCTCGACAGCCTGACAAGTTCTTGGCGCATCGCTTCATCACATTCTACTTTTCTCGCTACTCTCGGCATCCCGCCCCCCTTCCTTTGTGACCATGAACAGAATCAAAGAATAAATAAGAGAGCAGTAATCGTCAATAATTATTCATATTAACGCGGAAAAATACTAGCCGTCGGCCCGGACGATTTCGATGAGGCCGTCGCGCGCTTCCAGGCGAACCGGCAGGATGCGCGGCAGGGTGCGGGTGAAGGCGTCGATCCTGCGAACTTCGAAGCTGCCGCTGATGTGCAGCCGGGCGACCTGCGGGTCGCGGATGATGAGGCCGGTGGGACCGTAACGCTCGAATTCGGCCAGGGCGTCGGACAGGAGCGCGCCGTCGAAGGTGAGACGCCCCACGCGCCAGGGGGCGACGTTCTCCGGCGCAAGCTGCGCGATGACGCCGGGCACGCCCGCGGGGTCGAGCGTGAGTTCCTGTCCGGCGAGGAGTTCGACGGCGTTTTCCTCGATCGTCCCTCCGTCCGCCGTCCTGCCGGAAACCCGCAGCCGGCCTTCGGCGACCCGCACTTCGACGTTTCCCGGAAGCGGATCGCCGGGAATGTGGCGGACGGAGAATTGCGTACCGACGACGCGCACCCGGGTGTTGCCGGCCAGGACGTCGAAGGGCTTTTCGGCGTTGGCCGCGACGTGGAACAGGATCTGGCCCGCCGGCAGGCGCACTTCGCGCCGGTACCGGTAGAAAACGACCTCGGCCCGGCTGAGCGAATCGAGCAGGAGCGCGCTGCCGTCCGGCAGGGAAACGCTCAACTGTTGTCCGCGTTCGCTGGCGTAGCGCTGCTCGAAGGCCGGGCGCGTCAGATATTGCCAGCCCAGGGCAAGGAATACGGCGGCGCAGACGCACGACGCGGCGGCAAGACGCCAGGCGGGGAAGCCTCTCCAGCGCGCCGGAACGGGTCGGGCTGTTGGCGGGGCGCACATGGCCTGCAAATGGGCACGCTCCGCGGGCGAAAGACGGCGCAATTCTTCATGACCGCGCTCGATCTCCCGGAACGCCGCCGCGTGTGCGGGGCTGGCGGCAAGCCAGTCCTCGAATTCCCTTTTCTCGGCGCTGCCGGAAAAGCCCTCCAGCTTGCGCAGGTGCCAGACGGCGGCAGTGTAATCGACGGGGTGCCGGCGGGCGTATTCGTCCATGGCGCGCTCTTCGATTTCGTCCTGCGAGAGATTTGGTCCATCGCTTGAGCGGTTCATCCAGGCTCCTCCCGGAATTCGGTCTTCCTGTTCCCATTAGACACGAAAAACCTTCCTGTCCTCACCCCGCGTTCGGGAAGACGCCGGACAGGCGCTTCGTCCGGACGCGGCGTTTCAGGATTCAAGCCTTGCCCGGCATAGCTTGCAGGTCGCCTTGCCACGGGCGAGATATTTTTCGATCATGCTGAGCGAAACGCCCATGCGCGAAGCGATTTCGGCGTTGGAAAGCTCCTCGAAGACGTGCAGGGCGAAAGCCTCCCGGCAGCGCGGCGGCAGGGTGTCGATGGCCCGGCGATAGACCTGGAAGATTTCTTTCGCGGCGTGCACCGCTTCCGGCTGGAGATGCGCGGGCGCCATGCCATAGAAACGCTCTTCCTGCGCCTCCCGCGCTTTCACCGCGAGGGAATCCTCGCTCAGGCCGGTGATCCAGTCTCCGGCGGTCAGCGCGCGCATCATGACGGAACCCCCCGCCAGGAATCCACCCGCGCCACCCGCGCGCGGACGACCCCGGCCGGCACCGGAATTCGCGCTCCGGGAACAGTACTCGTGTTCATCATGAAAACCCACCCCGGTTGGAAACCCCGTCCATCGGAAAGGCGCGCGGTCCGAGACCCTGATCTTGTTCCAATCCCATATAAATACGGCGATCATCTGCATCACCACGGCCGTAGCCCGAGCGGTGACGGGCAAGTCCGAAACGAAACGCCGATGAGCTCACCTGCGCGCCGGCACGAAGTGTAACTCAAACGAAGTGAGAATAGCTATTATTTATCGCAATGCGGCGACGGCCCTGGCGCGGAGCGAATGCCAAAGCGTCTCCGGCCAGGCCCGTTCCCGCGAAATCCCGGCAAAGGCGGGGCCTGCGGGGCCGGAGCGATCTGTGTGGCGGTCCGGATTCCTCGCCGCGCCCGCCTTCGACGAAGCGCCCGTCGAAAGGGTCGCGGCGGGGAGGGGAAGGCTCGCCGTGGATCTCGTCTCCCGGACCGTGTCCTCGTCAAATACACGAGCGTTCCGAAGGTCGAGGGAAGAACGTAAGCGGCGCGGCCAGACTGCCCAAGGCACAGCTTGTCAAGAGCGGTTTGTTTGCCTACCATGACCATGGTCAATGACCATTATCGGAGGCGCCTCATGCTGACGATTGCCGCGGGACAATTCAAGGCGACCTGCCTCAAGCTGCTCGATACCGTATCGCTCACGCAAGAGCCGCTCATCATCACCAAACGAGGCGTGCCGGTGGCGAAGCTCGTTCCCATCCCTCCGCGGAATCCGCTGTTCGGCGCATTGGCGGGCAGTGTGCGGGAAGAGGGAGACATCGTCTCCCCGCTCGAAAACACTTGGGAAGCGTGCCGATGAGCGGGCTTTTGCTCGATACGCATGTTCTCGTCTGGCTTCTGGAGGGCAACGAGCGCCTGGGGCAAGAAGCGCGCGCCGCCATTCAAGCGGCGGCCGAGACAGGGACGCTGCATGTTTCCGCGATCACGCCATGGGAAATCGCCATGCTTGTCGGCAAGGCGCGTTTGCGCTTCTGTTGCGACGTGGGCGAGTGGATGGAGCGGGCGCTGAAACTGCCCGGCATCACGCTGGCGCCCCTGTCGCCGGCCATCGCGGTCGCCAGCACGCGCCTGCCCGGCGAAATTCATGAAGACTTCGCCGACCAAATCATTGTCGCGACGGCGCGTCATCTTGGCGCAAAACTGGTTACGGCGGATGCCTTGCTGCTGGCTTACGCGAAGACGGGATATCTGGACGTTCTGGAGTGCTGAAAATTCAGCCTCTCCGCGGCTTTTCGCCGCCTCGCCGGTTCCGGCTTTCGCGCTTCGCGCCGGGCGGCGGCGTCATACATGAAGCCGCTTGGAGCAGATGGATTTAATGACGAGCGTGGCGTAATCATGCGCATTGGCTTGTCAATGTGCTCTGATGCTCCGTCATGCTCGCGGAGAGAGCATCCGGTTCGTCCATCAAATTCTGGATTCTCTTCTGCGCGGACAGGACGATGGTTTTTTCGTGGTCTGAATCATGTCAGCATTGGAAGCTAGAATGCTCCAAAAAAACAGGGCGTCCGCCGTCTCCGGCGGACGCCTCTTCCGCAATGGCTTGCTGCAAGTTGCCACCGGCCAGGCAAAGCCTACATCGCCCCGTCACCGAGGGCGATGCCTTCGCGGCGCGGATCGGCGCCGCCTTCGAGCACCCACTGGCCATTCTGCTCGACGCGCCGGATCGTGGCGATACCACTCGACTGGGCATTGCTGCTCGTCTTGTGTCCCATCGACTCCAGGGCGGCTCTCAACGGGGCGAGGTCCAGCGTGGTGTTGGAGCCGTCTACGTTGGTCGTCGCGCTGTTGGTGTTGCCGAAATCCACCAGCGAGGTCGCCTGCTGGGCGTCGAGCCCCCAGTCCAGAACGCCGATGAGCGTCTTGACGGTGTACCAGGGGATGTTGCTGCCGCCCGGGGAACCCGTGGCCAGCATGAAGTCGCCCGGCTCGGTGCCGCGGAAGACGATGGTCGGCGACATCGAACTGCGCGGCCGCTTGCCGCCGGAGACCCGGTTGGCCACCTTGGCGCCGTTGGCATCCACCGGGTTCGCCGAGAAGTCGGTCAACTCGTTGTTCAGGATATAGCCATCGACCATGTGGTACGAACCCATGCCCGATTCCACCGTGGTGGTCATCGACACGACGTTGCCGTAGGCATCGACGACCGAGAAGTGCGTCGTGCCGTGCTCTTCGGTGGTGTCGATGCCCAGCGGCAGCTCGTCGAGATCGCCCGCCTTCGCCGTGCCCATGCTGGTGGTCAGCGAAATGAGCTGGGCGCGCGCCATCAGGTACTCCGGATCGAGCATCGAGGCCATTCCCTTGCCGGGCAGCGCGACGTAGTCGGTGTCGGCGACGTACTTGTCGCGGTCGGCGTAGGCCAGGCGTTCGGCCTCGGAAATCAGGTGCACCCCCATCACGTCGGGAATGCCGCCTTCGTATTCCGGATCGAGCGGCGGATACAGGCTGAGATCGAAGTTATTCAGGATACCGAAGGTCTGTGCGATGGCGATGCCGCCCGAGGAAGGCGGCGACATCGAACATACATAGTATTTGTCGCGGTAGACGGAGCAGGCCGGGGTGCGCTTCTTGGCCTGATAGTTGGCCACGTCCTCGAGCGTCATCAGGCTGGGCGTGATCGGCGTCTGCGCGGCGTCGTCACCCACCGCCTGCCGGGCCTTGGCCACCAGTCTCTCGGCCAGCGGACCGGTATACAGCGCGTCGGCCCCCTCCTCCGCCAGAGTCCTCAAGGTGTTCGCATAGGCCACGTTGGTCATGACTTCCCCCATGAGGTACGGCTGGGTCCGGTCGCCGTCATGGAAGAATGTGGCCGTGGCGTTGGCGTCGAGCGCGAAATTGTTGCTCGCGCTGGAGATGGCATCGGCCATGCGCGCCGGCACCTTGAAGCCGTTGGCGGCGAGGTCGATGCCGGTGTCGAACAGCGTGGCCCAGGGCAGCTTGCCGTATTCCTTGTGCGCCATGTCGAGCATGCGCATCACGCCTGGCACGCCGATCGAGCGGCCGCTGCCTTGCACAAAAGCAGTAGTGCCATACATTACGTTTGGTACAGGGTAGTCACAGTCGACGGGGCTGCCCGGATTGTCCTGATCCTGGCACCGCAAGTAGTAGTTATTGGCGGCGGCGGGCGCCGTTTCGCGCCCGTCGAAGGAGAACACCTGCTTGGTCTTGGCGTCGTAATACATCATGAACGCGCCGCCGCCGATGCCGGACGATTGCGGCTCGGACAGGCCCAGCACGGCCTGCACGGCCACCGCCGCGTCGACGGCGCTGCCGCCGGCCTTGAGGATCTTGCAACCGGCCATGGAGGCCAGCGGCGTGTTGGCGACGATCATGTACTTGCTCGAATGCTTGGCCCGGTAGCCCAGGCGATAACCCGAGTTCGGCTCGGGCAGCGTGGGATCGTCCGGAAGGCCCGAACCGACGACGACCGTGGAGCCGTCATCGGCGATGACCGAGCAGCTATCGGGGTTGTCATCGACGATCAGCGCCTCTTCCTCGGGAGGAGGAGCATCATCATGGCTAGAACTGCCGCCACCACAACTGGCCAGCAAGACAGCCATCAGCAGGGTGGAGAGTTTCCAGAGGGAACCATTTTCCATTTGGATATTACCTTTCCATTCAGATGTGTTTATCAAAAGAAATCGAAAGAAACTGACTGAGAACAGACTGCTTCGACCACCTTGACCCGGGATCGGAACCAGAGCCCAAAAGAATGCCAAGCAAAACTTACGCCATAGTAATACCATCGTCATGGCAACAACCTGCGGTGAAACGCGGAAAGGCTGGTCGCGCAACGATGCCGGGCTGATCAGGAATTATCGAGACTTATCAAACAGCTTTGGCTCCCCCCGCAAGCGCATGGTACTTCATATAAGCCGCAGTGGTCACGAATAGCGCGGGACATTACCTGAAAACAGGCAGGATTGTGGTTTTTTGAACTCCAATCTGGTGCGCAAGCGCCCGACCCGCGACCCCTATCTGAGCGTGGGCGGCTACGCAGGCAACTGGGATCGCTACGGCCTCAACGCCGATCTCTCCGGCCCGCTCAATGCCGCGGGAA
>JAITIQ010000115.1 GCA_031279425.1 Accumulibacter sp.
TTCCCACATTCGCGTTCTCGATCTTTCCCGCGTCCTTGCCGGCCCCTGGGCCACCCAGATTTTGGCCGACATGGGTGCCGAAGTCATCAAGGTAGAGCGTCCCGGCAGTGGTGACGATACCCGCGGCTGGGGTCCTCCCTACCTCAAGGATCGGGATGGCAAAGACACCACGGAAGCCGCCTATTACCTGGCCATCAATCGCGGCAAGCAATCGCTGACGCTGAACGTCTCGAAACCGGAAGGCCAGGAAGTGATCCGCCGTCTGATCAAGGAATGGCAATGCGATGTCTTCATAGAGAATTACAAGGTCGGCGACATGGCGCGCTATGGCCTGTCCTACGATGATCTGAGGAAGATCAATCCCCGCTTGATCTATTGCTCGATCACGGGTTTCGGCCAGACCGGACCCATGGCTCACTTGCCCGGCTACGACTTCATCATTCAGGGCATCGGCGGCCTGATGAGCATCACTGGAGAGCGCGACGACCTGCCCGGCGGCGGCCCGCAGAAAGTGGGCGTGGCGGTGGCCGACGTCATGACCGGTCTCTATTCGGCCATCGGCATCCTCGGCGCGCTGGCCTATCGTCATCGGACTGGGGAAGGCCAGTATCTGGACCTGGCCCTGCTCGACGTCCAGGTGGCGATGATCGCCAACATGAACATGAATTACCTGTGCTCGGGCAAGGTTCCCCACCGCCAGGGCAATGCCCATGCCAACATCGTGCCCTACCAGGTATTCAAGGCAGCGGATGGCGAGATGGTCATTGCCGTTGGTAACGACGCCCAGTTCGCAAAGCTTTGCGAAATCATGGCTTGCCCGGAACTCGCCAATGACGAGCGCTACGCCACCAACGCCAACCGCGTTCGCAATCGCGAGGTGTTGATTCCGCTGCTACAGGAAATTTTTTACCGACGAAACGTCGCCGAATGGATTTCCCTGATCGAACCGGAAGGCGTCCCCTGCGGACCGATCAACAATCTCGGCCAGGTCTTCGAGCATCCCCAGGTGCGCCATCGCGGCATGCGGATCGATCTGCCGCATCCGATCGCGGGGAGCACGCCGTCGGTGGCCAACCCGATCAAGTTCTCCAGGACGCCGATGGAATACCAGATGGCTCCGCCAACCCTGGGCCAACACACCGAACCTATTCTTTCGAATATTTGCGGTTTCTCTGAATCCGAGATTCGGCAATTGGCTGAAAAGAGAATTTGTTGATGCGTTGAACTACCGCCGCAAGTCCGCAGGTCGAGCATCCCTGCCCGACATCGGAGCTCATGTGGGAAGTCGCCGCATTTTCGGCGCTACGATTTCGACGCGTTCCGGGAGGCGACGCAGGCACGCGTCGTGGCAATCCATGCGGCGTGGAGCGTCGGCATCCTGCCGGCAAAACGAAATGCAAACTCCTCTTCGGCCACGCGCCAAAGTCCAGATACGATCGCCCGGCGTCGGTTTTTCTGCGTCTTATTCCGACTCACGATAAAAATGGCAAAAACCCGGATCACTCCTGCGCGAATTTCGTTCGCTGCCGCTTGCCTTCCCCTCCCCCGCTTGGCGGGGGAGGGTGCCCCGGCAGGGGCGGGAGAAGGTACCGTCCCCTCCGGCACAGTCGCAAAATGGTCGTTTCTGAGACAATTTGGAATTAAGCGTTCTCTGCGTTGAAAGCGGTTCCAACTGTCGTTTATAGGATAAATTTTTGCTGTACTTTCCCTATTCCGTGGACCACCGAATTTTCAGGTTACATCATGATGACGAAATCGGCCCGCTGCCGTTTTCGAGTTCATCGTGTTTGCCGCGCTCGAGCCCGAGGGTTTCAGGATGAATACGGATGATCGCCGGACCTGGGACAGCGTCTGGCCGGCGCCGGCCAAGCTCAATCTTTTCCTGCACGTCGTCGGACGGCGCGCCGACGGCTACCATCTGCTGCAGACCGTGTTCCGCTTCGTCGGACACGGCGATGGCCTGCGCTTTGCTCCGCGCGGCGACGGCCGGGTGACGCTGGCCCGCTCCTTGCCCGGCGTGCCGCCTGAAAACGACCTGGTGGTACGTGCCGCGCGGCGCTTGCAGATCGAGACCGGCTGCCGGGAAGGCGTCGAAATCAGCAACGAAAAGCGTTTGCCGATGGGCGGTGGTCTCGGCGGCGGCAGTTCAGACGCGGCCACGGTGCTGCTGGCACTCAACCATCTGTGGCAAACCGGCGTGTCGCGCCGCCGTCTGCGGGAAATCGGCCTCGAACTCGGCGCCGACGTGCCGGTCTTTCTCTTCGGCGAGAACGCCTTCGGTGAAGGCGTCGGCGAGGCACTGCGCCCCGTGAATCTGCCGCCGGCATGGTACGTGGTGCTCGAACCGCCTGTGCGGGTGCAAACGACGCTCATTTTCGGCGACCCCGGACTGGTGCGCGACACGCCGCCGATTTCGGCATCTGCCTGGCGACCCGGTTTCGGACGGAACGACTTGCAGGCTGTTGCCGTTCGGAGGTTTCCGGAAATCGCGCGGCATCTCGCCTGGCTGGCCCGCTTCGGCGAGGCGCGCATGACCGGTTCCGGCGCCTGCGTGTTCGCGGAATTTGCCGAGGAATCCGCCGCGCGCGAGGTTCTCGGCAGGCTGCCCGCCGACATGCGCGGCTGGGTCGCAACCGGACTGGACCGGCATCCGCTGTGCGCGCTGGGCGAGAATCGGTGAAAGAAGCGTGATCCTGTCGTGCCGCGACAGGGAGATCGCCTTGGGGTTGTTGTGGCCGCCCGCCGAAGTCCGAATGCGAGATCGCCCTGGCGGAGGTCGGGGAAGGTCTGAGCGGGAGCGTTCTCGCCTACCCCAGGTGGGCAAAAAGGTTTACCGGGGCCCGCTTTGTTCCGCCCGTCGAATGCCGGCAACCCATGTTTTCCGCTTCAGGCAGCTTTTTCCTCCGCGGTCGAATCCTCTTCTGCGGGCTGGTCGAGCAGCTCGACGAAGGCCATCGGCGCATTGTCGCCGTCACGGAAACCGCACTTCAGAATACGTAGGTAGCCGCCGTTTCTCGACGCATAGCGCGGACCAAGCTGGTTGAAAAGCTTGACCACCATCTCACGGTCGCGCAGACGGTTGAACGCCAGGCGGCGGTTGGCCAAGCTCGGCTTCTTGCCCAGAGTGATGATCGGCTCGACGACCCGGCGCAGTTCCTTGGCCTTGGGCAAGGTCGTCCGGATCGTTTCATGGCGGAGCAATGAAACTGTCATGTTGCGCAGCATGGCCAGCCGGTGCGAACTGGTCCGGTTCAGTTTCCGAAGTCCCAAGCGGTGACGCATATCGATTCCTTCCTCTTTTTCCAGGCTTATTTGTCGAGGCCGGCCGGCGGCCAGTTCTCGATCTTCATGCCCAACGTCAAGCCGCGCGTGGCCAGCACTTCCTTGATTTCATTGAGCGATTTGCGTCCCAGATTCGGCGTTTTCAGCAATTCGTTCTCCGTCCGCTGAATCAGATCGCCAATGTAATAGATGTTTTCCGCCTTGAGGCAATTGGCGGAACGCACGGTCAATTCCAGATCGTCCACAGGACGCAGCAGCAGCGGGTCGACCTGGATCGACTTCTGATGTTCGATCGGCAGCGCGGCTCCCTCCAGATCGGCAAACACCGCAAGCTGCTCCACGAGGATGCGCGCGGCATTGCGAATCGCTTCCTCGGGCTCGATGACGCCGTTCGTCTCGATCTCCATGATCAGCTTGTCGAGGTCGGTGCGCTCCTCGAGGCGCGCGCTTTCGACGGAATAGCTGACGCGGCGGACCGGGCTGAACGAGGCGTCGAGCACCAGCTTGCCGATGCTTTTCCCCTTGTCGGCGAGCTGGCGCAGATTGCCGGGAATGTATCCCCGGTTCCGTTCGACCTTGAGTTCGAGCGAAAGCTTCCCGCCGCTCGACAGGTGCGCGATCACGTGCTCGGGATTGATGATCTCGACGTCATGAGAGAGGACGATGTTCGCCGCGCGCACCACTCCCTCGCCTTCCTTGTGCAACTGAAGAACCGCCTCTTCCCGGTTATGCAGTTTGAAAACGATGCCCTTCAGGTTCAGAAGAATGTCGACGACATCCTCCTGCACGCCGTCGATCGTCGAATACTCGTGCAGGACGCCATCGATGCTGACCTCGGTGGCGGCATACCCCGGCATCGAAGAAAGCAGGATACGCCGCAGGGCGTTGCCCAGCGTGTGCCCGAAACCGCGCTCGAACGGCTCCATGACCACCCTGGCATGTACCGGCGACAAACTCTGAACGTCGATGGTACCTGGTTTCAATAGTCCACTGCTTTGCATGTCTTGTCCTTTGCCTGGTTTCAAGCGAACGCCGCTCTTTACTTCGAGTAAAGCTCGATCACCAGGTTTTCGTTGATCGAGGGCGGCAATTCACTGCGCTCCGGACGCGCCTTGTACGTGCCCTTGGCTTCCTTGACGTTGACTTCCACCCACACCGGGAAGCCACGCGATTCGGCCGCTTCCAGCGCCGCCTTGACGCGCAACTGCGTCCGGGCCTTCTCGGACACTTCGATCACGTCGCCGGGACGAACCTGGTAGGAAGGGATGTTGACCCGCCGGCCATTGACCAACACGCCGTTGTGGCGCACCACCTGGCGCGATTCGGAACGCGAGGCTCCGAAGCCCATGCGATAGGCCACCGTATCGAGGCGCGATTCGAGCAACTGCAAAAGATTTTCACCGGTGACGCCCTTGCGCCGCTCGGCCTCTTTGTAGACCTTGCGGAACTGGCCTTCGAGCACGCCGTAGATGCGGCGGATCTTCTGTTTCTCGCGCAGATGCACACCATAGTCGGACAGGCGTTGTCCGGACTTCTGCCCCTGCTGCCCCGGCGCATACGAGCCTCGCTCGATGGCGCATTTGTCGGAAAAGCATTTTTCTCCCTTGAGAAACAGCTTTTCGCCTTCCCGGCGGCACTGACGGCATTTCGGATCGAGATTACGAGCCACTTGTCTATCTCCTTAAATCCGGCGCTTCTTGGGCGGACGGCAGCCATTGTGAGGAATCGGGGTCACGTCGGTGATCGACGTGATTTTCATCCCGAGGGCATTCAAGGCGCGAACCGACGATTCGCGGCCGGGCCCCGGGCCCTTGATGCGCACCTCGACATTCTTGACTCCGCACTCCTGAGCCGCCTTGCCGGCCGCTTCGGAAGCGACCTGCGCGGCGAAAGGAGTGCTCTTGCGCGATCCCTTGAAACCGGCGCCGCCGGAAGTCGCCCAGGACAGGGCATTGCCCTGGCGGTCGGTGATCGTGATGATGGTGTTGTTGAACGAGGCATGAATGTGGGCAACGCCCTCGGCGACGTTCTTCTTGACTTTCTTGCGAACTTTCGTTGCGGTCTTGGCCATGATCGGTTCCCTATTGTTTCTTTCCGGCGATCGCCTTGCGCGGCCCCTTGCGGGTGCGGGCGTTGGTGCGCGTGCGCTGGCCGCGCACCGGCAGACCCTTGCGGTGGCGCAAGCCGCGATAGCAGCCAAGGTCCATCAGGCGCTTGATGCTCATGGTGACTTCACGGCGAAGATCACCCTCGATCGTCAACCTGCCGACCTGGTCGCGCAAGCGTTCCATTTCGGCCTCCGTCAGATCCTTGACCTTGGTCGAACGCGTGACGCCCGCCGCGTCACAGATCTTTTGCGCGCGATTGCGGCCGATGCCGTAAATCGCGGTCAACGCGATCTCGGCATGCTGGTGGTTGGATATGTTTACTCCTGCGATGCGGGCCATCGATTCACCCCAATTCTGCGAAACGTCAATGAACAGTGATCAGCGGATTCTCATCGAAGCCATGATCAACCCTGCCGCTGCTTGTGACGCGGATCCGAACAGATCACGCGCACGATGCCGTGGCGCCGAATGATCTTGCAATTCCGGCAGATGCGTTTAACGGATGCCAGCACTTTCATTTTCACTCCTCCATTTAACATCGGGCGCGGCAAGCCTCCTGTCAATTTCCATCCACTGCATAGAAGATTCCTATTTGGCGCGAAAGACGATGCGCGCCCGGGAGAGGTCATACGGCGTAAGCTGCACCGTCACCTTGTCTCCCGGCAAAATCCGAATGTAGTGCATTCGCATTTTTCCCGAAATGAATCCATGCACGATATGACCATTTTCCAACTTCACCTTGAACGTCGCATTGGGCAAGTTCTCGATGACCTCTCCTTGCATTTCAATCAAGTCTTCCTTTGCCATCCTAAAATCCGTGCCCCTTGAAATTCGCTTTCTTCAGCAAGCCTTCGTATTGGTGGGACATCATGTAGGCCTGCACCTGGGTCATGAAATCCATGGTCACGACAACGATGATCAGGAGCGACGTGCCGCCGAAATAGAACGGGACGTTCCACTTGAGAATCAGGAACTCGGGCACGAGGCAAACCACGGTGATATAGGCCGCGCCGAGCAGCGTGAGACGCATGAGTATCTTGTCGACGTAACGCGCGGTCTGCTCTCCCGGACGAATCCCGGGCACGAAAGCGCCTCCCTTCTTCAGGTTGTCGGCCGTTTCTTTCGAATTGAATACCAGCGCGGTGTAGAAAAAGCAGAAGAAAATGATGGCTGCCGCGTACAGCAGAACGTAAATGGGCTGTCCCGGAGACAACACGGCCGCAATGTCCCTGATCCAGCCCATCGAATCGCCGGTTCCAAACCAGCCGGCGACCGTGGCCGGGAAAAGGATGATCGACGAGGCGAAAATCGGCGGAATCACGCCCGACATGTTGAGCTTGAGCGGCAGATACGAGCTCTGATTGCCGTAAATCTTGTTGCCCACCTGGCGCTTGGCGTAATTCAACAGAATCCGGCGCTGCCCGCGCTCGATGAATACAACGGCGGCGGTGACAACCACCACCAGGACGGTGATGAAAATCGCCGACAGCGGATGCATGGCGCCGGTACGTACCAGTTCGGCCAAGCCGACGATGGCGTTCGGCAAACCGGCGACGATCCCCGCGAAGATGAGGATCGAAATGCCGTTGCCCAGGCCGCGCTCGGTGATCTGCTCGCCCAGCCACATCAGGAACATCGTGCCGGTGAGCAGGGTCGTCACCGTGACGAAACGGAAAACCAGGCCCGGTTCCGGTACCAGCCCTTGAGATTCGACGCCGATGGCAATGCCGATCCCCTGGAACACCGCCAGCAGCACCGTCCCGTAGCGCGTGTACTGCGTGATCTTGCGCCGCCCCGCCTCGCCCTCTTTCTTCAGCGCCTCCAGTTGCGGGCTGGCGTGCGTCATCAGCTGCATGATGATGGACGACGAGATGTACGGCATGATGCCCAGCGCGAAGATGGTGAAGCGTCTCAGCGCTCCGCCCGAGAACATGTTGAACATGCCCAGGATGCCGCCCTGGTTGCGGTTGAAGAACTCCGCCAGCGCCACCGGATCGATGCCGGGCACCGGAATGTGCGAACCGATGCGGTATACGATCAGGGCACCGACCAGGAACAGCAACCTGCGTCTCAGGTCGCCGTATTTCCCGCTTTTGCCAAGCTGTCCGGAATTAGTCGCCAAGAGGAACCACCATGACTCTGATCAATTGTCGACACTGCCGCCGGCGGCTTCGATGGCCGCCCTGGCTCCCTTGGTCGCGCCGACGCCCTTGAGCACGACCCTGCGGCCGATCTTCCCGGAGAGCACCACCTTGGCCGACAGGGCGTGCGGCGACACGAGATCGGCCCGCACCAGCGTCGCCAAGTCGATTTCATCCACCGGCAATTGATCGATCTCGGACAGACGCACCTCGGCATTGCGCGCATTCGACCGGGAAACGAAACCACGTTTCGGCAAACGGCGCTGCAACGGCATCTGCCCGCCCTCGAAACCCACCTTATGGAATCCACCGGCGCGAGACTTCTGTCCCTTGTGGCCGCGGCCGCCCGTCTTGCCGAGACCCGAACCGATACCGCGCCCGACGCGGCGCCGCGCTTTCTTCGCCCCTTCGGCGGGGCCAATAGTGTTGAGTTTCATCTCAGCTCTCGCACTTCACCAGATAGGCCACCTTGCGGATCATCCCGCGCACGGCCGGTGTATCCAGCAGCTCCGCCGTGCTGTTCAGGCGCCGCAAACCCAATCCGCGCACCGTCGCGCGATGTGACCGCTTCGTGCCGATCAGGCTCTTGACGAGCGTCACCTTGACTTTCCTGTCCGCCATGGCTTACCCCAGAATCTCTTCGATCGTCTTGCCGCGCTTGGCCGCGATTTCCGCCGGCGTGTTCATTGCGCGCAACCCGTTGATCGTGGCCCGGACGATGTTGTACGGATTCGTCGAGCCATGCGCCTTGGCCACCACATTGCTCACTCCCATCACGTCGAACACGGCGCGCATGGCGCCTCCGGCGATCACGCCCGTGCCCTCGGGAGCCGGTTGCATCATCACGCTCGACGCGCCATGACGCCCGATGACCGTGTGATACAAGGTCCCATTCTTCAGGCTGATCTTGACCATCCTGCGCCGCGCTTCCTCCATCGCTTTCTGAACCGCGACGGGCACTTCGCGCGACTTGCCCTTGCCCATGCCGACGCGGCCGTCGCCATCGCCCACCACGGTGAGCGCCGCGAAACCCAGGATGCGTCCGCCCTTGACCACCTTGGTCACGCGATTGATGGAGATCATCTTTTCGCGGAAACCGTCATCGGGCTTCTCTGCCTGCTGGTTCTTCTTGCCTTGCGGTTTTGCCATGACTAATCCTTTTTCCGGAGCGATCAGAACTTCAGACCGGCTTCGCGCGCCGCTTCCGCCAGCGCCTTGATGCGTCCGTGGTACTGGAAGCCGCTGCGGTCGAACGCAACCTGCTCGATTCCGGCCTTCAACGCGCGCTCGGCGATGAGTTTGCCGATCTGCGCCGCTGCCCCGACATTGCCACCGTTGGGCAGATTCCCGCGCACGTCCTTTTCGAGCGACGAAGCCGAAGCCAGCACCTTCGAACCGCAGGGAGAAATGATCTGGGCATAGATATGGCAGTTGGTGCGATGCGCCGACAAACGCACCGACCCCAGTTCGGCGATCTTGGCCCGGGTTTTGCGGGCTCTGCGCAAACGCGCCTGTTTCTTGTCTATCATCTGCACACCTATTTCTTCTTGGTTTCCTTGAGCACGACGACCTCATCGGCATAACGCACGCCCTTGCCCTTGTACGGCTCCGGAGGACGATATGCGCGGATTTCGGCGGCCACCTGGCCCACCAGGCGCTTGTCCACACCCTTGATCAGAATTTCCGTCTGGGTCGGCGTTTCGCACCGGATTCCCATCGGCATCCTGTGCGCCACGGGATGCGAGAAACCCAGCGTCAGGTTGAGCGTATCTCCCTGCGCCTGTGCGCGATAACCCACCCCCACCAGCGTCAGCTTGCGCTCGAACCCCTTGCTGACCCCGGTCACCATATTGGCGAGCATCGCGCGCACCGTACCCGACAGGGCATCGGCGTTCGCCGCTCCCTCGACGGGCTCGCACAGGAGCGTCTGCCCTTCCCTATCTACGCGCACCGCCGGATTCCCGGAAAACTGGACGGAACCCAGCGGCCCCTTGACGGTAACCTCACTGCCGAGAGTCACGTCGACTCCCTGCGGCAGAACGATCGGACTTTTTGCAACGCGGGACATGTCTTCCCCTTACGCGACGACGCAGAGCACTTCGCCACCCACATGGCTGGCGCGCGCCCTGCGATCGGTCATCACACCCTTCGGAGTAGACACGATCGCCACCCCAAGGCCATTCATTACTCGCGGGATGTCGTTCGCGCCGCGATAGACGCGCAGACCCGGCCTGGAAACACGGTCGATTCTTTCGATGACGGGACGCCCGGCGTAGTACTTCAGGCTGATTTCGAGCGTCGGTTTGCCTGCGTTCTCGCGCACCACGAAATCCTCGACGAATCCTTCCTCCTTCAACACCTTGACGATGGCCACCTTGACCTTGGACGAAGGCATGGCCACCATGGTCTTGCTGGCCAACTGCGCATTGCGGATGCGGGTCAGCATGTCGCTGATCGGATCGCTCATACTCATGATCTCGTTCTCCTACCAGCTGGCCTTGGTCATGCCGGGAACCTCGCCGCGCATGACGAAATCGCGCAATTTGCTGCGCCCCAGACCAAACTTGCGGAAGACTCCGCGCGGACGCCCGGTCAACTGGCAGCGATTGCGCAGGCGTACCGGGCTGGCATTTCTCGGCAGGGTCTGGAGTTTTCTCCGGGCTTCGAAACGCTCCTCGTCGGACCGCTTCCCGTCTCCAATGACCGCCACCAGCTCGGCGCGCCTGACCGCGTATTTTTCAACCAGCCTGCGCCGCTTTTCTTCACGGTTGATCAATGCAAGTTTCGCCATTTGATCCTCAGTTCTTGAAAGGGAATTTGAAGGCGGCGAGCAGGGCGCGCGCCTCCTGGTCGGTCCTGGCCGTCGTGGTGATGCTGATGTTCATGCCGCGCAACGCATCGATCTTGTCGTACTCGATCTCTGGGAAGATGATCTGTTCCCTGACGCCCAGGTTGTAGTTGCCGCGGCCATCGAACCCTTTTCCGGAAACACCGCGAAAGTCCCGCACCCGCGGCAAGGCAATCGTCACCAGACGATCCAGGAATTCGAACATCCTCGGCCCTCTCAGGGTCACCATGCACCCGATCGGATAACCCGTGCGAATCTTGAAGCCGGCGATCGATTTCTTCGATTTGGTGATCACCGGCTTCTGACCGGCGATCTTGGTCATGTCGGCCACGGCGTTTTCCAGCGCTTTCTTGTCCGCCACCGCTTCACCCACGCCCATGTTCAGCGTGACCTTGGTGATCCGCGGAATCTCCATCACCGATTTATAGGCGAACTTCTCGACCAATCCGGGCGCCACGGTCTTTTTGTAGTACTCCTGCAAACGTGCCATATCCGTTCCTCACGCTCCGACCACTTCGCCATTCGACCTGAAAACGCGCACTTTCTTGCCGTTTTCGAGCAGTTTGAAGCCGACCCGATCCGCCTTTTTGGTCGCCGGGTTGTACAGCGAGACGTTGGATACATGTAGCGGCATGTCCTTTTCCACGACACCTCCCGCCACGCCTTTCACGGGATTCGGCTTGACGTGCTTCTTCACGCGATTGACGCCCTCCACCACCACGTGCCCGGCCCCGACGCGACGGGCCACCGCTCCGCGCTTGCCTTTATCCTTGCCGGCGATGACGATCACCTCATCGCCCTTGCGAATCTTTTCCATGAGCGCCCCTTTAGAGAACTTCCGGCGCCAGCGAAACGATCTTCATGAATCGCTCGCTGCGCAACTCACGCGTCACCGGCCCGAAAATGCGCGTTCCGATCGGCTCCAGCTTGTTGTTCAGGAGCACGGCCGCGTTGTTGTCGAAGCGCACCAGGGAACCGTCGGGACGCCGCACACCCTTGGCCGTCCGGACGACGACGGCGCTATAGATGTCGCCCTTCTTCACGCGCCCGCGCGGAGCCGCATCCTTGATGCTGACTTTGACGATGTCGCCCACGCTCGCGTAACGACGCTTGGAACCGCCAAGCACCTTGATACACATGACCGAACGCGCGCCAGTATTGTCGGCCACGTCCAGAACTGTTTGCATCTGAATCATTCAAGTCTCCAACTTGTCCCGCCGGTGCGGTCAGTCTTGGAACCCCTTGCGGGGAAATCGTCCAGCGAAGCCGCCAAACGGAAAAGGGCGCATTATAGCCATTTTTAGGCGGACTGCAAGAGCCGCGAGAAATGTGCCGCGAAAAATGTCGAGCCTCAAGGTTCCAGCCCACGTAGCCTGGACCAGGCTACGCAAGCTGTCGGAAATTTGTCAGTGACGAGATCTATCGCTACCCACGCGATCGCTGGGGGACGCAGCAGACCGACCGCTACGTCACCGGCTTGTTCGAGGCGTTCGACGGTATCGAAACCCACAGGACACCATCCAGACCCATTCCCGCCGAGTTCGGCATTGAAGGTTTCTTCTTTCGCTACGAACGGCACTTCGTCCATTGGCGCCGGCTCTCGAACGGCGATATCGGTATCGTGACGATCCTGCATGAGCGGATGCACCAGATCGATCGCTTCCGGGAAGATTTCGGCATGAGCAGGCATCTGGAGTAATTTCACTGAGAGTGTTACCCTAAGCATAGGCAGATACACGGCAACTATATGAAATATCAACCATTTTCCTCCTGCGGAATCCCGCATCGGAGGAATCGCGCCGCCTCATAAAATTTGGGATGAGGGGATCTGTCAGATTCGGCTGCTTGTCTTCACCGATCGCAACACGCCATGCTTCCGCAAAAGCCACCGAAGTCAACTTCGCGAGTGGCGGGCAGGACGATCACCAGCATGAGCACACAGAATGGCCGAAGTTCGTTGCCAATCAGGAAAACCCGTAACACAACCCGGCGCCATCAAATGGCCACGGCCTTTTGCAGCAGCCTGACCACGATCCAGGCCTTCGTTTTCGATATCGGACGGCTCTCCCGGATTTCCACGAGATCGCCGGTCTTGGCCTCATTGCCGTCGTTATGCGCGTGGTACTTCTTGGAACGCACGATGATCTTGTCGTAGATCGGATGCTTGACGCGACGCTCGACCAGTACCGTGACGGTCTTGTCCATCTTGTCGCTGACCACTCGTCCGATCAGGGTTCGTTTGTTTTTTTCTTCGCTCATTGCTGTGCCGCCTTTTCACGGAGGAGAGTACGCACGCGGGCAATATCACGACGAACCTTGCCGATCTGGCTCAGATTGTTCAATTGCTGCGTGGCCTTCTGCATACGCAAGCCGAACTGAGCCTTCAGGAGATCCAGAAGCTCCTTGTTCAGCTCGTCGACGCTTTTCGTTCTGAGTTCGCTGGCTTTCATGTTCCGTCACCCCAGGACACGGGTTACAAAAGACGTCGGAATCGGCAGCTTGGCCGCGGCCAGCGCGAAAGCCTCGCGCGCAAGAACCTCGCCGACGCCGTCCATTTCGTACAACACCTTGCCGGGCTGGATTTCCGCGACGTAGTATTCCGGGTTCCCCTTGCCGTTGCCCATGCGCACCTCCGCCGGCTTTTTGGAGATGGGCTTGTCCGGGAAAACACGAATCCAGATCCGCCCGCCCCGCTTGATGTGGCGCGTCATCGCGCGCCGCGCCGCTTCGATCTGGCGCGCGGTCAGGCGCCCGCGCCCGATCGCCTTGAGGCCGAATTCTCCGAAACTCACATTCGTCCCGCGAGTCGCCACACCGGTATTCCGGCCTTTCTGCTCCTTGCGGTATTTTCTTCTAGTTGGCTGCAACATCGGTCGCTCCTGCCTTTCTCACTCGTTTTGCCGGCGCCTTGGTTTCGGCGGCGGGTTTCGCGCCAGCGCCCTCCGCCTGCCCTTCGCCCCTGGGCTTGCCGGCGACGCGCCTGAGCTTGTCACCTTCCCCGGCGGGTTTGGCAACACGTCTTGGCTTGCGCGCCGGCTCTTCCGCGGCCAATTCGGGGGCGGCCGCCTCGGGCTGCTCGTCCCTGTTCAGGATTTCTCCCTTGAAGACCCATACCTTGACGCCGATGATGCCGTAGGTGGTCAGGGCCTCGGAAGTCGCGTAGTCGATGTCGGCGCGCAGGGTATGCAATGGCACCCGGCCTTCGCGATACCATTCGCGGCGCGCGATTTCGGCGCCATTCAAGCGTCCGGAACTCATGATCTTGATCCCTTGCGCGCCCAGGCGCATGGCGTTCTGCATCGCGCGCTTCATGGCGCGGCGGAACATGATGCGCTTTTCGAGCTGCTGGGTGATGGAATCGGCGATCAACTGGGCATCGATCTCCGGCTTGCGGATTTCCTCGATGTTGACGTGTACCGGCACGTGCATGATTTTTTGCAGCGCGGAACGCAATTGATCGATTTCCTCGCCCTTTTTGCCGATCACCACGCCGGGCCGCGCCGAGAACACCGTCACTCTCGCATTCTTGGCCGGACGCTCGATCAGGACACGGCTCACGGAAGCATGCTTCAACTTTTTCTTGAGATAGTCGCGGACCTGCACGTCCTCGTTCAGCATCGTGGGAAAGTTCTTGTCGTTCGTATACCAGCGCGACGACCAGTCACGGGTCACCGAAAGACGAAAACCGGTCGGATGTATTTTTTGTCCCATTGCTTTTCCTCAATCTCCGACGGTCAGGAAAACATGACAGGTCGGCTTGATGATCCGATTGCCGCGCCCCTTGGCCCTGGCCATGAAGCGCTTGAGCACCGCGCCCTTCTCCACGTAGATGCTCTTGACCTTGAGTTCATCGATATCGGCGCCGTCGTTGTGTTCCGCGTTGGCGATGGCGGACTCGAGCACTTTCTTGACGATCCCGGCACCCTTTTTGGGGCTGAAAGTCAAGATATTGAGCGCCCGGTCAACCGGCAAACCGCGAATCTGATCGGCAATCAAGCGGCCTTTCTGGTCCGAGAGACGCACGCCGCGCAAAACAGCACGTGTTTCCATATCCATTCCTCTACTTCTTCGCCTTCTTGCCGGCGGTGTGGCCCTTGAAAGTGCGGGTCAGGGAAAACTCTCCCAGCTTGTGGCCGACCATGTTTTCCGTGACATACACGGGAATGTGCTGCTTGCCGTTATGCACGGCGATCGTCAGCCCGACAAAATCCGGAAGTACCGTGGAGCGGCGCGACCAGGTCTTGATCGGGCGCTTGTCGTTCGTCGCGCGCGCCGCCTCGACCTTCTTGAACAAATGGGCATCGACGAACGGGCCCTTTTTGACGGAACGTCCCATGGTTCTCTACCCCTTAGCGTTTATGACGGCTCTGCACGATCATGGAGCTCGTGCGTTTGTTGCTGCGCGTTTTGTGACCCTTGGCGGGCTGCCCCCACGGAGAGACCGGATGATGACGTCCGCCGCCGCCATTGGTGCGTCCGCCCATCGGGTGATCCACCGGGTTCATCGAAATCGCGCGCACCGTCGGACGAATGCCGCGCCAGCGATTCGCTCCGGCCTTGCCGATGGAACGCAGGCTGTGCTCCTCGTTGCCCACTTCGCCGATCGTGGCCCGGCATTCGACATGCACGCGCCGAATCTCACCCGAGCGCAGCCTGAGCTGGGCATAGACCCCCTCGCGCGCCAACAGTTGCGCGGAGGTTCCCGCCGAGCGCGCCAGCTGGGCGCCCTTGCCCGGAATCATTTCGACGCAGTGGATGGTGGTTCCCACGGGGATGTTGCGGATCGGCAGGGCATTCCCCGGTTTGACCGGCGCCTCGGAACCGCTCACCACCTGCTGGCCGACGCTCATCCCCTTCGCCGCCAGGACGTAACGGCGCTCGCCGTCGGCATAACACAGCAGGGCGATGTTCGCCGTCCGGTTCGGATCGTATTCGATCCGCTCGACCTTGGCCGGAACGCCGTCCTTGTTGCGCTTGAAGTCGATCCGGCGGTAGCGTTGCTTGTGCCCCCCGCCCCGATGGCGGGTGGTCATATGGCCATTGTTGTTGCGTCCGGCCGTCCTGCTCTGCGACTCGATCAGTCCGGCATGAGGGGATCCCTTGTGCAGATCCCGATGGACAACCCTGACGACGGCGCGGCGGCCGGGCGAGGTTGGCTTGACTTTGACGAGCGCCATTACGCGGCCCCTCCATCGACGAAATTGATTTCCTGGCCCGGCTTCAGACATACGAATGCCTTTTTCCAGCCCTTGCGGTTTCCCACGCGGCGTCCGACCCGCTTTTGCTTGCCCTTGACGTTGGCCATCTGCACGGACTCGACGGCGACCTTGAACAGGGATTCCACGGCGGCCTTGACTTCCGGCTTGGTGGCGTCCGGCGCCACGCGGAAAATCACCTGGTTGCGCTTGTCCGCGACATAGGTCGCCTTCTCGGAAACCTGAGGCCCCAGCAACACCTGCATCAAACGCTGTTGATTCATCCCAGAATCTCCTCGAACTTGGCCAACGCGTTCTTCGTCATCAGCACCTTGGGAAAGCGGATCAGGGACACGGGATCGGTCTCGCCCACTTCGAGAACCAGCACGTTCGGCAAATTCCGGGAGGCCAGGAAAACGTTCTCATCAAGGCTGTCGGTGATCACCAGCACCCGGTCGTACCCCATTCCCTTGATCTTCTGCGCGAACAGCCTGGTCTTGGGAGCCTCGACGGCGATGCTGTCGACCACCGCGAGACGGTCTTCCCGAACGAGCTGCGACAAAATCGCGGCAATGCCCGCCCGATACATTTTCCTGTTCAGCTTCTGGCTGAAATTCTCTTCCGGCGTGCTCGGGAAAATCCGACCGCCGCCGCGCCACAACGGGGACGACGACATGCCGGCCCGCGCGCGGCCCGTGCCTTTCTGGCGGAAAGGCTTGGCCGTCGTATGCTTGACGGTTCCGCGGTCCTTCTGCGCGCGGTTTCCGCCGCGCGCGTTGGCCTGATAGGCCACCACCACCTGATGAACCAGCGCCTCGTTGTATTCGCGCCCGAACAACCCGTCCGACGCCTGCAGGCGACTCGCTTCCTGGCCCTGTTCGTTGATCAGCTTGAGTTCCATCATGCCCCCGCTTTGACCGCCGGGCGCACGACCAGATCCGACCCCTTGGAGCCGGGAACCGCGCCCTTGACCAGCAGCAACTGACGCTCGGCGTCGATGCGTATGACCTCGAGATTCTGTTGCGTGCGCTTGACGTCGCCGAGATGACCGGCCATGCGCTTGCCCGGAAAAACCCGGCCCGGATCCTGGTTCATGCCGATCGAACCCGGTGCCCTGTGTGACACGGAATTGCCGTGGGAAGCGCGCTGCGAACCGAAATTGTGGCGCTTGATACCGCCCGCGAAGCCCTTGCCGATCGACTTTCCCGTCACATCGACCTTCTGGCCGACGGAAAAGATCGCCACGCTGATCGGATCGCCCGGCTTCAGACTGGCGATGTCTTCCGCGGGGACGGTAAATTCCTTGAGCACCGTGCCCGCCTCGACGCCCGCCTTGGCGAGGTGGCCGGCCATGGGCTTGTTTACGCGCGAGGCGCGGCGCTTGCCGAAAGCCACCTGTATGGCCACGTAGCCATCGCTCTCGGGCGTTTTGATCTGGGCGACGCGGTTGTTCGACACGTCCAGCACCGTCACCGGGATGGACAATCCATCCTCGGTGAAGATGCGCGTCATGCCGACCTTGCGCCCGACAAGGCCTAGACTCATGCTTATTCTCCTCTTGCCGGCTGCGATTGGCCGGCGAGCACCAAACGAAATGAGCGGCGCCGTTCGATGCCACTCGATGAAAGCTGACGATTATAACCGCTTTGAAACGCTCACTGCAAGCTATTTCCACATCCACCACATCCTTTATCGCGCATCCGGGGCGATCACCCATGGAGTGTTGGAACAGAACCAGGCCGTCCGAAGCTTCTGGATACGGATCGGGCAGCGACCCGCGGGAAAATCGGATCGAACCGTCCGGGATGCGACCTGTTGCACGGCACTAGGCATCCTTTTCGGAACAATCCCACGCGCGCAGGATGATGTTGCGGAGGATGTGCAGGCGCCGGTGGAAAAAGTGATCCGCGCCGGGGATGACGACGATCGGCAATTCGAGCGATTCGGCCCAGGCGAGGACGTTGG
>JAITIQ010000129.1 GCA_031279425.1 Accumulibacter sp.
ATTGCTGGAGCCCTTGCGCGAACTGTTCAAGGACGAGGTGCGCGAACTCGGTCTCTCGCTCGGCCTGCCGCGCGAGATGGTCTACCGCCATCCCTTCCCCGGTCCGGGGCTGGGCGTGCGCATCCTGGGCGAAGTCCGGCGGGAATACGCCGAGCTGCTGCGCCGCGCCGACGCCATTTTCATCGAAGAGCTGCGCGCCGCCGGCTGGTACGACAAGGTGAGCCAGGCGTTCGCCGTCTTCCTGCCGGTCAAGTCTGTGGGCGTGATGGGAGACGGGCGGACCTACGATTACGTGGTCGCCCTGCGCGCCGTCCAGACCCGGGATTTCATGACGGCGCACTGGGCCGAACTGCCGCACGCCCTGCTCGGGCGCGTTTCCAACCGCATCATCAACGAAGTTCGGGGAATCAACCGCGTGGTATACGATATCTCGGGGAAACCGCCAGCGACGATCGAGTGGGAGTGAATTTACGTCCCACGGGGACCGTTGCCAGTCATCGAAAAATCGCCGTAGCGCCTGTGCGATGACGTATCGATGTTCGGCGCATGGCGGTTCGACGGAGACTTATGAGCGCCATCAACGAAAAAGATAGAGTCCTGAAACTGCTGCGCCGGGTGGCGAATGGATCGTTGCTGCCGGACGAAGCGCTGTCGCGCCTGCAGACCCTGCCTTTCGAGGATCTCGGCTTCGCCAAGGTGGATCTGCACCGGGGCGTGCGCCAGGGCGCGGCGGAGGTGGTGTTGGGAGAAGGCAAGACGCCGGAGCAGATCGTCGCCATCGTTTCCAGGATGCGGGAGAGAGGGTTGCGCAACATTCTCGTCACGCGCATCGACCAGGCGGCGGCGGATGCGCTGCGGGCCTCCGATATGTCCGTCACCCATCACCCGCTGCCCAGGCTGGCGGTGGTCGAGCAGGACCTGCCTTTGCGCCTCGCCGGAAACGTCGTCGTCGCTTCGGGCGGTACCGGCGATCTGCCCGTCTGCGAAGAGGCGGCGATCACCTGCGAGGCCCTGGGCAGCCGCGTCGAGCGGATCTATGACGTAGGTATTTCCGGCCTGCACCGCCTGCTGGCGCAGCGGGAAAGGTTGGTCCGGGCGCGCGTGGTGATCGCGGTGGCCGGCATGGAGGGCGCGCTGGCCAGCGTCATCGGCGGCCTGGTGAGCTGCCCGGTGATCGCCGTGCCCACCAGCGTCGGCTACGGCGCCAGTTTCGGCGGCATCACCGCGCTGCTGGCGATGCTGAACTCCTGCGCCAGCGGCGTCGCGGTGGTGAACATCGACAACGGTTTCGGAGCGGGTGTGCTGGCCAGTCGAATCAATGGAATGAAAGGTGAAAAGTGAAGTGTGGAAATTCGAGAAAACCGGACGCGTCTTTCGCTTTCCGCTTGCGAGGCTTTGGCAATGAAAATTCTCTATCTTGAATGCGCCATGGGTGCCGCCGGCGACATGCTGATGGCGGCGCTCTACGAACTCCTGGAGGAGGCGGACAGGGCGGCGTTCCTTGCCGAAATGAATGCGCTCGGACTGCCGGATCTCAGGATTTCCGCCGCCGGAGCGACGAAGTGCGGCATCGCCGGCACGCGCATCGTGGTGGACATCGGCGGACAGGAAGAACACAGCCATGACGCGGGCGGCCATGCGCATGAGCATCCCCACGAGCCTGCCGATCACGAACACGCCCATCGCTCCTTTTCGGATATCGAGGCTCTGCTGGCGCGCCTGCCCATCCCGCCTTCCGCGCGCCAACACGCCGCCGCGGTTTACCGGCTGATCGCCGAGGCCGAGGCCGCCGTTCATGGCCGTCCGGTGGAGCGGATCCATTTCCACGAACTCGGGCAGATGGACGCCGTCGCCGATATCGTCGGTGTCGCCATGTTGCTGGAACGTCTTCAGCCGGAGATCATCGTGGCTTCGCCAGTGCAGGTCGGCGCGGGTCAGGTGCGCACCGCCCACGGCATCCTGCCGGTGCCGGCGCCGGCCACGGCCCGGCTGCTGCGCGGGATTCCGTGCCATGCCGGAGACCTCCGGGGAGAATTGTGCACGCCCACCGGGGCGGCGCTGCTCAGGCATTTCGTCACGGAATTCAGGCCGATGCCGCCGATGCGCGTGGAAAAAATCGGCTACGGCATGGGAAGCAAGGATTTCGCCGCCGCCAACTGCCTGCGCGCCTTCTGGGGCGAGGCTCACGAGGCGGCGGGAAGCCGCGACGCGGTGGCCGAACTGCGCTGTAATCTCGACGACATGACGGGAGAAGCCATCGGCCATGCCACGCAGATATTATTGGAGAAGGGCGCGCTGGAGGTCTTCACCACGCCCGTACTGATGAAGAAGGGCCGCCCCGGCGTGCTATTGAGCTGCCTGTGCGCGCCCGCCGAGGCCGAACGCTTCGCCGCCCTGATGCTCAAATACACCACCAGTTTCGGCGTGCGCGAGACTTTGTGCGCGCGCCACGTCCTCGCGCGCCAGACGGAGGAACGACCGACCCCGCTCGGGCCCGTGCGTTTCAAGCGCGGCAAGGGCCATGGCATCGCCAGGATCAAGCCGGAATACGAGGACGTGGTGGCGGCGGCGGAAAAGCATGGGCTTTCCTTCACGGAAGCCGCCCACGGCGTCCTGAAGGAAGAATGAATTTTCTGCTTCGCGGGTGGGGCTGCGAGCCACCAACGATTTCCGGCACAATTTGGAATGACTGATCGACGGCTTCGTTCCGAACCGTCCCCGTGGCCGAAGTCTACAGATTGAGCAGCTTCTCCCGTTCCTCCGGCAATTGGGCGAAACCGCTCCGCTCGTAATGCCGGAAGATGGCCCCGACGACTTCCTCCGGCTCGTCGATGAGCTGGATCAGACGGACATCTTCCGAGGCGATCATCTTCTCGCGGACCAGCATGGTGCTGATCCAGTCGACCAGGCCGCGCCAGAACGGCTCATGCACCAGGATGATCGGGATTTTTCGGCTCTTGCCGGTCTGCACCAGGGTCAATGCCTCGAGCAGTTCGTCGAGCGTGCCGAAACCGCCGGGCATCACCACGTAGGCGCTGGCGAAGCGCACGAACATGTACTTGCGCGCGAAGAAATGGCGGAAGGTCTGCGAGATGTCCTGGTAGCCGTTGGCGCGCTGCTCGCGCGGCAACTGGATGTTCAATCCGACGCTCGGCGACCGGCCCTGGTAGGCTCCCTTGTTGGCCGCTTCCATGATGCCGGGACCGCCGCCCGAAATGACCGAGAAGCCCGCGTCCGAAAGCTTGCGGGCGATCTTCTCGGCGAGCCGGTAGTAAGGGGAATCGGGCGGCGTGCGCGCGCTGCCGAAGATGGTCACCGCCGGGTGGATTTCCGAGAGGCGCTGCGCGGCCTCGACGAACTCTGACATAATGCCGAGCACCCGCCAGGCTTCCTGCGAGGCCGTGAATTTCGCGGCGCCGGGGTCCGCCGGGCGGGGGATCTTTTCTTTTTCGCTCATCGCTTGACTTCCAGAAATCATGCCTACCCTGTTGCTGGTCGACGGATCGTCCTACCTCTACCGCGCCTTCCATGCCATGCCCGACCTGCGCAACACACAGGGGGAGCCGACGGGCGCCATTTTCGGCGTGCTCAACATGCTGCGCCGGCTCGATGCCGATACCCGGGCGCAGGACGTAGCTTACAAGGCTTGCGTCTTCGATGCCAAGGGCAAGACCTTCCGCAGCGACTGGTATCCCGAATACAAGGCGAACCGGCCGCCGATGGCCGACGAGCTCGTCGCCCAGATCGCGCCGATCCATGCCGGCGTCGAGGCGCTGGGCTGGCCGATCGTTTCCGTCGAGGGCGTCGAGGCCGACGACGTGATCGGCACGCTGGCCAGACGGGCGGCCGCGCAGGGATGGAAGGTGCTGGTGTCGACCGGCGACAAGGATCTGGCGCAGCTCGTCGATGCGCGGGTCACCCTGGTCAACACGATGAGCAACGAGACGCTCGACGAGGCGGGCGTGCTGGAGAAGTTCGGCGTCCCGCCGGCGCGCATCGTCGATTATCTGGCGCTCGTCGGCGATGCCGTCGACAACGTGCCGGGTGTGGCCAAGGTCGGCCCGAAGACGGCGGTCAAGTGGCTCGCGCAGTACGGCTCGCTCGACGGCGTGGTGGCCGCGGCCGCGGAGATCGGCGGCGTGGTCGGCGAGAACCTGCGCGCCGCGCTCGGTTTTCTCCCGCTCGGCAGGCGTCTGGTCACCATTCGCTGCGATCTCGATCTGCCGGTGAGGCCGGAGGATCTCGCGCCGCGCGCGCTTGAGCGCGAGAAGCTGATCGAATTGTTCACGCGCTACGAGATGCGCTCGTGGTTGAAGGAACTGCGGGCCGAATCGGCGTTCACTGCGGCGGGCGCCTTGCCCGCGGCGGCGCCGACGGTACAGCCTTCGCTTTTCGAGGTCGCGGAGAAGCGCTACGCCACGATTCTCGACTGGTCCTCCTTCGAGACTTGGCTGAAAAGGATCGAGGCCGCGCCGCTTACCGCCATCGATACCGAAACGACCAGCCTCGACCCGTTCGCCGCGCGCCTTGTCGGCCTCTCGCTTTCCGTCCAGCCTGGCGAGGCGGCTTACCTCCCGCTGGCGCACGATTACGCCGGCGCGCCGGAACAGTTGCCGCGCGAGGAAGTGCTCTCGCGCCTGCAAGCCTGGCTCGAGTCGCCGCGGCACGCCAAGATCGGGCAAAACCTCAAGTACGACCAGCACGTCCTCGCCAACCACGGCATCGCATTCGCCGGCGTGGCGCACGACACGCTGCTGCAATCCTACGCGCTCGAAGCGGGCAAGTCCGGCGTGCGCGGCCACGACCTGGGCCAGCTCGCGCAGCGGCATCTCGGACTCGCAACGATCGCTTTCGAGGATCTGTGCGGCAAGGGTGTGAACCAGATCGGTTTCAACCAGGTGGACCTCGCCCGGGCCGCCGAGTACGGCGCCGAGGATGCCGACCTCTGCCTGCGCCTGCATGCCTGCCTGTTTCCGCAGATCGAAGCCGACGCGGGCCTGGCGTGTGTTTATGGCGAGATCGAGATCCCGGTGCGCGAAATTCTCTATCGCATGGAACGCACCGGTGTGCTGATCGACGCGGAACGGCTCGCGCAGCAGAGCGAGGAACTCGGCCGCCGCCTGATGGAACTGGAAAAGCAGGCTTACAATCTGGCCGGGCAGCCGTTCAACCTGGGTTCCCCGAAGCAGCTCGCCGACATTCTGTTCGGCAGACTCGGCCTGCCGGCCAAAAGGAAAACCTCGTCCGGCACGCCCTCGACCGACGAGGAGGTGCTTTCCGAACTGGCGCTCGACTATCCGCTGCCGAAGGTGCTGCTCGAATCGCGCCAGCTTGCCAAGTTGAAGGGCACCTATACCGACAAGCTGCCGAAAATGGTCAATCGGCAGACCGGGCGCGTGCACACCAATTTCGCCCAGGCGATCGCCGTCACCGGCCGGCTGGCCTCGAGCGATCCCAACCTGCAAAACATCCCGGTGCGCACCGCCGAGGGCCGGCGCATCCGTTCGGCCTTCATCGCGCCACCGGGCGGACACATCGTTTCGGCCGATTATTCGCAGATCGAACTGCGCATCATGGCGCATCTCTCGCGGGACGCGCGCCTTACCGAAGCCTTTGCTCACGGCGAGGACGTGCACCGCGCCACGGCGTCGGAAATTTTCGGCGTCACGCCACCGGAAGTCACCGCGGAAGAGCGGCGCGTGGCCAAGGTCATCAACTTCGGACTGATCTATGGCATGAGCGCCTTTGGTCTCGCGCGTCAGCTCGGTCTCGAACGGCGCGCGGCGCAGAACTACATCGACCGTTATTTCGCGCGCTACCCCGGCGTTGCCCGCTACATGGAAAGCACGCGCAACGCGGCCAAGATGAACGGCTACGTCGAGACCGTCTTCGGCCGCCGCCTGTGGCTGCCGGACATCATGGCGGCGCAGTACGCGCGCCGCCAGGGCGCCGAGCGCGCGGCGATCAACGCGCCGATGCAGGGAACGGCGGCCGACCTGATCAAACTGGCAATGATCGCCGTGCAGCGCTGGATCGACCGCGAAAAGCTGCGCACCAGGCTGATCCTGCAAGTGCACGACGAACTGGTGCTGGAAGTACCGGACGACGAGCTGGCCAGGGTGCGCGCCGCGCTGCCGCCGCTGATGACCCAGGTTGCCCTGCTCGAGGTGCCGCTGGCGGTCGAGGTCGGCGTCGG
>JAITIQ010000133.1 GCA_031279425.1 Accumulibacter sp.
CGCCGGACAAGCCATTTTTCATGTATTACTGTCCGGGCGCGGGACACTCGCCCCACCATGTCGAACCCGAATGGATCGAACGATATAAAGGCAAGTTCGACAAGGGTTGGGATAAATGGCGGGAAGAGGTTTTCGAGCGCCAATTGCAATCCGGAATCGTGCCGCCCGGGACGAAACTCCCGCTTCGCCCCATCGAAATCAAGGCGTGGGACGATCTGCACGACGACGCCAGAAGGCTGTATGCCCGGCAAATGGAGGTTTTCGCCGCATTTCTTGAACAGACCGACCACCATCTCGGGCGCGTGGTGGATTTCCTCGATCAGCTTGACGAACTGGAGAATACACTCATCATTTTGGCTTCAGACAATGGCGCTTCAGCGGAAGGCGGCGAACATGGTTCGTTCAACGAATGTCTGTTTCCGAATCGCGTAGAACCCGGTGTCGAGGAAAACCTTGAGCGCATCGACGACTGGGGCGGCGCGAAATCCTATCCCAATTACGCATGGGGGTGGGCATGGGCGGGAAACACGCCACTCAGACGCTGGAAACGCTACCTGCACCAAGGGGGCATGAGCGATCCCCTCGTCGTTCATTGGCCCAAGGGAGTCAGCGCGAAAGGGGATATCCGGCACCAGTACATTCATGCCATAGACATCGTTCCGACCGTGCTTGAAATACTGGACATATCGGCACCAGCGACATTGAATGGCGTCGCGCAGCGTCCGATCGAAGGAGTCAGTTTTGCGCATACCATGAATGAGCCAGACGCGTCGACCAAAAAGGAAGCGCAGTACTACGAAATGATCGGGTCCCGGGCCATATGGATGGACGGGTGGAAGGCTGTCGCCGAGCAAAAGCAGGGAAGCGAGTTGACGGAAGAGGAATTGGCCAATCAGCGCTGGGAGCTTTATCACGTGGCTGATGATTTTTCCGAAAGCGAAAATCTGGCCGATCGGCACCCTGACAGGCTGAAGGCCATGGTCGAGCGTTGGTGGCTTGAAGCGGGAAAACACAACGTCCTTCCGCTTGATTCGCGCATGCAATCACGCATGGCGGACCGCAAGCCCTCGACCGCTTCCTGCGGCACGCGATACGTCTATTACCCGGGCGGCGCTCCTCATTTTGAATATACGGCGGTCAACGTAAAAAACCGTTCGCATACGATCACCGCCGAGGTGATCGTTCCCAAAGAAGGCGCGGAAGGCGTGCTTCTGGCTCACGGCAGTTGGTTTGCCGGCTATTCGCTGTACGTCAAGGATGGTCTTCTCGTGTATGTGCACAATTATCTGGGACTGGTTGAATACCGGATTAGGTCAAACGAAACGCTTTCCGTCGGCAGGCAGATTCTGCGGTTTGAATTCGTGCGTACCGGTGAGCATCAGGGGATGGGTATCCTATATGCGAATGGACGAGAAATAGGTCGGGGTGTCATCGGCAAGACCATTCCCGCCGTCATTGAAACTTCCGGCGAGGGCCTGTGCTGTGGATTCGACAGCGGCTTGCCGGTCACAGCCGACTATCGTGCACCATTTCGTTTTACGGGCACGCTATCCCGTGTCGTCGTCGAAATCGAGGAAGATGGAAAGAGGGAACCCCCCGATGCTGATATAAATTTCGTTGCTGCTTTGATCAATCAATGAGGAGGAGTCGATATGAACAAATTTCTTGCTTTGATTCGTGGTGTTTTGCTGGTTTCCTGCATGGTTCCCGCGATTGGCGTGGCGCAGACTTATCCAGAGCGTCCAATAACGCTCATCGTTCCACAACCACCGGGAGGAAACAACGATATCGTCGCCCGCACTTTTGGTCAAAAGCTGGCCGATCGCATAGGTCAGCCCGTCGTCATAGACAATCGTCCAGGCGCTGGAGGAACCCTGGGAACGGGGATCGCCGCAAGATCGGCGAACGATGGTTACACGATCGTGATCGGTGACGTTGGCACCATGGTGATAGCCAAGCATACACAACCGAAGATGCCTTACAGCGTCAATGATTTTTCCCCTATTGCCGCGGTCGCCACCGTGTCGATCGTCGTGGCCACGCAAGCGGATTCTCCATATGACAACATCCAGGATGTGATAACGGCGGCCAAGGCGCAACCGGGCAAGCTGACGAGCGGGTCCGGCGGCATTGGCAGCACGGGACATCTGGCGCTTGAACTGATTCGCTCAATGGCCGGAGTAGACATACTGCATGTTCCCTTTAAGGGCGGAGCACAAGCCATAACGGGATTGATCGGTAGACAGACGGATTTGATGATTGACGGCGCGGCCCTGGCCCTGGCCAAAAGCGGGAAAATCAAGGCCATTGCGGTCACTGGCCCTCGTCTGGCGACGTTGCCCGACGTTCCCGGTATTGGCGAGACGATCAAAGGATTCAATTTCGTGAATTGGTTTGGCTTTTTCGCTCCCGCCGGCACGCCGGAACCGGTCATCGAGAAACTGAATCAGGAATTCCGGGCAATCGCCAACATGCCGGAAATTCGCGAGCGTTTGACAAATCTTGGCCTGAACGCGGAGCGGCGTGGGACGCCACAGCAGTTTGTCGAGGTCGTTTCACAAGATACGGAAAAAATCGCCCGCATCATCAAGGATGCCAACCTTAAATTCAATTGACAGGCATGTTCCGGGGAGTGTGAGATGGCTGTCTCCATGCTGCTTCTTGTCGCGTATTGCATGAGACCAGGATAATGGAATGGCGAAACCGGAACCATCAAGTACCAACGGTCCGAGAAGTTTCCGGAAGCATTGGACGTTGAGAATCAAAAGCCAGCGCGATTTCTGGTCGGGGGTTTTGTTCATCGTCCTGGGAACCGGTTTCGCCTGGGGAGCGCTGGATTACAGCTTTGGCGCCGCCGCCATGCCGGGACCTGGTTATTTTCCTTTCGGACTGGGCCTGATCCTGGCTTTTCTTGGGCTGACGATACTGCTTAAGTCGCTCGCCGCCGAAGTCAACGCAGGCGATCCGATTGGCGGAATCGCGTGGCGGCCATTGCTGACCATCGTTTCCTCATTGGCGATATTCGGTGTGTCTCTGTCCTGTCTGGGTCTGTTTTTGGCATTACCGCTCCTGGCTTTCCTCTCGGCCATGGCCAGCGAAGAGTTCAGATGGCGCGAGGCGGTCGTCAATGCCTGTCTTTTGACGCTCGGCAGCTGGGCAATTTTCGTTTGGGGATTGGGCCTGCTCATTCCCCTGAAACCCTGGTTCCTGGGGCCATAGGGGGAATACATGGATTTGCTGGCGAATCTCGGCCTGGGTTTTGGTGTGGCATTTTCCGCGCAGAACCTGCTCTACGCTTTTTTGGGTGTCGTATTGGGAACCCTGATTGGCGTATTGCCCGGTCTCGGACCCGTGGCTACCGTGGCCATGCTTTTGCCTTCGGTGTACGTGCTCGACGCCACGCCCGCGTTGATCCTGCTGGCGGGGATTTACTACGGCGCCCAATACGGCGGCTCGACAACGGCGATTCTGATCAACGTGCCGGGAGAAGCGAGTTCCGTGGTGACGGCGATGGATGGCTACCAGATGGCGCGCAAGGGGCGGGCAGGCGTGGCGCTGGCGACGGCGGCATTGAGTTCCTTTTTTGCCGGATGTGTTGGAACCATCGTGGTGGCCGCCTTTGCGCCGGTGTTGACGGAACTGGCTTTCCGCTTCGGTCCCGCGGAGTATTTTTCGCTCATGGTCCTGGGGCTGATCGGCGCCGTCGTGCTTGCCTCCGGCTCATTGCTCAAGGCGATTGCCATGGTCGTTCTCGGATTGCTGCTTGGCCAGGTGACTACCGACGTCATTACCGGTGTGCAACGCTACAGTCTTGGCATAGCCGAACTGTACGATGGCATCAGTTTCGTCGCCATCGCGATGGGGATGTTCGGTTTTGGCGAAATCATTGTCAATCTGGGACGCACGGTGGAACAGCGCGAGGTGTTCACCAGGAATGTCAAAGGGCTGTGGCCGTCCCGCCGGGATTTCAAAGACATGATTCCGGCGGCGTTGCGCGGAACGATGCTTGGCTCTCTTCTTGGCATATTGCCCGGAGGCGGTACCTTGTTGTCATCCTTTACAGCATATTCCCTTGAGAAGAAAGCACGCTCGCGTCAGGACGAAGTTCCTTTCGGGCAAGGCAATATCCGCGGTGTGGCCGGACCCGAAGCCGCCAACAACGCGGCCGCGCAGACTTCGTTCATTCCCATGTTGACCTTGGGGATTCCTCCCAATGCCGTCATGGCGCTTATGGTCGGCGCCATGATCATCATGGGGATTCAGCCCGGTCCCCAGGTAATGACGGCCAACCCGCAGCTTTTCTGGGGACTGATCGCCTCGATGTGGGTAGGAAACCTGATGCTCGTGATTCTAAACCTGCCATTGATAGGAATCTGGATCAAATTGCTGACGGTGCCTTACCGCTTCCTGTTTCCGGCCATCGTAGTGTTTTGCAGTGTCGGGTTGTATACGCTTAACTACAACACCTTCGATATTTTCTCGGGTGGAATTTTCACGATTGCGGGCTACGTTTTCCATAAGCTGTCCTGCGAACCCGCTCCGCTGCTTCTGGGATTCATTCTGGGACCGATGATGGAAGAAAATCTGCGCCGCGCGCTATTGCTGTCGCGGGGCGACTGGTCGGTCTTCATCACGAGTCCGATGTCGGCGCTGCTTCTCGTCATAGCCATGTCAATGATCCTGTTCGTCATGATTCCTTCGATTTCCAGAAAACGCCAGGAAGCCTTTGTTGACGACTGATGGATGAACAAACCATTTCTTCCATTCCACATCCTCGCAAAACCGATTGGCGCGTTATGCAATTTACGCTGCGAGTATTGCTACTACCTGGAAAAAAACAAGCTGTATCCCGGAAGAAAAGCGTCACGGCTGCGCATGACCGATCAGATGCTGGAAACATTGATCCAATCGGTCATCCAGCTTCGTTTCCCTTGGCAGAAGGAAGTCCGCTTTTCCTGGCAGGGCGGCGAACCTTCATTGATGGGATTGCCATTTTTCAAGAAAGTGCTTGCCTTGCAGAAGACGTACGCGCCAAGAGGTCTGAATGTCTACAATGAATTCCAGACGAACGGGACTCTCGTTTCAGACGATTTCGCGCGTTTTTTTCACGACCATTCGTTTCTGATCGGGGTCAGTATCGATGGCCCGGAGAAGCTGCATGATCGCTTCCGCCGCGACGCTTCCGGACGAGCTTCCTTCAGGGCCGTCATGCGGGGAATCGAGCGCCTCGATCGCCATGAGGTGGAGTACAACCTCTTGACCGTGGTGCACGCCCACAACAGCCGCCATCCGGAAGACGTCTATCGTTTTCTCGTTTCCCTCGGGTCGCCTTTCATTCAGTTCATCCCGCTGGTTGAAAAGGAAGCGGACGGGACGGCAAGTCCCCGTTCGGTTGAGGGAGAAGCCTGGGGGAATTTCCTGAATCGGATATTTCATCTCTGGCGCCTTCACGACGTCGGCACGGTTTTCGTCCAGTACTTCGATACCATTCTGGGGCTGAGCATGGGGCTGCCTTCCGCCGTGTGCGTCCATGCGAAGGAATGCGGCCGCGCTCTGGCCGTGGAGCATAACGGCGATTTATATAGCTGCGACCATTACGTCGATCCGGAACACAAACTCGGCAATATCCGGGAAACATCCTTGTCGAGCATGGTGGAGTCCGAAAAGCAGCGATCGTTCGGCGAAAAAAAATACACTGCTTTGTCTTCGACCTGCCGGCGCTGCGAATTTCTTCATCTTTGCAATGGCGGCTGCCCCAAGGATCGGATCGGTGGGAACGGGAGGGAAGAGATCAATTGGCTGTGCCTGGGCTACAAGGCTTTTTTCAAGGAATCCTCCCCTTATTTTTCAGCCATGGCCGATGCCCTCCTGCACCGTTTCCCGGCCAGCGAATACCGGCGGTTCATGAAAACATGCCGTGGATATGACCGGTCCGCGCCGGGCGGCACGGCGTTGACGGAAAGGCGAGAGTAATGCAAATGGCGATTCTGGTGATGATCGGCCTGGGCGCGGGCTTGAGTTCCGGGTTGTTTGGCATCGGCGGCGGCGTGGTGATCGTGCCGGCGCTCGTTTATCTGCTCGATTTTCCACTACACCGGGCCGTCGGCACCAGTCTGGCTGTACTGCTCCTGCCCATTGGCGCCGCGGCTGTTTACACGCATTACCGGGCCGGGCACATCGCCTGGACCGCCGCGATGGTTCTTGCGGCAACGCTGTTCTTCGGCGCGTGGCTGGGCGCGATGGTAGCCAATCAGCTCAATGAAAACTGGCTGCGCGGCTTTTTCGGCGTTTTTCTGATTATTTTGGGAGGCTACATGCTGTTTTTCGGCAAGTCGGCCTGATCGTCCGGCGGCGATCAGTCTGCCGACCATCGAATGTCGCTGAGCCAATGCCGTCAGGGAGCGGCGCGCCGGCCGATAACAAACCATGTTCAGAGAACGTGGTCTTGCTTTATGTTCCATAGGGAAGCACACTCAGCGGCTCTTCCATCTCTTGGAGCACTTTGTGCCGGTACTTCGGTATCCATGCGGCGGGGTATCGGCCATGCCAAATCATCTGTGATGTTCTTTAGAATCTGCTCATGTTCGTTGCCTTTCTCCACGTTGTGGAGGGCAACGCTCCGAAAGTACTCGCATGAGTAGATTCCCTGACAGAATTAGCCAGTCTGAGATGAGCCGAAATCTTCCCCCGCTCGCGCTGGAAGTGGACGATTCGCTGCGCGCGCTCGATTACCCCGGCCTGGTGCGCATCGACCTGGACGACTGGCAGGAACGCATCCGTTTCGGCTGCACGGAGCGGGTCTGGCGGGCGTTCTCGGAGCATCTCGAACCCTTGTTGCCCGCCACCCACGGCGTCGCGCTGACGGGCAGCGGGGATTTTCATCATCTGAGCGCCTTGCTGATTGCGCGGGCGCGCCGGCACGCCGGGCTGCGCGTCCTCGTCTGCGACAACCATCCGGACAACATGCGCTTCCCCTTCGGCATCCATTGCGGGTCCTGGGTTGCTCGCGTCGCGCGGATGCCGCACGTCGCGCGCGTCGACGTCGCCGGAATCTGTTCTCCGGACGTGGCCTGGCCGCACGCCTGGGAAAACCATCTGGGCCTGCTGTCGCGCGGAAAAGTCCGGTACTGGACGATCGGCGCGAAGATCGGCTGGACGCGCCCGCTCGGACTGCGCCAGGCCGTGCGTGATTTCGACGATGCCGCGAGCCTGGTCTCCGCGCTGCTGGAAGAAATTTCCCGCGAGCGCGGCCCGCTGTACCTTTCCATCGACAAGGACGTGCTCCACGAGAGCGTGGCGCGGACCAACTGGGATCAAGGACGGATGGAGCTGGACAGCCTGTTGCGCATCATCGACGCCGCCGCGCCGCGCATCGTCGGCGGCGACATCACCGGAGAAGTTTCCGCTTTCCGCTACCGGACCCGCTGGAAACGCTGGCTCAGCGCGCTCGACGGCCAGCCCCGCATCGCTCCGGACGAGCTTCCGCGCTGGCAGCGGCGCCAGAACGAGCTCGACGCGGCGCTGCTGGATGCTTTCCAGGGGAAATGCCGGCCCATGGGTGCAAATCGGCTTGCGGAGCCAATCTCGAAAGTCTGAAGTCCGAACCCGGGCTGTGTCCCGCTTCGCTCTTCCCTGCCCCGGATTTGTTTCCTGGTATATACTTTCTCCCTTCCACGAGACGCGCGGCTTGCATCCGGTGGCTGTGGATGGATAAAAAAGTGACATTTCGATGCTCAAACAGGAGGGTATATGAATATTTTGCTGATGCTGTGTATCTCCGTGGTTTTTTTCGTCATAGGCTTGCAAGTCTATGGCAAGACCGTGGCCAAATGGCTGGGGACCGACGCCGATCGTCCGACTCCCGCCGTCACCATCAATGATGGCAAGGACTACGTGCCGACCAAGTTCAATATCCTGTTCGGCCATCATTTTTCGGCCATCGCCGGCGCCGGACCCATCGTCGGTCCGATCACCGCCATTCTCTTCGGCTATCTGCCGGTCTGGATGTGGATTCTGCTCGGTTCGGTATTCATTGGCGCGGTGCATGATTTTTCCGCGCTTTTCGTCAGTCTGCGCGAAAGGGGGCGGTCGATCGCCGAAGTGACCCGGGGCGCCCTGGGCAATACCGGCTTCTTCCTGTTCATCTGTTTCGCCATCCTGATGCTCACCCTGGTGACCTCGGCCTTCCTGTCCATGACCGTGCAGGCGCTGACCAGCAAGGTGCCGCTGGAACTGATGGGCCTGCCCGCCGACCAGACCATTCTGCGCGCCACCGAGGAAGGCGGCGTGCTCTACGGCGGCATCGGCGGCATCGCGTCCACCTCCGTGATCATCATCACCCTGTTCGCCCCCGTCCTGGGCTACCTGCTGTACAAGCGCAACCTCAACGTCGGACTGGGTTACGTCATCGCCGCCATCGTCGCCATTGTCTCGATCTATATCGGGGTGATCGCGCCCATTACCGTGACGCCCCGGGCCTGGATGATCATCCTGGCCGTCTATGTGACCCTGGCCGCCGGTCTGCCCGTCTGGCTCATCTTGCAGCCGCGCGACTTCACCAACGTGCAGATCCTGTATCTGGGCATCGTGGCCATCTTCGTGGTGGTCATCGTCGGCGGCCTGCAGGGCGTGAGCACCCAGAACGTCGTGCTGGCCCTGGAAACCGGAGAAGCCAAGCTGGGCTCGATGTGGCCTTTCCTGTTCATCACGGTGGCCTGCGGCGCCGTATCCGGCTTCCACTCGCTGGTGGCCTCGGGAACGACTTCCAAGCAGTTGGCCAGCGAAGGCCAGGCCCGCAAGATGGGTTACAACGCCATGATCCTGGAAGGCATCCTGGCGACGGGCACCGTGCTGGTGGTCTGCGCCGCCCTGTCGCAACAGGAATATCTGCGCATCGTCTGGCCCGCCCCTGGCACCGGGTCTTCCAACCCGATCCTGGCGTTTGCCCTGAGCATGGGTCTGATGCTGCACCAGACGGTTGGCGTGCCAACACACATCGGCACCGTCTTCGGCATCCTGCTGGTGGAAGGTTTCGTGGTCACCACGCTGGACGCCGCCGTGCGCCTGAACCGCTATCTCTTCGAGGAGCTCTGGAACGTGCTGTTCAAGGGCAATGTGCCGGCCTTCATGCGCACCATTCTGTTCAACGCCCTGCTTTCCGTGCTGCTCATGCTCTGGCTGGCCTGGAACAACGGCTTCACCCTGTTGTGGCCGATGTTCGCCACCGCCAACCAGTTGCTCGCCGCGCTGGCGCTGATCGCGGTGTCCGCCTGGCTGCTGAAGAGAAGGCGGCAGGCGTGGTTCACCATCCTGCCGGCCATCTTCATGGTCGCCACGACCATCGCCGCGCTGCTGCTGCTCATGCAGAAGTTCGTTGCCGCCCTGCAGAGCGGCGCGGCGATCAGCGGCCCGCTGACCCTGCTGGTGATGGCCGTCCTGTGCCTGGGTCTGGCCCTGGGACTGTTCTTCATGGCCATCAAGACCTTCCGCCAATACTGGGCGGAAAGAAACGGCCAGATCGCCGCCGCGTCCGAGTGAGGCAGAGAGAGGAAGGCTTCCTCTCTTTTCCACTTCCGAAAACCCTGCCACGGCAGGGTTTTTCGATTCCAGTGACATACGGGGAACAATGAGACCGAAGGAGCCGGTTGCGCGGGAAGAAACGAAAATCTGCCTGATTCGCCACGGCGAGACGGCATGGAATGCCGAGTTGCGCATCCAGGGGCAGCGCGATCTGCCGCTCAACGAGACGGGACTGGCGCAGGCGGAAGCGCTCGCCGCGCGGCTGGCGAGCCGGTGTTTCGCCGCGATCTACAGCAGCGATCTGTCACGCGCCCGGCGGACGGCGCAGCCGCTCGCCAAGCGGCAGGGGCTCCCGGTGCGGCTCGAAGCGGAATTGCGGGAACGCAATTTCGGCTGCTGCGAGGGCAGGACGCGCGAGGAAATCCAGGCCAGCGACGCCGCTGTGGCCGAAATGCTGGCCGCTCGCCGCCCCGACTGCGTTCTTCCGGGCGGCGAGAGTCTGCGCCAGCATCTTGATCGCGTCATCGCCTGCCTGTCCCGCCTGGCGCGGCGGCATGTCGGGCAGGTCATCGCCGTCGTCTCGCACGGCGGGGTGCTCGATCTGGTCTACCGCCGCGTGCATGGCGTGCCGATCGAGCAGCCGCGCGACTTTCCCCTGCCGAACGCGTCCATCAACTGGCTCGCCGTGTGCGGCGAAGACTGGCGGCTCGAATCCTGGGGCGACGTGGCGCATCTCTCCGGCATCGCCCAGACGCCGTTCGTGACGCGGATATAGCCGCCCGGCGGCAAAGCCGCGCTGCCGATGCGTTCCGGCCTTGCGCGGCATGATAAGATGCGCCTCATTTCAACGGCTTCCGGGGCGGGCGATGTTTTCAGCGAGAGATACGTTGGCGAAGGTCGATCCTGATCTGCAAAAAGCGATCGATGGCGAAAACCGGCGCCAGGAAGAACACATCGAACTGATCGCTTCCGAGAACTACGTGAGCCGCGCGGTCATGGAAGCGCAAGGCTCGCAGCTCACCAACAAGTATGCCGAGGGGTATCCAGGCAAGCGTTATTACGGCGGCTGCGAATACGTGGACATCGCCGAACGCATCGCCATCGACCGCCTGAAGCGCCTGTTCGGCGCGGAAGCGGCCAACGTGCAGCCGAATTCCGGTTCGCAGGCCAACCAGGCCGTGCTGATGGCCTTCGCCAAGCCGGGCGACACGATCATGGGCATGAGTCTCGCCGAGGGCGGGCATCTCACGCACGGCATGCCGCTCAACATGTCCGGCAAATGGTTCCACGTCGTCGCCTACGGTCTCGACGACAGGGAAGTCATCGACTATGCGGCCATGGAGCGCCTGGCCCGCGAGCACAGGCCGAAGATCATCATCGCCGGCGCCTCCGCCTATTCGCTGCGCATCGATTTCGAACGCTTCGCCCGGGTGGCAAGGGAAATCGGCGCGATCTTCTGGGTGGACATGGCGCATTACGCCGGGCTGATCGCCGCCCACTGCTATCCGAACCCCGTACCTTTCGCCGACGTGGTGACCTCGACCACGCACAAGACGCTGCGTGGTCCGCGCGGCGGTGTCATCCTGATGAAGTCCGAGCACGAGAAAGCCATCAACTCGGCCATTTTCCCCGGTCTGCAGGGTGGTCCGCTGATGCACGTGATCGCCGCCAAGGCGGTGGCCTTCAAGGAAGCCGAAAGTCCGGAGTTCCGCCGGTACCAGGAACAGGTGGTGGCCAACGCCCGCGTGATGACGCGGGTGCTCTCCGAAGGACGCGGCCTGCGCATCGTTTCCGGGCGCACCGAGTCCCACGTTTTCCTGCTCGACCTGCGCGCCAAGGACATCACCGGCAAGGAAGCCGAGGCCGCGCTGGGCCGCGCGCGCATCACGGTCAACAAGAATGCCATCCCGAAGGATCCGCAGAAGCCGATGATCGCGTCCGGCATCCGGATCGGCACGCCGGCCATGACCACGCGCGGCTTCACCGAACTCGAAGCCGAGCGGGTGGCGCACCTGATCGCCGACGTGCTCGAAGCGCCGAACGACGAAGCCGTGCTCTCCTCGGTGCGCGAAGAAGTCGCCACGCTGTGCCGGAAATTCCCGGTGTACGGAGCCTGATCCGGCATGAAATGCCCGTTCTGCGGGGCTTTCGATACGACGGTCGCGGACACGCGGCTCAACGAGGAAGGCGACGTCATCCGCCGCCGCCGTCGTTGCTCATCCTGCGGCAAGCGCTTTTCCACTCATGAGCGGGCCGAAATCCGGATGCCGCAGGTCGTCAAGAAGAACGGATCGCGCGTCGATTTCGACCGCGACAAGCTTGTGGCCAGCCTGTGGCTGGCCCTGCGCAAACGGCCGGTGACGGTCGAGGCGGTCGACGCGGCCGTCCTGCGCATCGAGGAAATACTGCTCTCGCGGGGCGAGCGTGAAATCCCCTCGGAGAAAATCGGCGAAATGGTCATGCGCGAGCTGAAGAAGATCGACAAGGTGGCCTACGTCCGTTTCGCCTCGGTGTACCGCAACTTCGAGGACGTCGACGAGTTCTCCGACCTGGTCAGGGAAGTGTCGCGTCCGGCGGACAGGGGGCAGTGATTCTTGCGGGCGCGAAGCGCCCGGTAATTGACTGTCTCCCGTCCTCGGTCTTCCGTCTTCTGAAGAAGACAGAAGACCGGGGTGATTTCACGCAATCCAAACTCGTCCGCTCCTTCTTCCAGCATCCGGATGTTGCCTGTATTTCTGACTGCTGGGTGATTACTTCGACCCCGATGTTCAAGAACGACTTTCACACGCGGCGCCGAGGGAGTAGGATGGATATCGACAGGACACGCCATGGGATCATGAAGATTTCGTGATCGTTTCAACCAAAAATTTCGGGGAGACCAAGGTTTTGGCGGGCTGTTACCGGCGTGTGCCAACGCAAATACCGTTACCTGGGTTGGGTTGAGGCAACAAGCACATGAGGGAAAGCAGACATGCGTGATTTGATAACGAACGATCTCGAAAAATGTGTGGGCTGCAATCGCTGCATCCGCAGATGTCCGGTGCCGGAAGCCAACGTGGCCCATGCAGAAAACGGCGCGACCAAGGTCACTATCGACAGCACCAAATGTATCGCCTGCGGGGCCTGCCTCATGGCCTGTCGTCACGGCTCCCGCGATTTTGTCGATGACACCGAGAAGTTCTTCAATGATCTGAGCCAGGGAACGCCCATTTCCCTTTTCTTTGCTCCCGCCAGCGTCAGCAATCTGGAAAACTGGGGGAGAATTCTGACTTTGCTCCGGAACAGGGGCGTTCGCAAGATCTACGCCGCGGCCTTGGGCGCGGACATCTGCACTTGGGCGAACATACGCTACATCCAGAAGAACAAGCCCGTATCGGCCATCTCCCCGGCCTGTCCGGTCATCGTGAACTATGTGCTGAAACACCGCACGGAACTTCTGCCCTACCTCTCCCCCGTGTATTCGCCCATGTTGTGCACGGCCGTCTATATGCGCAAGTATCTGGGCATAACAGACAAACTGGCCGCCTTGTCCCCGTGCGTCGCCAAGGGAGGAGAATTCGAGGATACGGGCGATCTTGTGTCGTATAACGTCACTTTCCTCAAGCTGGAAAAATATATCAAGGAGAACCATCTTGTCCTTCCCGAAAAGGAGAGTGGCCTCGATCTCCTGGATACCGCCCTGGGGTCCATCTATCCCATGCCCGGAGGGTTCAAGGAAAATGTGGAATTCATGCTCGGCAAGGACATGCGCATCGACAGGAGCGAAGGGCAGGAAGTCGTCTACCGTATGCTGGATGCCTTCGCCAGCGAGAACAAGGAAAATCTGCCGGCGGTATTCGACGTGCTGAACTGCCCCGAAGGCTGCAACCAGGGAACCGCCTGCCGTCATGAGAAAAGTTTCTTCGCGGTGAACAAGGCCATGGATACGGCGCGGCACAATGCCGTGAAAGGGCGGGAGCGGGAATATTTCGAGGAACTGTACCGGACCTATGACAAGACGTTCAAACTCTCGGATTTCCTGCGGCGCTATCGCCCGAAGCCGGCCCGGCGCATCGTCGCAAGCGACGACGCCATTGAAGACGCCTTCCGCCAGCTCGGCAAAATGGACGAAATTTCACGCTCTTTTGATTGCGGCGCCTGCGGATCGGACCGCTGCCTGGACATGGCGATAAGAATCGCCCAAAAAATCAACTTTCCCGACAACTGCATTCAGAAGGCCCATGAAGAAATCAAGAACGAGCACATCCAGGCGCTGGGCTGGCAGGAGCAGAACGCGACCTCCATCCAGGCCTTCCAGCAGGACATCACAAGCATCAAGGATCATGCCGATGCCATCCTGAACAACATGTCCAACGTGACGGCGGTAATGGGCGTTTATGACGCCACGGCGCAGGAGATCAGCAAAATCGCCTCGAATATCCACATGATTTCCTTGAATGCCTCCATCGAAGCCGCCAGGGCCGGAGAATACGGCCGGTCTTTCGCTGTGGTGGCCGAGGCGATTCGCAATCTGGCCGGGGAAACCCGGAAGGCGACCGCGAAAATTTCCCAGGCCTCCCTGGGCGCCAAAAAAGCCATGACGGACATATCCGAAATGCTCGTCTCCATCGGAACGGATATCGACAAGTCGTACGATGACATCAGCAAAATCACCGACAGCACCCAGGAGAAGCTGAGAGGCGTTTCCCAGAATTCGAGCAAGGAGAATGCGATAAAGGGTCACCCATTGAGTGAAACACTCGCCGCGCGGTGAGGAAGACGCGACGGCACGCGAGCCTCCGGTATGCGTTGCGGGCAAACGATCACGAACTACGCGCGAAACGAACGAGGTTCGTTGCGAATCAAACAGGAAACCAGAGAAATACCCGATTCCTCTGCACCCTCTGCGTTGAAAGCGGTTCCAACTGCCGTTTTCGAGTTCAGACCGGAAAATTCCGGAAAACTATCTCGCGGCCCGCCGCCGCGCTTCGTCCAGCATTCGCTCGAAACGGCGGCCGTATTCGAGGTAGTTGTCGAAGCGCGCCCGGTCGGAGGCCGATACGCTCTCGTCGTGGAAGACGACGGCCATGTGTGGCTCGATCGAAAAATCCCCGTCGTAGCCGCTCCTCAACAGATCCTCGACGACGCCAGCCACGCCGCAGACGCCTTGGTCGGGGAAAAAGTAGCGTTCCTCGCCGGTTTCCGGATGGCGCGCGCCGTCCTTGATGTGCACATGCGCGATGTGGCTGCGCAGCCGGTCGTAGCACTCGCGCGCGTCCTGGTTGGGATACGGGAAGGGCTTGCGGAAATCCGGCGTGATGCCAGGATTGCCAGTGTCATAGACCAGCTTGAGGCCGGGAACGGCGGCGAGCATTTCCAGCGAATGCTCCCAGCTCATGCCGCCGTAGTTCATGCAGTTTTCATGCACCGGGGTGATGCCGGCATCGAGAAGGCGCCCGCAGATTTCGCGCAGGCGGCGAAAGCGCTCCTCCTTCCTCTGGTCGGCCAGGGCGCGCCCGCGTTCGTCGAGCAGGATGGCGTAGCTCATGATGCGGATGAGCGGCGTGCCGAGCGTCCGCATGCGGCGGATCGCGCGTTCGACGGTGGCGAGCGTCGCATCGAAAGGCTCGTCGACGCTCCTGCTCCAGTTGGCGATCGTCGACCCGAAGCAGTTGACCACGATGCCGGCCGCGTCGAGCCTGGCCCGGACCCGGTCGAAATCGGCGTCCGAAAGATCGTGGATGTTCACGCCGTCGACGCCGCGCGCCTCGATGCACGGCCAGCCGAGCGCGCGCGTCGCCGCGATCTGTCCGTCGATGCCGCCGGCCGCCTCGTCGGCGAAACCGCCGAGCCTCGTCATGCCCCTTCTCCGAAAACGTAGGGCCGGCCGGTCTTCATCGAAGAGTAAATGCCGCAGATCAGTTCGACCGGCAGGATGGCCTCGGCGCCGTCGATCGCCGGCGCGGATTGGGTGAGGATCGCGCGTGTCAGATCGGCGATCTGCAGGCGGTGGCCCTCGACGCCGATCGCCTTGGGATCGCTGGCGCCGCTGCCCAGGCTGCGTTCCCCGACTCCGGAGAGGATCGCCTGGTCGCCGGGATCGTCGTCGGTGAAGCGCCAGCCGGCGATGCGGTCCCCCTCGATCACCGCCGTGCCGCGTTCCCCGGAAACCTCGATGCGCAGCGGAAAGCCGGGCGCGCACGAAGTGCTGGCCTCGATGACGCCCATCGCGCCGCTGGTGAAGCGGATCACGGCGCAGGCGTTGTCCTCGACCTCAATGTCGTGCGTGCGCGTGGCCGTGTAGCCGAAAACCTGCTGCGGAACGCCGCCGAAATGGATCATCAGATCGATCGTGTGGATCGACTGGTTCATCAGGCAGCCGCCGCCGTCGAGCGCCCAGGTGCCGCGCCAGGCGCCCGAATCGTAATACGCCTGGCTGCGCCACCACTTGATGTGGCTGGCAACGAGCAGGATGCGGCCGAAGCGCCCGGCCTCGATCGCGCGCTTCATGGTGATCGCTCCGGCGGAAAAACGGTTCTGGAACACCGGCGCCAGGAGGACGCGGTTCTCGCGGCAGGCATCGACGATGGCCCGGGATTTTTCCGGCGTGACCTCGAGCGGCTTTTCGCACAGCACGTGCTTGCCCGCGCGCGCCGCCGGAATGGCCACGGCGGCGTGCAGGCCGGTCGGTGTGGCGATGGTCACCGCGTCGATCGGCGCTTCCGCAAGAAACGCGTCGAGCTGGGCGTAGGGCGCGATGCCGAACCTTTTGGCGAACTCCTCCGCGCGCGGCCCGTCGCTGTCGCAGACCGCCGTCAATTGCGCGTCCTCGACGGCGCCGATGGCCTCGGCATGGAAGCCCGCGATCGTGCCGGCGCCGATGATGCCGTATCTCACTTTGCGTGTCATGACATTCCTTTCATTCCGGGAAAAACGGGTTTGTTTCGCTTTGCATGAAAACCAGGAAGCCCCGAAAGGATTGAAGTCGCTCGATTCGCGAGCCTCACGCGGACCTTGGCGGCTTCCCTTTCCTGAGCAGCCTCAAAGCGCGGCGCAGGTTCGAATCCGCCATGGGGCCTCACACCGAGCAGGAAGGGCGCCGAGGGGACGTTGACCGCCGCCAGCGCGAGGCCGAACACGAACATCACCTTCACGTCGAACGGGTTGTAGTCGATGAGACAGGAACCGATGACGCAGAGCATGAAGATGATCGGCATGAGGATTTTTACCCGGAGGATGCGCACGGTGCCCCTGGCGACCAGGGCGCCCACATGGCGATCGACGCGAGCACGAGGTAGACGCTGATGCCGTAGATGAAGCCCGGCGATTCGGTCCGGAGCAGCGGCCCCGGGCGGTAGCCGTGCATGAAGAGGGCCGCGAGGAGTACCGCGGCCGCCCACCGGATGTCCGCGATGCCACGTTCGACCTCGCGCGCGGAAAAATCGCCGAAAACCGTGCAAGGCGCCAATTCCAGCCCGCGAAGACCACGACGCGCCGCCATCGATGCCGCTTCCCGCAAGGAAACGGCGCCGAAAAGCTCGTTGCAGACGGCGTATTTCATGACTCTCCCCGGCTGGCGCGGGCCGACGTTTGCATGGACGGCCAGTTTTTTTCGTTGGCTACCATACTACATCGGAAAACCCTGCGAAGGGTGAATCCGTGGCCGGAAGGGGTATACTGTCGGAGTGCAAGGCATGATCCCTCACGGTATTCACATGCAACGACGTTCCGAACCTTCGCGGCAAGTTCCGCATCGCCTGACCGGGCGGTTGGAAATCGAGACCGAACGAGGTCTTTTTCTGGGCGATATCCGCGTCCGCTTGCTGGAAGCCATCGCCGTGCACGGTTCCATCTCGAAAGCGGCCCGTTTCGTGCCGATGTCGTACAAGGCCGCCTGGGACGCGGTGGATGCCATGAGCAATCTGGCCGACCAGCCGCTGGTGACGCGCGTGAGCGGCGGCAGGAGCGGCGGCGGTACGCAGCTCACTGACTACGGGCACCGTGTGGTGAGCTTCTATCGAGCGCTGGAGGCGGAATACCAGTCGATGCTGGAACGGCTGGCGGCCAGCATGGATCGGGGAGAAGCCAGCTCGTTCGCGGAATTCCACCGGCTTTTGCGGCGCATGTCCGTGCAAACCAGCGCTCGCAATCAATTCGTGGGCACGATCGTCGGCCTCAAAGCGGACGAGGTGGATTACGAAGTCATCCTGAAGCCGGACGAAATCCATGAGCTGGTCGCCGTGGTGACCCGCGAATCCGCCGAAAGCCTGGGACTGAAAATGGACATGGAAATCCAGGCGCTGATCAAGGCGCCTTTCGTTCAGATCCTGGCGGACGGGGAAGAGCAGCCTCCCTCGCTCCGCAATTGCTTGCCGGGTGTCGTCGAACGGCTTCATCGGGGCGGGAACAACACCGAAGTCGTCCTGATCCTGCCCGGAGGCAAGATCGTCTGCGCGGTCATTCCGAACGAACGCGCCGACCTCTTGGCACTGGTCGAAGGCAGTCCCGCCCGCGCCGTTTTCGCGGCATCCTCCGTAATCCTCTGCATCCCCGCTTGAAGGAATCGGCGTTCTTACTGGAGATACACAACGCGGACCGAAGAAAGTCGTCTTCGTTGCCAACGCTATATAAAATACGATATTGCAAAAAACCGGATCAGCGCCTATACTGGGCGCTGTTTTTTTGTCTGGGCGCTGTTTTTTGTCGTTTCCGATTATTTTTTCTCAATTCCATATCTGAAGGAGTTACACCATGAACTGTTTCAAGCCTTTGACCTGCGCCGCGCTGATTCTGTCCCTGGGTCTTGCGCACGCCGCGCGTGCCGGGGAAGTCGCCGTCGCCGTCGCCGCCAATTTCACCGGTCCGATGCAGACGCTCGCCGTCGAATTCGAAAAAGAAACCGGCCACAAGGCCGTGCCCTCGTTCGGTTCGACCGGGCAGTTCTACACGCAGATCAAGAACGGCGCGCCCTTCGAGGTCTTTCTCGCGGCGGACGACACCACGCCCGCCAAGCTCGAAAAGGAAGGCGACACGGTCGCTGGCAGCCGTTTCACCTACGTCATCGGCGCGCTCGCGCTCTGGAGCAAGAAAGATGGCTTCGTGGACGACAAAGGTGAGGTGCTGAAAAAAGGCGGATTCACGCACATTGCCATCGCCGATCCCGAAAAAGCGCCCTATGGCGCGGCGGCGGTGGAGACGCTCAAGAAATTGGGAGTGTTCGACGCGCTCCAGCCGAAATTCGTGACCGGCAACAACATCGCCCAGGCGCACCAGTTCGTCGATACCGGCAACGCGGAACTGGGATTCGTCGCGCTCTCGCAAATCTACAAGGACGGCAAGCTGACCAGCGGCTCCGCCTGGATCGTGTCGCAAAACCTTCACGAGCCGATCCGCCAGGACGCGGTGCTGCTCACCAGGGGCAAGGACAATCCCGCCGCGGCCGCGCTGCTGCAATACCTGAAGGGGGCGAAGGCATCCGCCGTCATCGAGTCCTACGGGTATCGGCTGAAATAAGAAAGAGAAAACCCGGGGGCGGCGGAAGGCAGGAGACAGTGGAACGGTTCTTGTCCCGATGCCGACGCTCCGGCCGGGAGTGTTTTTTCGTCATTGCGAGGCGCGCGGGCGTGGCCATCCAGTCCGTCTTTCCGGATTGTCTTGCCTTCGGCTCGCAATGACGGATGTCCGCATTTGAGCCAAAAAACGCTCTGATCGCGCTCTAACCGTCTTGTCTCCCGACGTTTCCTGATCATGGACAATTCCAGCCTCATCGCCGTCTGGCTCACCTGCAAGCTGGCAACACTCACCACCGTCCTTCTGCTCCTGGTCGGCACGCCAATCGCCTGGTGGCTGGCCAATACCCGCTCCCGGCTGAAAGGGCCGGTGGGCGCGGTGGTCTCCCTTCCCCTGGTGCTGCCGCCGACGGTGCTGGGGTTTTACCTCTTGCTTTCGTTCGGGCCGCACGGCTTCATCGGGCAGACAATGGACGCGCTGCATCTGCAACGGCTTCCCTTTACCTTCGCGGGCCTGGTGGTGGCTTCCGTCCTGTATTCGCTGCCGTTCGTGGTGCAGCCCATCCAGAACGCCTTCGAGGCCATCGGCAAGCGTCCGCTGGAGGTGGCGGCCAGTCTGCGGGCTTCACCCTGCGATGCGTTCTTCAGCGTCGCCCTGCCGCTCGCTCGCCCCGGTTTCGTCACCGCCGCCATCCTGGGCTTCGCGCATACGGTGGGCGAGTTCGGCGTGGTGCTGATGATGGGCGGCAATATTCCCGGCAAGACCCAGGTGCTGTCGGTCAAGATTTTCGATTACGTGGAAAAGGGCGAGTACGCGCAGGCACACTGGCTGGCTGGCGGGATGGTGTTCTTCAGCTTCGTCGTGCTGCTGCTGCTCTACGGCGGCCGCAGGCGGGCGGGCTGGAGCCGGTGATGGAGGCGCGTTTTCACATCGGCTACCCCGGTTTCACGCTGGATGCCGAACTCATCCTGCCGGCCAGCGGCATCACGGCGCTGTTCGGTCCGTCCGGCTCCGGCAAGACCACGATCCTGCGCTGCATGGCGGGTCTGGAGCGCTCTCCCGAGGGATTCCTGTCTGTCGCGGACGAAACCTGGCAGGACGAGCGGCGCGGGATTTTCCTGCCTACCCACAAGCGTCCGCTGGGGCTGGTTTTCCAGGAAGCCAGCCTGTTTTCGCATCTGTCCGTGCGCGGCAACCTGCAATACGGCATGAAGCGGACGGGGCACGCGGAGGACGAAACCTTCGAGGCCATGCTCGACCTGCTGGACATTCGCGCCCTGGCGGGGCGCATGCCCGATGGACTTTCCGGCGGAGAGCGGCAGCGGGTGGCCATCGCGCGCGCGCTCCTCACCCGTCCCCGGCTGCTGCTGATGGACGAGCCGCTCGCCGCGCTCGACTTGAAGCGCAAGCTGGAAATCCTGCCCTATCTCGAAAAGCTGCACGACGAGCTCTCCATTCCGGTGATCTACATCAGCCATTCCCTGGACGAGGTGACGCGCTTCGCCGACCGCCTCGTGCTCATCGAGAACGGGCGCATCGCGGCGAACGGTCCACTCACGGAAATCCTGGCGCGGCCCGATCTTAGCGCCGCCTTCGCCGGGGAAGCCGGCGCGGTGCTGGAGACGACCGTGGTCGCGCACGAGGCCTCGGGCATCACCCAGCTGAAGTTTCCCGGCGGCCAGATCTACATCGCCGGCAACGCGCATGCGCCGGGCAGCCGCCTGCGCTGCCGCATCAAGGCGAGCGACGTGAGCCTCGCGCTGAGGAAACACACGGACACCAGCATCCTGAACCTCCTGCCCGCCACGGTCCTCGCCGTTGCCGACGCCGATACGCCCGGTCATGCGCTCGCGCAACTGCGGCTGGGAGACGAGGGCCCGCTGCTGCTGGCGCGCATTACCGAGCATTCCCGCCGGGCGCTTGCCGTCGCGCCGGGGCTTTCGGTCATCGCGCAGGTGAAGTCCGTGGCGATTCTGCGTTGAGCGCGGAAAATCGGCCGAACAGTGTATCGTTCATGTTTCGGATCGATACCGGGAGAGGAATTCATGGAAACGAAAGCCTGCGTGCTGCATTCGGCGAAGGATCTGCGCATCGAGGACGTGCCGGTCGCCGAGCTGGGCGGCGATCAGGTGTTGGTGCGCATCGGCGCCGGCGGCATCTGCGGTTCGGACCTGCATTACTACCTCGACGGCGGTTTCGGCGCGGTGCGCGTCAGGGAACCGTTCATCCTGGGGCACGAGGTCGCCGGCACCGTCGAGGCGGTCGGCACTGCGGTCGCCAGGGTCAGGCCCGGCGAGCGCATCGCCCTGAATCCCAGCCGGCCTTGCGGTAAGTGCAAGTTCTGCCAGGCCGGCGAGCAGCAGCACTGCCTCGACATGTGGTTCTACGGCAGCGCCATGCGCATGCCGCACAGCCAGGGTGCTTTCCGCCAGCACATCGTGGCCGGCGAGTTCCAGTGCGAGCCGGTCGGCGACGTTTCCCTGAGTGAGGCGGCCTGCTGCGAACCCTTGTCGGTCGCCCTGCACGCCGTCCGGCAGGCGGGTTCGCTCACGGGCAAGCGCGTGCTGGTGACCGGTTCCGGCCCGATCGGCGCGCTGGTCAGCGGCGCCGCGCGCTACGCCGGCGCGCTGGAAGTCGTGGCCACCGACCTGTTCGACGCGGCACTCGCCAAGGCGGTCGAAATGGGCGCCACGCGGACGGTCAACGTATCGCGGGCGCCGGGCCTGGCGAGCGCGGAATTCACGGCCGAGAAGGGGTATTTCGACGCGGCCTTCGAATGCACCGGCGCCGGCGCGGTGATCAAGAGCGTGCTGCCCGTGCTGCGCCCGCGCGGCACGCTGGTCCAGGTCGGCGTGACCGGCGACGTGCCGATTCCGATCGACGTGCTCGGTCCCAAGGAAATCCGCCTCGTCGGCACTTCCCGCTTCCACAGCGAATACGCCTTGGGCGCGCGCCTGCTCAAGGAAGGGCGGATCGACGTGCGGCCGATCATCACCGCCACGCTGCCGTTCGAACAGGCCGTCCAGGCCTTCGAGCTGGCGGCCGACCGCAGGGCGCAGATGAAGGTGCAGCTGACGTTCTGAGGAGACGCCCCGAGCCATCGCCGGCGCCGCGATTTCCCGGCGCTGGCGGTCACTGCACGCTGTGCTCCTTGACGAGACCCTCCCGGTAGGCTTGCAGCAGGGCTTCGAGCTCGTCGATCTGTTTCCGGATTTCCTTGCCGCGGTCGGTGTCGCCGACGCGCAGCCGGTGCGAGTGGGTATGGATGATTTCGGTCTCGCTGTCGATGTCGAGTTCCTCGGAGACCGCCTTCTGCGTCGATTCGAAGGGCTGGTGCGCCGCCAGCAGCAGGCCGCGCGAGTTGGAAATCAGCGTGTAGCCGGCGATGCCCGTTTCCTTCTGGTAGGCGCGCGAGAAGCCGCCGTCGATGACGATCAGCTTGCCGTTGGCCTTGATCGGCCGTTCGCCCTTGGTGACCTTGACCGGCACGTGGCCGTTGATGATGCAGCCCGTCTCGGGATCGAGGCCGAACTCGGCGAGAATCCTGCGCGCGGTCTCCTCGGTGTCGCGCAGCTGGTAGTACGGGTTGCGCGCCTCCTTGTGCGTGGCCTTGTCGGCCAGGAAGTAGCGTTCGAAGGTGGCCATCTTCTCCTTGCCGAAGAGCGGCGACATCGGGGCGCACCACAGGAACCACATGGCGTCCATGCCGTACAGCTTGAGCGCCGGGTTGTCCGTGGCGAAATAACCCTGGCGCGCCAGGCGGTCGACGCGGTCCATGAACGCCTTGCCGGCGAAGGATTGGCCGTCGACGTTGAACGAGCGGAACTCGCCATTCTCGTTCAGGGCGACGCAGCCGTGGTAGAGCAGGTTGCCGTCGCGGGCGAGGTAGATGCTGCCGTTGGAGTACAGGAAGCGCGCGTGCTGCTGCAACTTCCTGCTGTTCACGAAGGAGAGCTTCAGTTTTTCCACGACCATTCGCTCTTCGTCGGTCAGCGTGTCGGGATGCCCGGGATCGATCGTCGGAAAGAAGGTGTCGAGCAGCGGGTACTCCACGCCGCCGATGGCGACGACGCCGCGCCCGTAATCGATGCTGTCGAGCAGCAGGCGGTCTTCCATGCCGTAATGCGGACGGCGCTTGATGATCTGGCTTTCCAGCTTGAACTGGATGATGGCCACGGCCTTCTGCATCTGCGCCATCAGCCGGATTTCCTGCTCGGTGAAATTGTCTCCCGGCGAAACCTTGGGGATGAACCGTTCGCAGGGATCTTCCGCGTAGGTTTCCAGGGCGAACGAGGCGAGCGGGATCAGGCTGATGCCGTAGCCGTTTTCCATCGTTTCCAGGTTGCCGTAGCGCAGGCTGGTGCGGATCACGTTGGCCATGCAGGCTTCGCTGCCGGCCGCCGCGCCCATCCACACGATGTCGTGGTTGCCCCACTGGATGTCCGCCTGGTGGTATTCCATCAGGAGGTCCATGATGATGTGCGCGCCGGGACCGCGGTCGTAGACGTCGCCGATGACGTGCAGCCGCTCGACGGCCAGGCGCTGGATCAGCTCGGCGAGCGCGGTGAGGAAGATCGGCGCGCTGCCGGTAGACACGATGGTGTCGATCTGGCTCTGGTAGTATGCCGACTTGAATTCGACGCCTTCCTGCTCGTAGAGCAGTTCGTCGATCAGTTCGACCAGATCGCAGGGCAGGAAGCCGCGCACCGTCGATCGCCGGTATTTCGCGGTCAGGCTGCGGCAGAACCGGATCAGGCGGACCAGCTTCAGCCGGCACCATTCCTCGGGATCTTCCACGGCAGCCAGCATCTGCGGAATTTTGAGCTCGGGGTAGTAGATCAGCGTCGCCAGATTCCGCCGTTCGGATTTCGACAGCATGTTGCCGAACATTTCCTCGATCTGCCGCCAGATGGCCCCGGCGCCGTTGCGGATCACGTGCTTGAACGCCTCGTGCTCGCCGTGCACGTCGGACAGGAAATGCTCCGTGCCCTTGGGCAGCTGCAGAAGCGCCGAGTGATTGATGATCGCCGTCGAGGCCGCCTGGATCGTCGGGTATTTTTCCGACAGGAGTTGCAGGTAGCGCACTGAGGGTTTCGTCATGATTTTTTCCGCGGCCAGGACATGGACATGGCTTCAGGCGATCGCCTCGGCGTCCTTGCGCATGGCCGCGATGTCCGCCGCGTCGAGGAGGATATCGCCGCCCTTGGCGTTCTCCTCGACCTGGCGCGGCTTGCGCGCGCCGCACAGGACGTTGACGTTGCCGCCGCTGCCCTGCGCCGCCGTCCAGCCGATCACCAGCTGCGCCATGGTACAGCCGTACTTCTCGCACAGCGGCGCCCACTGGCCGGCCAGCGCCGCGATCTTCGCCAGATTTTCGGGCTGGAACCATTTGACCTGGGCGCGCGCCGTGCCCATCTGCACCTGCGAAGGATCCTTGATCCTGCCGCTCAGGATGCCGCGCTCCAGCGGGGAATAGGCCTGGAAGGTCACGCCATGCCGCGCGCACGGGCCGAACAGGCGATCGCCGGCGCCGCGGTCGAGCAGGCTGTATTTTTCCTGGATCAGGTCGAGCTGGCCGGCCCGCGCGTATTCGAGGAACTGCGCGTCGGAAAGGTTGGAGGCGCCGATCGCGCGGATTTTTCCCCGTTCCTTGAGCCGGGTCAGCGCGCCCATGGTGTCGGCGATCGGCGTGGGGAAGTCGGGCAGTTCCGGCCAATGCACGATGTAGATGTCGATGTAATCCGTTGCGAGGCGCTTCAGGCTGATCTCGATTTCCTCGGTGATCCGTTCCGGCCGCGTGTTGATCAGAATGCGCACGCCGTCGCGCTCCATCTTGAGGGAGCCTTCCTTGACGTCCCAGCGCAGCCCGCATTTGGTGGACAGCACGTAGTCCCCGCGCCGCCCGGCGAGCGCCTTGCCGACGACTTCCTCACTGTGCCCCAGCCCATACGCCGGCGCCGTGTCGATCAGCGTGATGCCCAGATCGCGCGCGCGGTGGATCGCGCGGATCGACTCGGCGTCGTCGCTCGTTCCCCACTGGCTGTCTCCGCCGATGGCCCAGGCTCCCATGCCGACGACCGATGCTTCGATTTCCGACCTGCCGATTTTGATGGTTCTCATCGCTTGCTCCTGTTCTGGTAGAGAGACGTGAAAAGCGTTTCCTAAATCCGCTGCCCGACCCAGCCATGCACCGAGGCCAAGGCCGCCGGCAGCCTGTCCGGCTCGGTGCCGCCGGCCTGCGCCATGTCCGGTCGACCGCCGCCCCGGCCGCCGACCTGCTGCGCGACGAAATTGACGAGTTCCCCCGCCTTGATCCGGCCGACCAGATTCGCGGTCACGCCGGCGATCAGCGTCACCTTGCCGCCATGGACGGCCGCCAGGACGACCGCGGCGGTTTTCAGCTTGTCGCGCAATTTGTCCATCGTCGCGCGCAGGGCGTCGATGTCGGCGTCTTCGAGCGTCGCCGCGAGCACCTTCACGCCCTTCACCTCGACCGCCCGGGCGATGAGTCCGTCGCCCTGCGCCGCCACCTGCTTGCTCTTCAAAAGCGCCAGTTCGCGTTCGAGCTGACGCACCTGGTCGAGGATCGAATACACGCGGGCCTGCACGTCGGAAGGCTGCACCTTCAGCGTGCCGGCGACGCCGCCAAGCGCCGTCTCCATGCCCTGCATGTAGGCCAGCGCGACGTCGCCGGTGATCGCCTCGACCCGGCGCACCCCGGCCGCGACGCCGCCCTCGGCGACGATGGAGAAGACGCCGATGTCGCCGGTACGCGCGACGTGCGTGCCGCCGCAGAGTTCGCGCGACGAGCCGATGTCGGCGACCCGCACCATGTCCCCGTACTTCTCGCCGAAGAGCATCACCGCGCCCTGCTTCTGCGCTTCCACGATCGGCATCACGCGATACCGGCACTCGGTGTTTTCCAGGATCTCCGCGTTGACGAGGTTCTCGACGCGGCGGATTTCCTCGTCGGTCATCGGCCGGCCGTGCGCGAAGTCGAAGCGCGTCTTGTCCGCGTCGACCTGTGAGCCTTTCTGTTGCACGTGCGGGCCGAGCACCTCGCGCAGGGCCTTGTGCATCAGATGAGTCGCCGAGTGGTTGCGCATGGCGCGCTTGCGCGCCGCCCTGTCCACCCGGGCGTCGACCGCCTCGCCGACCGCCAGCGCCCCGGTTCTCAGCACGCCCTGGTGGCCGAAGACGGCCGCCTGAATCTTCTGGGTGTCCTCGACCGCGAAGATGCCCCGCGTCGACTGCAAGGCGCCGCGGTCGCCCACCTGTCCGCCGGATTCGGCGTAGAACGGCGTTTCGTCGAGCACCACCGTGCCGGTATCGCCCTCGCGCAACTCATCGACCGCCGCGCCTTCCCGGTACAGGGCCAGCACCCTGCCTTGCCACTCCAGCGCCTGGTAGCCGTGGAACTCCGTTTTTGGACCATGGTATTCGAGACCGGCAGTCATGCGGAACTTGCCCGCCGCGCGCGCGGCTTCCTTCTGGCGGTTCATCGCCGCCTCGAAGCCCGCCGCGTCGACCGTCACGCCGCGCTCGCGGCAGATGTCGGCGGTAAGATCGAGCGGAAAACCGAAGGTGTCGTGCAGCTTGAAGGCCGTTTCCCCGTTCAGCACGCCGCCCTTGCCATCGCCGCCCAGCGCCGCAAGCTCGGCCTCCAGGATGCTCATGCCATGCTCGATGGTGGCGAAGAAACGTTCCTCTTCCTGCTTCAGCAGCTCGGCGATGCGCTGCTCGCCGGTGACGAGCTCCGGATAGGCCGCGCCCATCTCGGCGACGAGATCGGGCACCAGGAGATGGAAGAAGGCGGAGCGCGCGCCGAGCTGGTAGCCGTGGCGGATGGCCCGGCGGATGATGCGGCGCAGGACGTAGCCGCGTCCCTCGTTGCCGGGGATCACGCCGTCGGCGACGAGGAAGGAGCAGGCGCGGATGTGGTCGGCCAGCACGCGCAGCGAAGGACTCGCCAGGTCGGCGATCCTGCCTTCCCTCGTCGTCTCGCGCGCCGCGGCCCGGACCAGATTCTGCAGAAGATCGATGTCGTAGTTGCTGGCGACGTGTTGCAGGATGGCGGCCATGCGCTCCAAGCCCATGCCGGTGTCGACCGACGGCTTGGGCAGCGGGTGCATGACGCCCGCCTCGTCGCGGTTGAACTGCATGAACACGTTGTTCCAGATCTCGATGTAGCGATCGCCGTCCTCGTCGGGCGATCCGGGCGGCCCGCCGGGAACTTCCGGACCGTGGTCGTAGAAGATCTCGGAGCACGGCCCGCAGGGGCCGGTATCGCCCATCATCCAGAAATTGTCGGAAGCGTAGCGTTCCCCCTTGTTGTCGCCGATGCGCACGACGCGCTCGGCGGGCAGGCCGATGAGCTTGCGCCAGATGTCGTGCGCCTCGTCATCCTCGGCGTAGACGGTCACCCACAGGCGGTCCGCGGGCAGCTCGAACACCTCGGTCAGCAGTTCCCAGGCGTATTGAATCGCCTCGCGCTTGAAGTAGTCGCCGAAGGAGAAATTGCCGAGCATCTCGAAGAAAGTGTGGTGGCGCGCCGTATAGCCGACGTTTTCCAGGTCGTTGTGCTTGCCGCCCGCGCGCACGCATTTCTGCGCGGTCGCCGCGCGCGCGTAGGGCCGCCTGTCGAAACCGAGAAAGACATCCTTGAACTGGTTCATCCCGGCATTGGTAAACAGAAGCGTCGGATCGTCATGCGGCACGAGCGAACTGGAGGGCACGATCTGGTGACCCTTGGATTCGAAAAACTTGAGAAAAGTCTCTCGGATTTCGGCGCTTTTCATCGGTATCGATCCCGTCCCTGAGCTGATTTCAGGGAGGGGATTCTAGCACCGACCCCCCGCGCTTCGCCGGGAAGATCCGGAAGGGTTTTTCTCTTCCACTTTGATGGCGCCCAGGCACGGGCCGCGGATTTGACATTTGCCATTCGTCGTCGGAGTCAACAACCTGGGCGGCTGCTACGGCTCGACCGGTCCCCTGTCGATCGATCCCGAAACCGGCAGGCGTTACGGCGCCGATTTCCCGCTGGTGACCGTCGAGGACTGGGTGCTCACGCAGGCCAGGCTGGCGGATCACCTGGGAATCGACACCTGGGCCGCGGTGATCGGCGGCAGCCTGGGCGGCATGCAGGCCATCGAGTGGTCGCTGCAATTCCCCGAGCGCATCCGTCA
>JAITIQ010000155.1 GCA_031279425.1 Accumulibacter sp.
GATAGCGGGCGCATGCCGTGTTCTAAGCCACGGCGTTCGCGCAAAGCGCCGGATAGTTTGTCTTGCGGCTTCGCCGCAAGGAATGGCGCCCTCTCCCGCCCCTGCCGGGGCGCCCTCCCCCGCAAAGCGGGGGAGGGGAAAGCAGGAAGCGGCGCGAAAGGAAGCCTGGTCTTTCGAAGAAAAGGCGGCAAACCCAAGGCGGCAAACCCAAGCCGTCGGTCAGGCAAAACATCATCCCATTCAAGATCACTAAAGATTCCTTACTAATCAAATCGTATTTTTTAATCCTTTTTGCAACACTCTCAGTATCCGAACGGTGGATCTTCTGGAGTAGTGCCGGCGTGACTTTTTTGATTGGCGGCAGCCTGGTGGAATTCTGGTGACCGGCGCTGGTTTTCGGCCTCGCGTCCTGGTCGTACTGCAAACGCCCCATACTGCCCGCCGCCGCCGTCGCGCTGCTGTCCTGTGCGGCGCTGTGGCTGGTCAATGGCAACGGATGGGCTCTGGTAGCCCTTCCGGTCTTGCTGGCCGCATCGCGGATCGACCTGCGCGTTCCGCGTCTGCGTTTTGTTTTCTATGTCTATTACCCGTTACATCTGGCCGCGCTTTGGCTGATTCGGATTCCGATGCGCGAGGCGGGATATTTTTTCGTGACGTAGGTAGTCGTCAGTCAGGGGTAGGGCACAAAGCCCTGGCCTCTTCGATAAGACGCCGTTGCCCAGGAAGGCAGATTCTTTGGAGATCGTAAGCCTCGATCACGCTTTGCCGGGCGTTTTGGCGCAGGGCGGCAAAGTCGCCGGGGGCGGCCAGCGCGGCGATGACCTTTTCGGCGATTTCCTCGGGAGAGAAGAAGTCGGCCAACAGGCCGTTCTCGCCGTCGCGAATGACTTCCTCGACCGGCGGCGTGCGCGATCCCACGACCAGGCAGCCGGCCGCCATCGCCTCCAGCATCGACCAGGAGAGCACGAAGGGGTAAGTGAGATAGACGTGCGCGGCGGAGACCTGCAACAGCTTGAGGAAGACGGAATACGGCACTTTGCCGAGAAAGCGCACGCAGGAAAGATCGAGCGCGTCGCAAAGTTCGTCGAGGAGGAGTTGCCGGTACGTCCGACCCTCCCTGGGCATCGCGCCGTAACTCGTTTCGTCGCCGCCGACGATGAGGATTCTGGCTCGCGGGCGGGCTTTCTGGATGGCCGGCAGACTGCGCATGAAACTGGGGAAGCCGCGATAGGGTTCGAGGTTGCGCGCGACATAGGTGACGATCTCGTCGCCGGCCGCAAGTTCGAGCGGCGCTTCATTGCCGCTGGCCGGGATGGCGAGCGTCGCCGCCGGGTCGGGCCGGACCCGGTCGGTGTCGATGCCGTCATGGACGATGCGCAACATCGGACGGTAGCGTTCCGGGTAGCGGGAATACTGCCATTTTGTCGGACATTGGCCGAGATCGCAGGCTTCCAGGCCGAGCAGGTTGCCGAGGTTCCGGGTGGAGAGGCGCGGGCCGGCGTCGAAGTTCGGCGGCTGCGCCGGATCGAAGCCGACGTCAGCGCCGTGGAGGCGGTAGAAGAATTCGAAATAGCCGATCAGCGGCGTTTGCGGAAAGACTTCCTTGAGATACCAGATTTCGCCCCAGCCGTTGTGTCCGAGCATGAGGTCGGGGATGAAGCCGGATTTCTTCAGGGCAAGCGCCGCGCGCACGACGGCCTGGGCATTGAGCACGCCGGTTTCGAGCGCGCGCAGGTAGTGATGGATGCGCGGCGTAGCGTCCCGCTTCGGCCGGTAGCGGAGGATGCGCACGCCCGGCAGGTCGCCGTCCGGGCGCTGTGACAGGGCGACGACCCGGTTGCCGGGCTGTGCCGCCAGATGCCGCGCCAGATGCGGGTACTGGCCGGGAAAGTTCTGATGGACGAAGAGAATGTTCATACGGGAGACTGTAGACGGGAATCAGGAGAGAAAAACCGATCGGTTTCCCGTCTCCTGTCTCCCGTCTTCCGGCGCCTACCCCAGCTTCGGCCCGGCCTGCAATTCGGAGAGCGGTTTCAGGGTCTGCGCCTGACTGCCGAATCCGGCTTCGCCGATGATCTCCTGCGCCGCGCCGATGCCGACGTCCGCGAGCGTGCCGTTCCTGCCGTATTGGTAGGCAAGATCGCCGCCGAGCGCCGCCGTGTCGGAACCCGACAAGTGATGATCGAGCAGGGCGTTGGTCAGCGCCCAACTGGTCAGCCCCGGATTGTCCGCGCGTGCGGCGTCGAAGGCATCGACCAATCCCGCGAAGTCGAAGGTCTCGATCTTCTGGTCGAGCAGCGGGTTCGCTCCGCCCGCGGCGAAGTCTTCCATCGCTTCGGCGATCATTTGCAGGGTGACGACCGTTCGGGAAGCGCTGGCGGCGTACCAGTTCTGGAAGGTGATTTGATCGTCTCCTCCCGTGGAAAGAATCAGGTCGTTCCCCGACTTGCCGAACGCGAGATCGCCATAGGCGATGCCGCCGCCGAGCGAGAGGACGTCGCCGCCTGCGCCGCCTGCGGTGAAGCTGTCCTGGCCGTCGCCCGCGTTGAACAGAAGGAGGTCGTTGCCCGCGCCGGTAATCAGGGTGTCGTCGCCTGTGCCGCCAAGGTAGAGTTCGGCTCCCGTTCCGCCGGACAGGGTGTCGTTTCCCGCGCCGCCGTCGAGGAGCGCCTTGCCGGAGAAGTTGCTCAGGCTGTCGTCGCCGTCGCCGCCCTGCCGGAGGATGGGTTGAATCGGCTGCTGCTGGAGCAGGTCGGCCAGGAGGAGTCCGCCATCCTGGCCGAATTCGATCCATTCGATCCGGTTGTTGGCGTTGCCGTAGTAGTTTTGCAGGGTGACTCCGTCATTGTCGCCATGGATGATGATGAGGTCGTCGTTCAGCCGGTGGAAACTGACGTCTTCCAGGCTGGCGTCGGGGAAGCGCAGAACGTCGTTGCCGCCGCCGGTGTCGTGGATGCGGTCTTGGCCGTCGCCGGTTCGGAAGACGTAGGCGTCCCCGTCGTCGCCGCCTTCGAGGAGGTCATTGCCCGATCCGCCGTTCAGAAGGTCGCTGCCGGCGCCGCCGGAGAGGGTGTCGTCGCCGGCCTCTCCATACAGGGTGTCATTGCCTCCGTTGCCGTGAATGACGTCGTTTCCGGCTCCCGCGTAAATGATGTCGCTCTGATTACCGAAACCAATGTCGTCGTCGCCGGACGAGAGATGAAGCGGCTGCTGCTGGAGCAGATTGGACAGGACGAGTCCGCCGCCTTGGGCAAATTCGATCCATTCGATCTGGTTGTTGGCGTCTCCGTAATAATTTTGCAGCGTGACCTGATCGTTATTACCGTGGGTGATGACGAGGTCGTTGCCCAGGCGCTGGAAGCCGAGGTCTTCCATGGCGGCGTCGA
>JAITIQ010000118.1 GCA_031279425.1 Accumulibacter sp.
ATTGGACCGAAATGCCGACGTGCCGGTCTGGTAAAACTCTGACTACCCGTGGATTTCCGTTGCTTCCGGCAGACTGTGAAAATGAAAAATCCATTGTTTTCAACAGCTTGCGAACACCAAAGGAAACCGTTGGAACAAAATTTGTGCTTCCCACGGCGTCGCGCCCCTCGCGATGACGAGCGAGAAATTTTTCTGCGGGCATGCGTGCCGCGTGAAGTATTCGGGCGGATCGCTCATGCTGTTGACGAAGTGCATGGTCGGCTTTTTCCGCTGTCTTGGCTGGTCGAGCCGGTTTCATGCAGAGTGAGTCTGAACCCGTTCCCATTCAAGGTTTCCGTCGGGAGGCCTCGGAGCGTCGGCATCCTGCCGGCTGCGTTCCGTCAACACCTGGCCCGCTCCGGAGTTTCCAATGCGCTCGCCCCGACCGTACCGCGCGTGATGCGCGGTTGAGCGGACATAAAGGGTAGAATGCGGCCGTTGTATTGGATTTTGCGCAATCGTGGGCTCGACGCAGGGCTTGCCGCACATTCATCCCTGGCGGGCATTTCGTGATCATTGGGAGAAAACATGGGTCAGAACAATACGGCCAACCTTCGTACCGTGGCGCTCGTCGGCCACGGCTCCGCCGGCAAGACGACGCTTGCCGAAACCCTGCTCGCCGCGGCGGGCGCGATCGCCACCAAGGGGTCGGTGGAAAAGGGCAATACCGTCTGCGACTTCGATCCGCAGGAAAAGGAACTCGGGCATTCCATCCATTCGGCCATCGGCGGCCTCAACTGGCGCGATGCGCGGATTCAATTCATCGACACCCCCGGATATCCCGATTTCGCGGGACAGGCCATCGGCGCGCTCGCCGCGGTCGATACGGTGCTGGCGGTCATCAACGCGCAAAACGGCGTCGAGCTGAGCACGGATCGCATGATGCGCCTCGCCGCCGAACGCAGGCTCTGCCGGATGATCGTCATCAACAAGATCGACGCGGAAAACGTCGATCTTCCCAAGCTGGTCGGCGAGATACGCGAACGCTTCGGCAGCGAGTGCATGCTGCTCAACCTGCCCACCGGCCAGGGCAAGGATGTCGTGGACCTGCTCGAACACGGCGAGGGCGAGTCCGATTTCGAATCGGTCTCGGATGCGCATCGCGCGCTCATCGACCAGATCGTCGAGGAGGACGAGGAACTCCTCGACCAATATCTCGAGAACGGCGTCGATCCGAGCATCGAGCAACTGCACGCGCCTTGCGAAAAGGCCCTGTGCGCCGGCCGCCTCGTTCCCATCCTGTTCGTCTCGGCGAGAACCGGCGCGGGCGTTCCCCAATTGCTCGATGCCCTGGCCAAGCTGGCTCCGAGTCCGGCGGAAGCCAATCCGGCGCCGTTCTTCAAGGGGCCTTCCGCCGCGGAAGGCACGCCCTTCGAAGTCATCCCCGACCCGGACAGACACGTCCTGGCCCACGTGTTCAAGATCGTCAGTGATCCGTTCGTCGGCAAGCTCGGCGTGTTCCGTGTCCATCAGGGAACGATCCGCAAGGATACCCAGTTGTTCGTCGGGGACGCCAAGCGCGCCTCCAAGGTGGGGCACCTCCTTCGACTGCAGGGTAAGGAAAGCGTCGATGTCGACGCGCTGGTTCCGGGCGAGATCGGCGCCATCGCCAAGATCGAGGAGATCGAGTTCGATTCCATACTGCACGATTCGCACGACGAGGACCAGGTCCGTCTGCAGCCGCTCGAATTCCCCGAGCCGATGCACGGACTGGCGGTGCAGACGCAGAAGAAGGCGGACGAACAACGCCTGTTCGACGTCCTGCACAAGCTGGAAATCGAGGATCCCTGCTTTACGATCGAGCGTCACGCGACGACCAACGAAACCGTCATCCGCGGACTCGGCGAAATGCACTTGCGCGCCAAGCTCTCGCGCATGTCCCAGCAATACAAGATCGAGCTCAACACCAAGCCGCCGCAGATCGCCTATCGCGAAACGATCACCAGGAAGGCCGAAGGCCATTGCCGGCACAAGAAGCAGAGCGGCGGCGCCGGACAGTTCGGCGAAGTCATGCTGCGCGTCGAGCCGCTGGAACGGGGCGCCGGCTTCGAATTCCAGGACATCTCCAAGGGCGGGGTCATTCCGGGCGTGTTCATGGCCTCGGTCGAGAAGGGCGTGCGCCAGGCGCTGGAGGACGGCGTCGTCGGCGGTTTCCCGGTGCACGACCTCCGGGTCATCGTCCATGACGGGAAATCACATCCGGTGGACAGCAAGGACATCGCCTTCTTCATGGCCGGACGGAAAGCCGTCATTCAGGCCGTCCAGGCCGCCTCGCCGATCATCCTGGAGCCGGTGGTCGACATCGAAATCCTGGCCCCGGAAGCCGCGGTGGGCGACCTCTCCGGCGACCTGTCGAGCAAGCGCGGGCAACTCACCGGCACGCAGCCGCGCGGCGCCGGCATCATGGCCATCGGCGGCAAGGTGCCGCTCGCCGAGCTGGACGATTACCAAGGCCGTTTGAAGTCGCTTACCGGTGGACAGGGTTCCTACAGCATCGCCTTCTCGCACTATGCCCCCGTCCCGGCCGCGACGCAGCAGCAGCTTGCCGCCCAGAAGAAAGACGTCGGGCTGGACGACGAGTGAATCGGCATAGGGCCGGCCCGACAGGCCGTCCCCTTGCCACACCGCCCGGCATGCGGTTTTGCACCGGGCGGTTCGGGAAGTGGAGGTGATGGGAGCTGGGGCGCCCCGGGTCTGTCAAGGTAGGTGATGGTCCGCACCCCTTGATCTCGCCATGGATTGCGCCTCCAGCCGCGTGAATTGCCCGCCACTCGCCGCGCAACCTGCCCCGCTGCGTCCAGGCTTCGCAGTTCCGATATATCGTCGTTGCCCGGTTCCAGTGTTTGAGTTGGATCGCCCGCAACCCTTCTCCTGCTTACGGCGGGACTTGCTCCCGCAGGTGACGGGGGTCTGGAATTCCCCGGAACCCGGTCAGGTGCCGGCAGGCGTATCCATGTTGCGCGCCGACTGTGCGGCCTGTGCCGCTTGCGCAGCTTTTTCGAGACGCGCCTTTTCGTTCAACACCTTGTTCGCATAGCGTTTCCGGATATCGGACGAACCCGCGTACGACTGCAGCCCCGCCACGAGATCACCATGTCGGCGGATCGCCTCTTCGAGCACGAGGACGCCGACCTGTATATTGACGGCCGGGTCGAACAGATGACGGACATCCTTGCCTTTCGGCAGTTTGTCCATATGGAAGCGGGGGATGACCTGCATCAGGCCGCGCGCGCCCATCGAGCTTTCGGCAAAAGGATTGAAGCCGGACTCGATTCCGATGATCGCCAGGATGAGCAAGGGATCGATGCTCCGTTCCCGACCGATCGATTCAGCTGTCTCGAACACCGGCAGCACCGCTTCCGGAGAGACGCGATAGCGGCGCTTGATGTACTCGAGCGCCCCCGTGAAGCCTGGCGTCAACGACGACGCTTTGGTATCCCGCAGGATTCCGGCTCCCCGAGTCGTGGGCACGGATTGCGCGATCACATCCAGAGCCAGGGCATTCGCGATCAAAATGCTTGCCGCCGAATGACCATCTTTCGAACCGGAACTCTCCGACCCCTTGAAAACGATGCTGGCGACGCCAAGAAGAAACAACAATCCTGCAATCATCACGAGCTGCTGCGTAACACTGGAAACGACATCCAGCCCGCGAGCCATCGACTTCTGCAGAGTAACGGATACAACAGACATGCTCTCTCCTCTTCACTGTCGTCACGCAAGCGCAAACGAAACTTACCGTGACGAACGCTTATAGGCGGGTGCAATGCCCTCTTGAGCGGTGAAAGAGTGAAACCGCAGGGCGAAACCACTTCCGAACGGGCGTCCAGTGTTGATACCTGCTTGTAGGACGCAGCAATCAAGGTCGGACTGTAGTCATCGGGCGAGGGTTTGTCAACTTCGTTCATTTCGCCGGACGCAATGAACGGTCATGGTGTTGTTTGTCACCACCTGCGTGGTTGTCACCACCTGCGCCGGGACGAAAATTTCTTGCCGCATCCTGAATCCCGTCGAACATCGATGGACTACGCGAAAAGTTGTTCAACCATCTCGTCTTCGAGCGTACCGACGCTCTCGGGATTCACTCTTCCGGCCATCGTCAGAGGCCGAGCGTCGTGGCGCTGATCGGCGTTCCGCCTTCCGCGAGGATTTCGTCAAAGCGCGTGTGATAGCCGCGGCACGCGTCAGCGTCGTCGATGATCACCCGTGACCGGGCGTGATCCTGATGGAAGCGGATCACCGCGTGGCGATCGTCGGAAAGCAACATTGCGTCGGTCATGTTCAGGAGTTGAGGCGCGCATTCCCAGACCTGCATCCGATGTGGAAAATCCCTGAGCAGTTGAAACAGGCGCGGGCTGCCGCACCGGAACGGCTCCGCATTTCTCAGGACGATCTGCAGCTTGACTCGCGGCGCCGAGGCGAGAAAATCACGCAGGAAAAGGGCGTTTTCCCGGGTCTCCAGATTCAGCCTGACCAGGTCGGGATCGAAGATGCGAAGGCTGTCCGTCGCGAGGAACAGGGTCTTTTGTACGGCACTGCCGTACTCGGACCATTGGGTGATCAATTTCGCATTCATGGCGTTTCCAGTCAAGGTGTATGCTGGACGAATCTGAAGAGGTGTTTACAAAATCGCGTTGCGTGATCGTGACGCGGCTCCTGGCCTCATCCCGGTGCTCGCGGGCGTCCCCCCAATATTCCCCCGAAAATACTCTGGTTTGAATATATCCCTCCGGACGGCATTATCCAAGCGAGTTCAGCGAATCAAAGAGCAGTCCGATTTCATCATTGCCTTGACGGAACTGGTCGAAGAAGGCGCGCTTGCGGATGCCATCAAGGATCGAAAACCGAACGCCGGACGGTCGGTTTCTGACCGGGAGTGATGCATGATTTTCAGATCAAAACCAGCGGGGCCCCTGGCATGCAGGCGGGCCGAGGGCGGCGACACCCGCCGGCGCCCGCCAGTCACAGGTTTTTTCCGACTCATTTCGTTTCGCTTTCCCAGTCCCCCAAAAAGGGGAGCGATCGAATCGAGCACGACGTGGCGCTTGCGGGGCCGGACAGCGAAGCGCTGGCCGCCTGTTCGACGAAGGATGCGAATATCAGGAACCCCCTGCCGATGATCTTCGAAGCCCCTTCCAAGGGGCTTACCCGGTCTGTCAACCCACACGGCCTGCCTCCCTCGTTTGAAGCGAAGTGAGCCGGGTAACATATGGGCGCTTACTCACGCCATCGCTTCAAGCGATCTGATCGCCGCCAAACGTTCGGGATGCTGGCTAAGCTCCCATAAATCAACGGCCGCCTGCATCCGCAACCAGGATTCCGGGCTGGTGCGCGTCAGTTTTCCAATGCGCGCCGCCAGATCAGGGCTCAGACCTCGTTTTTCATGCAGCAATTCGGAAACGGTCAGCCGGGATACCATCAGGCACGGAGCAAATCTCGTTTGTGTCATACTTGGCGCGGGCAGCACGTCCTCGCGCAGGATCGCGCCGGGATGAGTAGGCTTGCGACTCGAGTTGCGTGGGGTCATAAAAGTATTGGTCTCGTCCGCCTTCGCCGCTTTTCCCTCTTGGATTTTCGCGGCCTTCGCCGCCTTCGGACAAGAAAAATCCCGGAAGCCGCTTCGTTATTGGGTTTTCCTGGTTGTATCGGACTGCTTCGGATTGGGTTCTGGCGGAGACGGAGGGATTCGAACCCTCGATACAGGTTTTGCCCGTATGCTCCCTTAGCAGGGGAGTGCCTTCGACCACTCGGCCACGTCTCCGGAAGCGGCTGATGATAGCGTTTCCGCCCTTGCCGGTCAAACGGCTTCCTTCTTGTCCAGGCCAAAAGCCTTGTGCAGGACGCGTACCGCGAGCTCCAGGTATTTTTCGTCCACGACGACCGAAATCTTGATCTCGGAGGTCGAGATCATCTTGATGTTGATGCCCTCGCGGCCCAGGACGTCGAACATCCGGCTGGCGATGCCGGGATGCGAACGCATGCCGACGCCGACGGCGGATACCTTGCAGATCTTGTTGTCGCTCAGCACGCCGCGCGCCCCGAGGCTCGCGGCGGTGGCCTGGACGATCTCCAGGGCCCTGGCGAATTCGCCGCGATTGACGGTGAATGAGAAATCCGTGGTCTCGTCGCTGGCGCCGTTCTGAATGATCATGTCGACGTCGATGTTGGCCTCGGCGATCGGGCCGAGCAATCGATAGGCGACGCCAGGACGGTCGGGAATGCCGAGAACGGTGAGCTTGGCTTCGTCGCGGTTGAAGGCGATTCCGGAGATGATCGGCTGTTCCATGTGTTTGTCTTCCTCAACGGTGATCAGCGTGCCTTCGCCTTCATCCTGGAAGCTGGAAAGCACGCGCAGCTTGACTTTGTATTTCCCGGCGAATTCGACCGAACGGATTTGCAGCACCTTCGAGCCCAGGCTGGCCATTTCCATCATTTCCTCGAAGGTGATCGTGTCGAGCTTGCGCGCCTCGGGTTCGATGCGCGGATCGGTCGTGTAAACGCCGTCGACGTCGGTATAGATCTGGCATTCATCCGCGTTCAGCGCGGCGGCCAGCGCCACGGCGGAAGTATCCGAGCCGCCGCGCCCGAGCGTGGTGATGTTGCCGTTCTCGTCGGCGCCCTGGAATCCGGCGACGACGACGACCCGTCCCGCGGCGAGGTCGTCGCGGATTTTCCGGTCGTCGATCTGCAGGATGCGCGCCTTGGTGAATGTGCTGTCGGTCAGCACACGGACCTGCGGGCCGGTATAACTGATGGCCTCCACCCCTTCTTCCTTCAGGGCCATGGCCAGGAGTCCGATGGTGACCTGCTCGCCGGTCGAGGCGATCACGTCCAGCTCACGGGGGTCGGGCGCCTCCGAGATTTCCCTGGCCAACGCGATCAGGCGGTTGGTCTCGCCTGACATCGCCGACGGGACGACGAGAAGGTCATGCCCCCGCGCCTTCCAATGGGCGACGCGCCTGGCGACTTTTTTGATCCGGTCGGTCGATGCGACCGAAGTGCCGCCGAACTTCTGAACGATCAGAGCCATTCACCATCCACGAGTGACGAAATTTTGTGAATTCTAGCGCAGTATTCTTTCGATGTCCCTGAAACCGCGTCGGCGCCATAAATGCCGCTTGCAAAAGCATATGTTTCTGTTATATAGTCGACGGGTATGATGAAAGTTATATGCCGCTGAAGAATGGCGGCTGTTTGTAATTCTCATTGTTTCAATAAAATGGACTCAACCGACGGCTCCGACCGTGTGAAAGGATACCAATGAATACAGCAAAGACGCCCGATAAAACCAACGACGTGCGCGAGATTCGCCGCAAGCTGGGCATGAATCAGCAGCAGTTCTGGTCGAAGCTCGGCGTGACCCAGAGTGGCGGGTCGCGCTACGAGAGCGGCCGCAACATGCCGCGTCCGGTGCGCGAGTTGCTTCGCCTCGTCCATGTGGAGCAGATCGACATTCAGCGCATCAAGCGCGAGGATATAGAGATCGTGGAATTCCTGAAGAGCGAGGATCCTGACACGTACAAGAGCCTCAAAAAGGCGGCCAAGGCCAGGAAGAAGGGCTGATCAGGGGTTTGCAGTCACCGGGATGCCCAGCGCGGAGATGTGCCGGGCATACGACGCGAGGCTTTCGGCGGAGAGCGCCGAAAGCCTTGTTGCTTCCGGCCTCCGGGAAGGTCGGGCCAGTCCGTAGAGGTGCACGCCTGCGATCCGTTCCTTGATCGAGGCGATGAGTTCGAGATAGGCGGCGAACTCCGCCGAAGCGACCGATTCGCCGTCGATGGCAAACAGGCAGGTCTGAACCCAGGTGGGGGCCAGTTGCGCACAAGTCAGGAGCGCTTTCCGGATTTTCTCCGGTGTCGTATGGGTACCGTTGGTATACAGGATTCCTCCGGCCGTTCCGCGATCGATCTTGAACCAGACTTCCCCTCCCAGTCCGCCAATGCGCGCAATCCCTCTTTGCACGCGCAATCGATGCATCAGGCTGCCGTTGCTGATCACACGCAATTTCAGCCGGCCGAGCAATCCCATCTCGCCGAGCAGACGCCCGACGATTTCGACGGCCTCGGGAAATTCCCGGGCACTGGTCGGTTCTCCGTTGCCGGAGAAGGCCACATCGACGAGCTGCCCGTCTCCGGCGGGAGAAACGCCGGATACGGCATCGCGCAGGAAACCGCGCAGTTCGGCTTCCAGCCTCGCCAGATCGACGACCGGCGGGCTGCCGCGTTCGAGATCAGGAACCTGACAATAGACGCAGGCCCAATTGCACGCATTGTTCACATTGAGATTGATGCCGATCGAGATGCCTCCGGCGCGGCGCGACAATACCGCGTAGATATATTTCATGCCGGTTCTGTCCCGGCTGTGGTCGTGGATATCGAGCATGGCTATGTCACCTGGAATGGGAAAGGCTGGTGGCGACTGGTATAATCGCATCACTTCTTACCCCAGTATGCCATGCTTGTCACCCGCCGCCTGGAATTCGATGCCGGCCACCGGATTCCGGACCACGGAAGCCAATGCCGGCATCTGCATGGCCATCGCTATGCGCTGGAGGTGACGCTTTCCGGAGAAATCGTGAGGAAAGAAGGAAACCCCGACAACGGCATGGTGATGGATTTCTCCGAAATCAGGAATCTGGCCAGACGCCATCTGGTCGACCTGTGGGACCATGCGTTTTTCGTCTACGAGCACGATGTTCCGGTCGTCGAGTTTCTTGCCAGTCTTCCGGAACACAAGACGGTGATTCTCGACTGTATTCCGACCGCCGAAAACCTGGCCGAAAAGGCATTCCGGATTCTCGATGCGGTCTATCGGGATATTTACGGGAATCATCTGCGGCTTGATCGGGTGCGGCTGTACGAGACTCCGAACTGCTGGGCCGACGCGGTTCGTGCCGGGGAGTGAAGCCGCTTAGAAGCTGGAACGATGGATGTCATCGTTCCAGCCAAAAACGTTCCAGGCGTTCCCCATGTTGAAAGCGGTTCCGGCTGCCGTTTTCGGGTTCATCGTTCCCGCTCCATGTCCGACGGCGGGTCCTCCGGGCGGCCGCGCAGCAGCGACTCCGGATGGCGTCCGAGCAGATCGGTCAGCGCGCGCAGCGAGCGGGCGGCGCGCTCCACTTCCCGCAGGGCCCGGCCGAGATCGCCACGCAGCGGTGAATCGTCGGCCAGCGCGCCGTCCACCGTGTCGAGCGTCCGCTGCGCCGAGCCGAACGCCTGCTGCGCCTGGCGCAGAACCTCGACGGCCTCGGGCACGAGCCGGGCGTCTTTCAGTTGCGCGAGCGTTTCGTCGACACGCCGCAGGCTGCTGTCGACGTTGCGCAGCGTGACGTCCAGGTGCGCCAGCGCGGCGTCGAGATTCTTGCCGATCGACGCGAAAGGTATCTGGTTGATCTTGGCGACGATGCCGGCGATTTCCTCCTCCAGGCGATCGAGGCTGCCGCTGGCCGTCGGCATGGTCAAGGGATGCGCCGATTCGTCGAATGCGACTTTCGGCGCATTCGGAACATGTTCGATCGACACGTAGAGCTGTCCGGTCAGCAGATTGGCCGAGCGCACCTGGCCGCGCAGACCATGCTCGACCATTTCGGCGAGAAAATGGGCGATCTGCGTCCGGGGGTCGATGTCGGACCGCTTGAAATACTTCAATACGCCTTCCAAACGGTGCGGATAGACCGTGATTCCGACGGTGGTCCGGAAACGGCGCGTGGCTGGATCGTAATCCAGGTTCGTCGACACCACTTTTCCCACGTCGATCCCCGAGAACAGCACTGGCGCGCCCAGGGACAGCCCCCGCAGCGGCAGGTCGAAATACATTCGCAGGTATTGTGCCGGACCGTCGGGCGGCGCCATGGCGGCGGTCTGATCGGCAGCCAGTGTGAATGGCGTGTTTTCCGGCACGGGACCGCCCGGATCGTGTTCGGGCGTGGCGAAGGCGATTCCGCCGGAAACGAGCGTGGCGATGGATTGCGTCCTGAGCCTAAAACCATCCGCGCCCAGCGAAACGTCCACGCCGCTGGCGTTCCAGAATCGGGTATTGGAACTGACGAGGCGGTCATGCGGCGCGTCGATGAAGATTTGCAGCCGCACGTTTTCGCCTCCCTCGTCGAGCTGATACGAGACCACGTGGCCGACCTGCACGCGCCGGAAATACACCGGCGATCCGATGTCCAGCGAGCCCAGGTCCTCGGCGCGCAGGGCAAACGACCGACCGGGCGCACCGCCATATACACTGGGTGGGGTTTCCAGGCCGATGAAACTCCGGCTCACCTCCTGGGAGGAGCCCCGGTCCACGCCGATGTAGGCGCCGGAGAGCAGGGTATCGACGCCCGAGACACCGCGAGTTCCGATGCGCGGACGCACGACCCAGAAGCGGGTATCCACGCGCGCCAGGTTTTCCGCGGCGGCGTCCAGCGAAACCGTGACGACGACCTTCGATCCGTCCTCGCTCAGGCGAATCCCGGAAACCATCCCCACGGTCACGTCCTTGTATTTCACCGGCGTCTTGCCGGCTTCCAGCCCGGCCGCGGTGTGGAACGAGATGCTGATCTCCGGGCCGACCGCCAGCCAGGCATGAACCAGCATCGATATGCCGACCAGCGCGGCCACGGCCGGCACCAGCCAGATCAGCGAGAGGTGCCAGCGGCGGCGGGCCACGACGGGTTCGGGCATTGATTCGGATACGGTGTTCATCCACATTCCTTGCTCTCGAAAAGGATCAGGAGCGGGTAGGCATCCCCGGATATTTCATGGCTCGGCTTGGGGAGCGCACGGCACCCGGCGGTCGATACTCGCGCAATCAACATCTCGTCTACCTATACGTACATTTCCCGCCCGTGCTCTTCGGTACAGCCGCCGATGCCAGCGGCGGAACAGCGGGCGCAAGAAAAGCCGCGCCGCATTTCCAAAAACCGCTGCCGTAACTCATCATTTCCCGTCCCAGATCAGCCGCGGATCGAAGCTCATCGCCGAGAGCATGGTCAGGATCACCACGGCGCCGAAGAACAGGATGCCGATGCGCGGCTCGACATCGCTCAGTGCCTGGAATTTCACGATGGCGGAGACGACCGCCACGACCACCACGTCGAGCATCGACCAGTAGCCGATCCACTCGACCAGGCGATAGAGCCCGGCTCGCTCGCGCCGGGCCCAGCGGCTGCGTCGCCGCGCGGTCGCCAGCAGCAGGCCGAGGACCAGGAATTTGGTGCAGGGCACGGCAACGCTGGCGATGAAGATGATCAGCGCGATCCCCCGGGAACCGCCCCGCCAGAAATCGATGATTCCGCTCAGGATGGTGCTGTCGCCGCCGCGCCCGAACAGGCTGGTGTGCATGACTGGCAGCACGTTGGCCGGGACGTAGAGGATGAGCGCGGCGAGGAGCAAGGCAAAAGCGCGCTCGACGCCGCCGGGCCGCCGGCGGTGGAGCGCCGCGCCGCAGCGCGGGCAGCGGACCCCGGCGCGTCCTTCGGCTTCGCCGAGCGTGTCTTCGCAGACCAGGGAACAGACGGGACAAGCGATGACCCGCGGGCCGGCCAGGAGGCCCGTGCTCATGGCTTCGCCCCGAGCCGCGGCGCGGGCTCGGTCCAATCCCACAGCCGGCGGATGCTTCGGTCGGCGATCAGCGGGAGGAGCAGCATCAGCCCGGCCATCGCCCACAGGCCGGCGCCGGGAGATACCTGCGAAAAGCTTGACAGCTTGACGACGGATACCAGGATGCCGAGCAGGCAGACTTCGACCATGCTCCACGGACGCAGCATGGCGAGCGCGCGCATGGCCGGCGCGAAGCCGGGCGCGCGACGGCCCGCGCGGGCATGGACCAGCACCCAGGCGAGCAGGACGATCTGGGCGAAGGGAACAGCGATGACCGCCAGCGCGAAGGGAATGGCGACGAGGATCATCGGCCCCTGCGCCAGCGCCGCGGCCGATTCCCAGAGCGTGGCTTCGTTGCGCAGGCCCCGCAGGCTGACGCGGATCACCGGGTAGAGGTTGGCGATGAGGAAGAGGATCGCCGCCGCCAGCGTCAGCGCCAGCCGGCGGTCGACGTCGATGCGCCGAGCGCCGTAGAGCGTCGCCGCGCAACGCGCGCAGCGCGCCGTTTCGCCCGGAGCCAGGGCGCGGCGCCGATAGACGCTGTCGCAGTGCTCGCAGACGATCAACTCGGGAAAGGTTCTCATGGCGCCACTATAGAACGAAACCGGAGGCGGGAAACAGTCGGCGCTGAAACCGCCTTCGACACGAAGAGCGCGGAGAAGCGTCCACCCTGAATTCCTCGGTCCGCAGGTCGGACAACCCTGCACGACCACGAAACCTGCCGGCCTTCAGGCGGAAAATGGATTCACTCATGGGGTGAAAGGGAATGTTCGATCACTTGTTTTCTCCGTCGAAGGAGCTTCTCCCTTTCATTCCATGGATGGATAATTCGATCTCTTGCCTGAAACCGGAGACCGAATGGAATTCAAGGACTATTACCGGACGCTCGGCGTCGAACGCGGAGCGACGGCGGAAGAGATCAAGAAGGCTTTCCGCAGGCTGGCGCGCAAGTATCACCCCGACGTTTCCAAGGAGACGGACGCCGAGCAGCGCATGCAGGAAATCAACGAAGCCCATGCCGTGCTTTCCGACCCCGAAAAGCGCGCGGCCTACGACCGGCTGGGGAGCGGCCACCGTTCCGGCGAGGATTTCCGACCGCCGCCCGATTGGGATGCCGGTTTCGAGTTCTCCGCGCACGAAGGATTCGGGAACGGCTTTTCGGATTTTTTCTCGCAATTGTTCGGACGGACGGGCGCGGACGATTTTCGTGCCCGCCAGGCGGGCGGCGGGAGAGGATTCCGCGTGCGCGGCAGGGATCATCATGCCAAGGTGCTGCTCGAAGTCGAAGATGCCTTCCACGGCGCGACCCGCCAGATTTCCCTGCGCGCGCCGAAAATCGACGACGAAGGCCGCGTGACGATGGAAACCCGGACGCTCAAGGTCAGGATTCCGGCCGGCGTGCGCGAGGGCCGGATCATCCGCCTGGCCGGGCAGGGCGCTCCGGGTCGCGGTGACGCGCCTGCGGGCGATCTGTTGCTGGAAGTGCATTTTGCCCCGCACGCGCGCTATCGCGTCGATGGGCGCGACCTCTGCGTCGATCTGCCGGTGGCGCCCTGGGAGGCGGCGCTGGGCGCGGTCGTCCCGGTGGACCTGCCGGGCGGCACGCTCAAGGTGCGCGTCCCCGCCGGCGCGCAGGGCGGCGGCACGCTCAAGGTGCGCGGCAAGGGGATTCCCGGCAATCCCCCCGGCGATGCGATCCTCAAGCTGAGGGTCGTGCTGCCGCCGGCGGACACGGACCAGGCGCGCGAACTCTATGCCGCCATGGCGCGGGAACTGGCATTCGATCCGCGCCGATTTTCGAGGAGCTGACACCATGCGCGACGACGATATCCTGATCGGAACCCTGCTCGAAGAAGACGGGCTGACGCTCGATGAGATAGCGTCGGCCTGCCGGGTCGAACCCGAGTGGCTGGCGCGCCGTCTCGACGAAGGATTGTTTCCGCGCGCCGAAAGCGTGTCGGGATTCTGGCGCGTATCCGGAGCCTGCGTCACGCGCGCGCGCCGCATGTATGAACTCGAGCGGAATTTCGACGCCGTGCCGGAACTGGCGGCGCTGGTCGCCGATCTACTCGAGGAATTGGACGGGCTGCGCCGTGGAATGTGAAAGTGGCCAGGCACGGCAAGGCAGCGCCCGGCGGTGGCCGGCGGCGGTCGCCGGGAGAACGCCTGGCGCCGTCGATCCTCTGGCCTTTCCAAAGGACAGAAGACCGAGGGCCGTAATTCTTGCGGGCGCGAAGCGCCCGGCAACTGATTGTCTTCTGTCTTCCGTCCTCTGTCTTCCGTTCTCGGCATGAACGTGAATCTCGTCGGATTCCTTCTCGCCGCCGGCGCGCTGCTGCTGGCCGTATTGCTCATCCTGCTGCGCCCGCTGTGGCGCTCGTCGCCGCGCGGCCAAGCGGTGGTCGATCGGCACGAGGCGAATCTGTCCATCCTGCGCGACGAACTGCGCGAGCTGGAAAAAAGCCGCGCCGAGGGCCTGCTCGACGAGAAGAGCTTGGCGCAGGCCAGGGACGATCTCCAGCGCCGTCTGCTGGAAGAATCCGGGCCCGAGGCGACCGAGGCGGCCGGTTCCTGCACGCCATCCGCTTCCGGAAAGCGGACGGCCATCGCGCTCATCGTCGCCATTCCGCTTGCCGCGGCCGGGGGATACGCGCTGCTCGGCAACCCGTCGGCGCTCGACCCGGCGCGTACGCGGGCACAGGCGGGGGCGCAGGAAATCGACGCCATGCTGCGGCGCCTTGCGGAACACCTCGCCACCAATCCGGACGATATGCCGGGCTGGATCCTGCTGGCCCGTTCGTACAAGACATTGGGCCGCTTCTCCGAGGCCGCCGAGGCTTTCGGCCGCGCCGAAGCCGCGCTCGGCGGCGATCCCGTGCTGCTTGCCGACTACGCCGAGGTCCTGGCGCTGGCCGGCGGCAGTTTCTCCGGCAAACCCGACGCGCTGCTCGCGCGCGCGCTCGGCGCCGCTCCCGATGAACCGCAAGTGCTGTTCGTCGCCGGCGCCGCCGCCAGCGCGCGCCGGGATTTCGCCGCCGCCGTCGATTACTGGGGGCGCCTGCTGCCGCGACTCGATCCCGCATCGGAGGAGGCGCGCGCGCTCGGCGCCGCCGTCGAACAGGCCCGGCGCATGCTGGACGGCAAACGGGAGGAGGCCGAAAACTGACCGCCGGGGCACCATAATCCGGGCATCCATTGCTTTCGTTTTCCGCGCCGCGTGGAACCAGACAGGCGCCGAACACTCTCAGCCATGGAGACGAGCATGAGACCGGAAGAAAATCCAGCGCGGACGACAGCCCGGAAAAGCGAGCTGGTATCCGCCTACATCATCGCGCTGATCGTTTTCTGGACCGTGTGCGTGGGCGCGTCGCTGTGGATCAACATCGACAGGACGTACCGCCATGCCGAGGAAGCGGCAAGGCTCCAGGCGCGCACGGCCTTCGAGAAGGACGTCGTCTATCGCCGCTGGAATTCCCGTCTCGGCGGCGTCTATGCGAAAGTCACCGAAATCACCCCGCCCAATCCCTATCTCCGGGATCCGGAGCGGGACATCCAGGGGCCCGGGGGCAAGCCCCTGACCAAGATCAATCCGGCGTACATGACGCGCATCGTGCATGAGCTCGGGCAGCTTTCCTCGGGTATCGTCGGGCACATCACCAGCAACAAGCCCATCCGCCCGGCAAACGAGCCGGACCCCTGGGAAGCGAAGGCGCTTTCCCTGCTCGATCGACATCAGGGCATGAAGGAATTCGCTGAGCAGCAGACGATGGACGGCAAGCCATACCTGCGCCTCATCGGTCCCCTGGTCACCGAAGAGAGTTGCATGTCCTGTCATGCGTTTCAGGGATACAAGGTCGGCGAGCAGCGCGGCGGCATCAGCGTATCCGTGCCCATGGAGCCTTTCCTGGCCCAGGCCGATTCCTCGATGCTTTCCCTGGGCGCCTCGCATGCGGGACTGTGGCTCTTCGGCGTGGCGTTCTTCTTCATGGGCGGCCGGCGCCTCAATACCTATCTGCGCGAGCGGGACCGGGCCGAGGAACGCTTGCACGGTCTGACGCAGGAGCTCGAGGACCGGGTGGGGCAGCGCACGAAGGATGTGCTGAGGCACCAGCGGGAATTGCAGGCTTTCATGGACAACACCGACGCCGGCGTCTATCTGAAGGATGCCGGCCACGCATACGTTCTGGTCAACAAACGCTTCGCCGAGCTGATCCAGCGCTCTCCGGAGGAAATGCTCGGCCATGACAATGCCGCGCTGCTGCCTGCGGGCCTGGGAAGCCATTTCGACGAATGCGAACGGGAAGCCGTGAGCGGGGGGCAGTCCGTTTCCATGGAGGATTTCGCCTTCGAACAGGAAGGCCGGATCTTCAACGGCCGCGTCTTTCCGCTCGTCGACACCGATTCCGGCGTGAGCGGGGTGGGCGGTATGGTGCTGGACGTCACCGAGCGCCATCGCATGGAGGAAGACCTGCGCCATTCCAAGGAAGTCGCCGAAAGCGCCAGCAAGGCCAAGAGCGAGTTCCTCGCCAATATCAGCCATGAAATCCGCACGCCCCTGAACGGGGTGATCGGCATGTCCGACCTGTTGCTGCGCACCCGGCTCGATCCCGAGCAGGCGTCCATGGCCGCGACCATCAAGACGAGCAGTTACGGCCTGCTGGCCGTCCTGAACGACGTGCTGGACTTTTCCAAGATCGAGGCGGGCAAGATGTCCCTCGACCCGGTTCCCTTCTGCCTCCGGGACACTGTGTTCAGCATCATGAAGGGGCTGGCGCCCGTGGCCTACAAGAAGCGCCTGGAAATGATCGTGCATATCGATCCCCGGGCCGCGGATCAGCTGCTGGGCGACGGACAACGCCTCCGCCAGATCCTGGTGAACCTGGTCAGCAATGCCATCAAGTTCACGGAAAAAGGCGAGATCACGCTGAACGTCAGGCAGATCGAACAGGATCGGGATACCGTCAAGCTGCGCTTTTCCGTCAGTGACACGGGCATCGGCATCGCGGTGGACAAGCAGGAGTGCATCTTTCTGGCCTTCGAGCAGGCGGATACCTCCACGACCCGCCAGTATGGAGGTACCGGCCTGGGCCTGGCCATTTCGCACAGGCTCGTCTCGTTGATGCATTCCGAATTGCGTGTGGAAAGCCAGCCGGGTTACGGCAGCACGTTCTGGTTCGATCTCGTCCTGCCCTGCCTGGCCGGGGCGGTTCCCAAGCCCCTGGTGTCCGCCGGGGCGTTCGAGGGCAGGACCGTGCTGGCGGTCGATGACAACGACACCAACCGGCGCGTGCTCCTGGAGCAGCTCAACGGCTGGGGCATGAAGCCCAGGGAGGCTTCCAGCGTGGGGGAAGCCTTGCGCTGCCTGCGCATCGCGGCCGACACCGCGGCCGCTTTCTCCCTGGTGTTGACGGACCTGCAGATGCCCGAGAAGAGCGGTCTCGACCTGATCCTGGCCATGCGGGAAGACGAAAAACTGAAACAGATCCCGGTCATCATGCTCTCCTCGGGAGATCTGCCCGAAGGGACGCCGCAGGGAACGATCAAGCATCTGCTCACCAAGCCGGTCCGCCCCGAGGATCTGATGCGCGCCATCGCTTCCGCCGTCGGCATCTGGGAGAGCGTGGGCATGAAGGAGCTGCGCGCGGAGGCGGAGAAGGATGTGAAGGCGGTAACAGGGCTCGACGTGCTGCTGGTGGAAGACATGGCCATGAATCAGATCGTGGCCACGCGGATGCTCCAGGGGTTCGGGCATACCGTGCGCATCGCCCGGAACGGCAAGGAAGCGCTGGAAATGCTGGAACGGGAAGCTTTCGACCTGGTGTTCATGGATGTCCAGATGCCCGTCATGGATGGGCTTGAAGCCGTGGCGCGCCTGCGCGAATACGAAAAATCCCATCCGGAGAGAAAGCGTGTTCCCGTGGTGGCCATGACGGCGCGCGCGCTGCAGGGCGATCGGGAAAAATGCCTGCAGGCGGGCATGGACGCCTACGTTGCGAAACCCCTGCTGATCGACGATCTGGCCACCGTGCTGGACGAAGTGGCGGAGAAGTTCGGCATCCGCCGCGCGCCCGACGAGGAAGGCGCTGGAGCGAATGGCGATTCCGGACTTCCGCGGACGGAAGTCTTCGATCGCGAGCTGATGGCCCAAGTGTTCGGAAAAGATGCCGAATTCGTCAAGAAGAGCATGGAGATATTCCTGCGCGACGCGCCGGGCCTGCTGGCGGAAATCGGAGGCGCCCTGGAGCGGGACGACAATGGCGCATTGACGGCCAGCGCGCATTCCCTGAAGGGGATCGCCAGCTACTATACCAAGTCCGGTGTTTACCGGGAGTGTCTCGAACTCGAACAATTGGGCCGTTCCGCCGCCCTCCCGAAGGAGAAAGAAAAGGCGCTGGCGCTCGCCGAAGAACTCAAGGTGTGTCTCGGGAGTCTGACGGATGCCATGGGGGACTATCTGCGCTGACCCTCCCGGGCGAAGACGGAATCGAGGCGCTATGCGAATACTGACTGCGGAAGACCAGGAGATGGCGAGATTCATTCTCGCCAGACATCTGCGCGGCTGGGGGTATGAAGTCGTCGAAACCTCCAATGGCATGGATGCCCTGAAGTACCTCATGGACAATCCCCTGAGCGTGGACATGTTGATCACGGACTGGAGCATGCCCGGCATGGACGGCCTGGAGCTTGCCCGCCGGGTTCGGGAATTCAGCGATGCGAGGCAATACATTTACGTGATCCTGCTGACCTCCCGGGGCGAATTGCACGACATACTGAAAGGTTTTTCCGAGGGCAAGGTGGACGACTACATGACCAAGCCCTTCGAGGTGACGGAACTGCAGATGCGCGTCCAGGTGGGCTGCCGGCTCATTCTGTCGGAGCGCACCCAGCGGCAGCACGGCATCGATCTGGAAGCCATCGTGCGCCGACAGACGGAAGCCATCCGCGAAACCCAGGACGAAATCATCAGCCGCCTGTTCAACGCGCTGGAATCGCGCGACGAGGAAACGAGCTGCCACGTGCGCCGCATCGGCATCCTGAGCGCCTATCTCGGGGAGCTGCTGGGTCTCTCGCCCGCCAGGATAGACCTCATCAAGGCGGCCAGCCCGCTGCACGACATCGGCAAGATCGGCATTCCGGACAACGTGCTGCGCAAGCCCGGCCCGCTCAGCACCGAGGAATTCTCCATCATCAAGCAGCACACCAGCATCGGCGAGCGCATTCTGTCGGGATCGCGCAACCAGGTCATCCAGACGGCAGCCGCCATCGCCCGGAGCCACCATGAAAACTGGGATGGCTCCGGCTATCCGCAAGGACTGAAAGGAAAGGAAATCCCCCTGGAGGCCCGCATCGTCTCGGTGGTCGATGTGTATGACGCGCTCCTGTCCGACCGGGTCTACCGCAAGGGGCTGCCGGAAGACGAGGTGCTGTCCATCATTGCCAAAGGCATCGGAAACAAGTTCGATCCGGAAATATGTCGGCTTTTCCTCGATCGATACGACCAGATCCGCGCCCACTGCCGGGAACAGGAGACGGACCACCCGCTGCTGCTCGAATACGGGGACATGGGCGCCTTGGCGGATACCCCAGGCTAAGCGGGAGCCTCCTGATCGGCTCGTGACGAAGCCCGAGCGCCGAGTCCGCCGCCGTGATGATGGAGGAGGACCATATCGTCGAGATTCTGCGCTACCCGCGCAATCCCGTCCTCGAACAGATTCCGAGGCTGCCATTGGCGAAAGCGGTGGTTTTCTGACAGAATCGGTCGTTATCCTGGACAGCGGAATGGGACGGCAGGAAGCGCCATGCTCAAGAAAATCGACGTCAAGCAGCTCACCGTGGGAATGTATCTCAAAGAGTTCTGCGGGTCGTGGATGGATCATCCCTTTTGGCGCAATTCCTTCGTGATTTCCGATCCGAAGGACATCGAGCTCATTCGGGCCAGCAACATCAGGGAAGTGTGGATCGATGCCGTGCTCGGCCTCGACGTTCCGCCCGACGAGCCGGTGATTTCCGAAGCGGAGACGGCCGCTCAGGTCGAAGCGGATGTGAGCGCCACGGTGCAGGCCGCGCGCAAGCTCACTCCCGTATCGGTCGGCAGGGAAATGGTCCGGGCGGAGAGGATCTGCGCCCAGGCCCAACAGGCCGTCACTTCGATGTTCCAGGAAGCGCGCATGGGCAGGGCGGTGGATGCCGGCAACGCGCGCAAACTGGTCGAGGAGATTTCGGATTCGGTGACGCGCAATCCCGGCGCGCTGATCAGCCTCGCCCGGCTGAAGAGTGCTGACGACTACACCTACATGCATTCCGTCGCGGTCTGCGCGCTGATGATCGCGCTGGGCCGCCTGCTCGGCCTCGACGAGGATCTGAACCGCCGGCTGGGCATCGCCGGCCTGCTGCACGATCTGGGCAAGGCCATGGTGCCGCTCGAGATCTTGAACAAGCCGGGCAAGCTGACCGACGAGGAATTCGAGATCATGAAGCGTCATCCGGAGGAAGGGATCCAGCTCCTCCAGGGCAGCGGCATGACGGACGACATCATCTTCGACGTCGTGCTGCATCACCATGAAAAAACCAGCGGCACGGGCTATCCCGGGAAACGCAAGGGCGGCGAGATCAGTCTGTACGCCAAGATGGGCGCGGTCTGCGACGTGTATGACGCGATCACTTCGAACCGTCCGTACAAGGCCGGCTGGGATCCCGCCGAGTCCCTGCGCAAGATGGCCGAGTGGTCCGATGGTCATTTCGACCCCACTGTCTTCCAGGCTTTCGTCAAGAGTCTCGGCATCTATCCGATCGGTTCGCTGGTGCGGCTGTCCTCGGGCCGCCTTGGCGTGGTCGCCAGCCAGTCGCCGAAATCGTTGCTGACGCCGCGCATCAAGGTGTTCTACTCCACGCACGCCGCCGCGCGCGTCCGGCCCGAACTCGTCGATCTCTCGATGCCCGGTTGCAGGGAAAAGATCGTCGGCCGCGAAGACCCCGCCCAATGGAACTTCCCCGATCTCAACGATCTCTGGTCGACCTCGGCAAACTAGCAAAAACACGTATAATTCCACCCTTGCCCGAGGAGCGCTGCAAGACCACCCTCCGTGGTTTCAGGCTCGGGATCGTCAACGGCGCTCACCTGACCCCCGTGCCGCCACGGGAGGACGGTGAAGCCAGCCTCTCCTTCCTCACGCGCCGGCCCATGTTTCGAAGGAGAATTGCCGTGGCTGAATGCAAAGACCATGTCGTCGCCGACCTCGCCCTTGCCGACTGGGGCAAGAAGGAAATCCGCATCGCCGAAACCGAAATGCCCGGCCTGATGGCCATTCGCGAGGAATTCGCCCAAAGCCGGCCGCTCGCGGGCGCGCGCATCACCGGCTCGCTGCACATGACCATCCAGACCGCCGTGCTGATCGAAACGCTGACCGCGCTCGGCGCCCGCGTACGCTGGGCTTCGTGCAACATCTTTTCCACCCAGGACCACGCCGCCGCGGCGATCGCCGCGCAGGGCATCCCGGTCTTCGCGGTCAAGGGCGAATCGCTCGCGGACTACTGGGAGTATACGCATCGCATCTTCGAGTGGCCCGACGGCGGCCATTCGAACATGATCCTCGACGACGGCGGCGACGCCACGCTGCTGCTGCACCTGGGCGCGCGCGCCGAAAAAGACGTCTCCGTGCTCGATGCGCCCGACAGCGAGGAGGCGGCCGTCCTCTTCGCCGCGATCCGCGCGAAGCTCGCGGCCGACCCGAACTGGTATTCGACGCGCGTCGCGCATGTCCGCGGCGTCACCGAAGAGACCACCACCGGCGTGCACCGCCTCTACCAGATGCACCAGCGCGGCGAACTCAGGTTCCCGGCGATCAACGTCAACGACTCGGTGACCAAATCCAAGTTCGACAATCTCTACGGCTGCCGCGAATCGCTGGTCGACGGCATCAAGCGCGCCACCGACGTGATGATCGCCGGCAAGATCGCCGTGGTCTGCGGCTACGGCGATGTCGGCAAGGGTTCGGCGCAGGCGCTGCGCGCGCTTTCGGCGCAGGTCTGGGTCACCGAGATCGATCCGATCTGCGCCCTGCAGGCGGCCATGGAAGGTTATCGCGTGGTGACCCTGGACGAGGCCGTCGACAAGGCCGACATTTTCGTCACCTGCACCGGCAACTACCATGTCATCACGCACGAGCACATGCTGCGCATGAAGGACCAGGCCATCGTCTGCAACATCGGACATTTCGACAGCGAGATCGACGTGGCCTCGCTCGAAAACTATCCGTGGGAGGAAATCAAGCCGCAGGTCGATCACGTCCTCCTGCCATCGGGCCGCCGCCTCATCCTGCTGGCCAAGGGCCGCCTGGTGAACCTCGGCTGCGCCACGGGTCATCCGAGCTACGTCATGTCCTCCTCGTTCGCCAACCAGACGATCGCCCAGATCGAACTGTTCACGCGGACCGCGCAATACCCGGTCGGCGTCTACACCCTGCCCAAGCACCTCGACGAAAAGGTCGCGCGCCTGCAACTCCAACGTCTCGACGCGCGGCTGACCACACTCACCGAGCGACAGGCCAAGTACATCGGCGTGCCGGTCGAAGGGCCGTACAAGGCGGAGCACTATCGATATTGAGCCTCGAGGAACAGGCGGGTTTTTCATGAAGACAGAAATCTCGATCGAATTCTTTCCTCCACAGACGCCCGAGGGCGTCGAAAAACTGCGCGCGGCGCGCGGCCGGCTCGCCGCGCTCAACCCGGAATTCTTCTCCGTCACTTTCGGCGCCGGTGGTTCGACGCGCGAGCGGACCTTCGCCATCGTCCGGGAGATCGCCACCGAGGGCCGCCCGGCCGCGCCGCACCTTTCCTGCATCGGCTCGACGCGCGCCGGCATCCGTGAAATCATCGACGATTACCGGAACGCCGACATTCGCCGCATCGTCGCGCTGCGCGGCGACCTGCCTTCCGGCATGGCCGAGACCGGAGAATTCCGCCATGCCGACGAGCTGGTCGAATTCATCCGCGTCGAGACCGGCGGTCATTTTCACATCGACGTCGCCGCCTACCCGGAGTGGCACCCGCAGGCCCGCGCGCCCGCCGACGACCTCGCCGCTTTCGCGCGCAAGATGAAAGCCGGCGCCGACTCGGCGATCACCCAGTATTTCTACAACGCCGATGCCTACTTTCATTTCGTCGATGCCGCGCGTGCCCGCGGCGTCGACGCCCCGATCGTTGCGGGCATCATGCCGATCGTCAATTTTTCCCGGCTGGCCCGCTTCTCGGACGCCTGCGGCGCCGAATTGCCGCGCTGGATGCGCCGCAAGTTCGAAAGCTTTTATGACGACAGCCAATCGATCCGCGCCTTCGGCCTCGACGTCGTCACGGCGCTGTGCGCGCGCCTCCTGGCCGGTGGCGCGCCCGGCCTGCATTTCTACACGATGAATCAGTCGGAACTGACGCTGGAAATCTGCCGCCGGCTCGCTGGTGGATCTTTCCCGGTACGGTAGAATCGGAACCCGGCGCGGGCCGGGCGCTGCGGAGAAAACGGCGAGTCGAGGAGACGCCATTTTTCTGTCATTTCCCGCTCTCCGCGTCTCGATGCCTTCACGGTTTTCGCGGCGAAAGTTTCCCTCAGGTCATGGCTGAATGAACGCATATCCGATCACGGTCAGCGAACGCGCCGGCATACGCTATCTCTATTTTTCCACCGATTGGATTCAGGGCGCGATGCGCGTCGCGCAGCCGAATGTCCTGGAACTCGCCTACACGCGGGAAATGATGGCCGGTCTCTTGCTGCGCGAGCCGCCCTGGCCGCGGAATGCCCTGCTGATCGGGCTTGGCGCCGGGTCGCTGGCGAAATTCATCTATCATCAACTGCCCGCGACGCGGATCGCGGTGGTGGAGATCGAGCCCCGGGTCGAAATCGTCGCGCGCCTGCATTTCGAACTGCCCGACGACCCCTCGCGCCTCTTGGTGCGCATCGACGACGGCGCGCGCTTCATGCTGGAAAACGGCGAATCCTATGACGCTATCCTGGTAGACGGTTTCGACAAAAAAGGGAGGGCCGGCGTCCTCGACACGGAACCCTTCTATCGCGCCTGCCGCGCCCGACTGAATTCCGACGGGCTGCTCTCGGTCAACCTGCTCGGACGCGGTCAGGGATTCATCGCCAGCGAGGAACGCATCGCCGCCGCCTTCGATGACCGCGTGATATTTTTCCCGTCCTGCAACAGCGGCAACGCCATCGCCTTCGCGCGCGGCGACGCGCCGGTCGAGCTCACCCTCGCAGAGCTTTTTCGGCGCGCCGAAGCGATCCGGCGGCAAACCGGCCTGGATTTGACGCCGACGGTACAACGTCTGCAAACGCAGGGCCGCCTCGTCCGCGACCGTCTGTTTTTTTGAAATTCACCGGACGACGGAGCGCGGCCGCGGCATCTCACCGCTTCGGCAGACGCAGCAGGCTCGTCAATTCCTGCCCTTCGACCAGGTGAATGCGATGCTTTCCCGCGAATTCGCGGGCGTTGCCGGTCACGCCGTCGAGCGCGACGTAGAAACCGTCATGGGCTTCCTCCGCCTCGCGGCGCCGGTCGAGTTCGCGCAGCGGCTCGACGCCGTGGCTGGCCGCCTTCCAGCGTTTGCAGGAAACCAGCGTCGTCTTGCCCATCCGGGTGATCTTGAAATCCGCCGCGCCCGAAAGCCGCGCTACCCTGTAGCCGTCGCGCAGATACGCCTGTTCGACGAGCGCGGAGAATTCCTTGAAGGACATCGCCTTGACCGCTGTGCGCGTCGCCGCCACGCGGGCCGCGCCGGGAATCTGGAGCTGCTTCCATGCGACGATACCGCCGATGATGAGAAACGGCAGGGAGATCGACATCGCGGGCGCGAGATAGGGCTCGGGAACGACGAGCCGGATGATCAACAGCAGGCCCAGCGCGATGGCGAAACTGATCCACCAGCTGGAACGCAGCAGAACGGCGAACAACGAGTTGTCGGAAATCTTGAATTTGAAGGCCACTTGGAATCTTCCAGGAAATGATTTCGAATCGTCATCGCGCGCCTGGATCACCGGCGCCCTTTTTCATGATCTTGCCCTCGGCCGCGCGCTGCTTGCGCACTTCCTTCGGGTCCGCGATCAGTGGACGGTAGATTTCCACACGATCGTGGTCGCGCAGCATCGTGTCGGGTTTGACCAGCCTGGCGAATACGCCGAGCTTGTTCCTGCCGAGGTCGATTTCGGGAAATCTATCCATGAGCCCCGAACGCTCGACCGCCTCGCGCGCCACCACCCCGGCGGGCAGCGTCAGCGTCACCAGTTCCTGGCGATCCTTCAGGGCATAGACGACCTCGACCGTGATCGACTCAGTCATGCGGCGCCCCATAGACCTGGCGGGCCCTTTTGACGAACGCATCGACGAAGGTATTGGCGATCTGGTGGAAGACGGGGCCGATGATTTTCTCGAAAAGCCTGTTCGAAAACTCGTAGGAAATATGAAACTCGACCTTGCAGGCCTGCTCCGCCAGGGACTTGAAACACCACCCTCCCTCCAGATGCCGGAACGGCCCGTCGACGAGCTTCAGGCCCATCCGGGAAGGAGGCTCCTTGGCGTTCTCGGTGGTGACATGCGCCTTGACGCCATGGAAGTTGACGTACAGCGTCGCCACCGTCCGCCGCTCGCCACGGAAATTGACCCGCGTCGCGCTGCACCACGGCAAAAAAACCGGATAACTCTCAATATCCTCGACGAGATCGAACATCTGTTGCGCCGAGTACTCGATCAATATCGATTTTTCGACCCTTGACATCGCCGATCACGTTCCCCCTGATCCGGTAAAATGATCAATTCTAGCATCCCAGCCGCCAAACATTCGCCGGAACGCCGCCATGAGCATCGTCAACAACAAGAGAGCCTTTCACGACTATTTCATCGAGGAACAGTTCGAGGCCGGCATCGCGCTGGAAGGCTGGGAGATCAAGGCCATCCGCGCCGGACGGGCGCACCTCAAGGAATCCTACGTGATCGTGCGCGACGGCGAAGTATTCATTTTCGGCATGCACCTCAGCCCCTTGCAACAGGCATCGACGCACGTCAAGCCGGATCCGGTCCGCACCCGCAAGCTGCTGCTGCACGCCGCGCAGATCAACAGGCTCATCGGCAAGGTCGAGCGCGCCGGTTTCACCCTGATGCCGCTCGACCTGCATTACGTACGCGGCCGCGTCAAGGTACAGATCGCGCTGGCCAAGGGCAGGAAACAGCATGACAAGCGCGATGCGGAAAAGGATCGCGACTGGCAAAGAGAGAAGGCGAGGCTGATGCGGGTGAAGGTGTAATTCCGATTCCGGAGG
>JAITIQ010000001.1 GCA_031279425.1 Accumulibacter sp.
ACACTCCGAAACAGCGACGCGCCGGATTCCCCTCCCCCGCTCGGCGGGGGAGGGTGGCCCGCGGGGCCGGGAGAGGGCGTCCTTCCCTCCGGCGCGAGAGCGCCGCTGATCAAAAAGAGGAGGAATGAACGAACGCTCATCCACTCTTCCCCGCCGAGAAAACCGCGTCGCTGCGCTGCGCATGCTCGACCCCCTCTCTCTGGCCCTCTCCCCTCTGCGGGGGACGAGGGGAATCCATGGGGAGAACTCGTCATTGCCCGGGCCATGCGCCGTGGCAATCCGGTTCGTTCTGCCCGGCGCGAAGCGTCGCGGCCGGGGGGTGTAGATACCCATGCCCGCCTGCCGGGGGAGGGGAAGGCAGGTGGCGGCGCGGACGGGAGCCTCGCCTCTCGAATCACGCCAGAAACCTCTCCAGCAGGCGATTGAGAAAACGCTGCCCGCGCAGGCTGGGGATGATTTTCCCCGCTTCACGGACGATCAGCCCGTCCTCTTCCGCCAGGCGCAGGATCGGCTCGACGACGCACAGAGGCTGCGCAGTGCGTTCCTCAAACAGGGATGCGTCGAAACCTCCGGTGAGGCGCAGGGCGTTCATCATGAACTCGAAGGGCAGCTCGTCCGGGTTTACCGGAAATTCTTCCTGTGCGGGATGGCCTTCCATGGTTTTCGCCAGGTACTGCGCCGGATGTCGCCAGCGCGCCTGCCGGCGCACTTGCCAGGCAGCGCCGCACAGTGTCAGTTTGCCGTGCGCGCCGGCGCCGATTCCCAGGTAATCGCCGAAAGTCCAGTAATTGAGATTGTGCCGGCAGAAGGCGCCGGGACGGGCGAAGGCGGAGGTCTCGTAATGAAGGAATCCCGCCTCGCCGAGCGCGGTTTCGATCGCCTCCTGCATGTCGGCGCAGCGGTCGGGGTCGGGCAGGGCGGGCGGCGATGCGGCGAAGGCCGTGTTGGCTTCGATGCCGAGCTGGTAACAGGAAAGATGCGCCGGCGCGAAACCGATGGCCCGCTTCACGTCGGCGAGCGCCTGTTCCACGCTCTGCCCCGGCAGGCCGTACATGAGGTCGAGATTGAAACGGTCGAAATGGCGCGCGGCCAGGGCGGCGGCGGAAAGCGCTTCCCCGGCGTCGTGGACCCTGCCCAGCGCCTGGAGACGTTCAGGAGCGAAGCTCTGGATTCCCAGCGAGAGGCGGTTGACGCCGGCGTCGCGGAAGGCGGCGAATTTGCCGGCCTCGATGGCGCCGGGATTGGCTTCCAGGGTGATTTCCGCGTCACGGCCCAGGGGCAGGCGGGCCCGAACGGCGGCGAGCAGGGTATCGACCGCGGCGGCGGAAAGCAGGCTCGGCGTGCCGCCGCCGATGAAAACGCTGACGATCCGGCGCCCGCGGACGAGCGGCAGCGCCCACTCCAGATCGGCGATCAGCGCGGCGACATAGTCGGCTTCCGGCAGGCTGCCGCGCAAAGGGTGCGAATTGAAGTCGCAGTACGGACACTTCCGCGCGCACCAGGGGATGTGCATGTAGAGCGAGAGCGGCGGCGCGCGGAATTCCCTTTCCGCCGCCGGCTGGATCGGAACGACGCGCCGGCTCATGCGCTCGTTTTCAGCCGCTCGGCCAGCAGGAAGAGGGCCTGGCCGCGATGCGAGCGGCGGTTCTTTTCGGCGGGATCGAGTTCGGCGGCGGTCCTGCCGGCATCGGGAAGGAAGAAATAGGGATCGTAGCCGAAACCGCCTTTGCCGCGCGGGACGTCGATGATTTCACCGTGCCACTCGCCTTCGGCGATGAGCGGCTGCGGATCGTCGGCGTGGCGGACGAAGACGAGGACGCAGACATAGCGCGCGCGCCGGTCGGCGACGCCGGCAAGATCGGCAATGAGCTTTTCGTTGTTGCGCCGGTCGGACTTCGGATCGCCGGCATAGCGGGCCGAATGCACGCCGGGCGCGTCGCCGAGCGCCCGCGCGCACAAACCGGAATCATCGGCCAGGGCCGCCAGCCCGGTCGAGGCCGCGGCGTGCCGCGCCTTGGCAAGCGCGTTTTCGACGAAAGTGAGATGCGGCTCCTCGCATTCGGCAACGCCGAGCGCACTCTGCGGCACGACCTCACAGCCGAGCGGAGCGAGCAAGGCGCCGAATTCGCGCAGTTTTCCGGGATTGTTCGAGGCGACGACGAGTTTCATGGATGGCTCAAAGAATGGAAGAAAACGAAAACCCTGGCAATGAACTTCCGTCATTCCAGGCACGTGCTCGTCATTTCTTCGCTCGCAAACCCCGCGAAGCGGGCAAGACGCTCACCCTCCTCGTTTTCACGCAAAGAAGTCATGGAGCGCGGGAAAATCGACTTTCCTGCAAGCCGGCCTCAAACCGGAGCTTGAGCGACCAGGGCCTTATTCCAAATGGCCTCAGAAACGACCATTTCGCGGCTGTGCCGGAAGGGACGGGGGAGGGGAAGGCGAGCGGCATGGAACGAAATTCGCGCAGGAGCGACCCGGTTTTTTGCCATCTTTGGAGCGGATTAATAAACCAACGCGCATCATACATCACACCCGTCATTGCGAGGCTCCCAGCGAAAAACCTCCGGAAGCTCGGTCGCTCGACGAGATCCTCCGCTTGGATTGCGCCCAGGCCGGGAACGCGGCACTTGACAAGACCGCCATGAATGAGGCAACGTTCGCTCGTATGCACGCGGCCAACCGCATGGCGCGAAAAAAACAGGCGGAAGACATCGCTGGCCTCAGCCGGGTGATGGAAACGCCGGAGCGGTTGCTCGTGGCGTGCCCGAGAGAGATCGGGGCTTGAGGAACATCAAGAGGGTCCTGGGGAGGGACGAAACGGGGGAAGGCGAAACGCCTTGCCCCGTTTTTTTCATCCCCGACCCCCGGAGTATCCAATGCGCGCTTCCATTCTGGCCTTTGCGGCGGGAGTCCTGCTTTTGCAGTGGCAGGCGATCCTGCCCGAGGCGTGGATCGCGGCGCTGCTGGCCGCCACGAGTCTCGGCGCCTGGGCGCTGGCCTCGCGCCCGCGCGTGGCCTGGTCGCCCCGTCTGGCGCGTTGCCTCCTGTGGATGGCCTGCGCGCTGCTGGGTTTTGCCTGGGCGGCCTGGCGCGCGGAATGGCGGCTCTGCGATCGGCTCCCGGCGGATTGGGAGATGCGCGACGTCCGACTGGAGGGCGTCGTGGCCTCGCTGCCGCAGGATCTGGAACGCGGCGAGCGCTTCGCCTTCGACGTCGAATCGGTGAGGACGCCCGGCGCCGTGGTTCCGCGGCGTCTCCTCCTGTCGTGGTACCGCCCGCGGAACGACGCGGGCGGCGAGGAACGCGGCGCCCGCAGCGTGCGTCCCGGCGAGCGCTGGCGTTTCACGGCGCGCCTCAAGCGTCCGCACGGCAACGCCAATCCGCACGGCTTCGACTACGAAGCCTGGCTGCTCGAGCGCGGCATCCGGGCGACCGGCACGGTTCGCGCCGGCCACGAAGCCATGCTTCTCGACGGTTTCGTCCGGCGTCCCGGCACCATCGTCGAGCGGCTGCGCGATGCGCTGCGGGAGCGTTTTCGCGCGGAACTGCCGGACGCGCCCTACGCCGGCGTGCTGGTCGCGCTGGCCATCGGCGACCAGCGTTCCATCCCGGGCAGCCAGTGGGAGATGTTCCGGCGCACCGGCATTACGCACCTCATCAGCATTTCCGGCCTGCATGTGACGATGGTCGCCGCGCTGTGCGCGCTGCTGGTCGATTTTCTGTGGCGGCGCGGCGAGCGCCTGATGCTGTGGCTGCCAGCGCAGAAAGCCGCCGTCGCCGCCGGCTGGCTGGCCGCTTTTGCCTACACCGCGCTCGCCGGTTTCGAAGTCCCCGCCCAGCGCACCCTGTACATGCTGAGCGTGGTCGCGCTGGCGCTCTGGTCCGGGCGCAATTTCGGCGCCACGCGCACCTTGCTGCCGGCCCTGCTGGCGGTGCTGATCCTCGATCCCTGGGCCGTCCTCGCGGTTGGCTTCTGGCTGTCGTTCGGCGCCGTCGCGCTGCTCTTCTTCGTGAGCGCGGCGCGCGTGGGGAAAGCGCGCGGAGAACGCCGCTGGCGTACCGGACTGCGCCGGTGGGGAGTGGCGCAATGGGCGGTCACCGTCGGCAGTCTGCCCTTGCTGCTGCTGTTCTTCCAGCAGTTTTCACTGGTCTCGCCGCTGGCCAATGCCGTGGCGATCCCGCTGGTGAGTTTCGTCGTCACGCCGCTCTCGCTCCTCTACCTCCTGTTTCCCTGGCCGCCCTTGCTGCATCTCGATCACTGGCTGCTGGCGCGGCTGATGGACCTGCTCGGTCCTCTGGCCACCTGGCCGATCTGGCGGCAGCCGGCGCCGCCGCCATGGACGGTGCCGCTGGCGCTGGCGGGAGTCGCCTGGCTGCTGTTGCCGCGCGGCATTCCGGCACGCTGGCTGGGCCTGTGCCTGGTGATCCCGGTCCTGGCAATCCCGCCGGCGCGGCCGCCCGCCTCCGAGGCCTGGATCGACGCGCTCGACGTGGGCCAGGGCCTGGCCGTCCTGGTGCGCACGGCAAGACACGCGTTGCTCTACGACACCGGCCCGCGTTTCGGCGAGGCCGACGCCGGACGGCGCATCGTCGCGCCTTTCCTGCGCGCCGTCGGCGTCACGAGGCTGGATGCGCTGGTCGTCTCGCATCGCGACCAGGATCACGCGGGCGGGCTGGAAGCCGTGCGCGCGTCCGTCCCGATCGCGCGCTTCCTGACCTCGATTGCCGGCATCGGCGCCGAACCCTGCGCCGCCGGACAGTCCTGGGAATGGGACGGCGTGCGCTTCGCCATCCTGCATCCGGCGGCCGATGACTATGCGGGCGAGAAGAAGCCCAACAACCTGAGCTGCGTCCTGCGCGTCTCGGGCGAGGGCGGGTCCATCCTGCTGACGGGCGATATCGAAGCTCCCGACGAGCGCGCCCTGATCGCCCGCGCCGGCGGGCGTTTGCGCAGCGACGTGCTGGTGGCGCCGCACCACGGCGGACGCGGATCGTCCTCGCCCGAATTCATCGCCGCCGTCGCGCCGCGCGAAGTCGTTTTCTCGGCCGGATACCGCAACGGCTTCGGCCACCCGCGCGCCGAAGTGCTCGCGCGCTACGCCGGGAGCCGGCACTGGCGCACCGACCGGGATGGCGACGTGCGCGTGGCGCTGGGCAGAAAAACGCGGGTTACCGCCTGGCGGGCGGAGCAGCCGCGCTACTGGCGCGACAGATGAGCCTGGCGCCCGCCTCGGCGGATTCGGTCGTATTCGCGCGAGCCGATCCGTCCGTGACGGACACCGAGGCGTCCTCCATGCCGCGTCGCCCGACGAACGGCAGGCGGAGGCCGGGGCGGTTCCCGTCGATCCCGAAGTCCGGGAGTTTCCCGGTCAACGCCGCATCGAATCGAAGAACTCGCCGTTGTTCTTGGTGGCCTTGATCTTGTCGAGCAGGAATTCCATGGCTTCGAGATCGTCCATGTTGTAGAGCAGCTTTCTCAGCACCCACATCTTCTGCAGGACGTCGGGCTTCAGCAGCAGTTCCTCGCGGCGCGTGCCGGAACGGTTGACGTTGATCGCCGGATAGACCCTTTTCTCGGCCATGCGCCGGTCGAGATGGATCTCCATGTTGCCGGTGCCCTTGAATTCCTCGTAGATCACGTCATCCATGCGGCTGCCGGTCTCGATCAACGCGGTGGCGATGATGGTCAGCGAGCCGCCCTCCTCGATGTTGCGCGCGGCGCCGAAAAAGCGCTTGGGCTTCTGCAGGGCGTTGGCGTCGACGCCGCCGGTGAGCACCTTGCCGGAAGCCGGCTGCACCGTGTTGTAGGCGCGCGCCAGGCGGGTGATCGAATCGAGCAGGATGACCACGTCCTTCTTGTGCTCGACCAGGCGCTTGGCTTTCTCGATGACCATTTCGGCCACCTGCACGTGCCGCGTCGCCGGCTCGTCGAAGGTCGAGGCGACCACCTCGCCGCGCACCGAGCGCGTCATCTCGGTCACTTCCTCGGGACGCTCGTCGATCAGGAGGACGATCAGAACGATGTCCGGATGGTTGGCGGTGATGGCGTGCGCCACGTGCTGCATCATCACCGTCTTGCCGCTCTTCGGGCTGGACACCAGCAGGCCGCGCTGGCCCTTGCCGATCGGGGCGATGATGTCGATGATGCGGGAAGTGATGTTTTCCTCGCCGCGGATGTCCCGTTCCAGACGGATATGCTCTTCCGGATGCAGCGGCGTCAGGTTCTCGAACAGGATCTTGTTCTTCGAGGCTTCCGGCGGCTCCCCGTTTACGCGGTCGACCTTGACCAGCGCGAAGTAGCGCTCGCCGTCCTTCGGCGTGCGGATTTCCCCCTCGATGGTGTCGCCGGTATGCAGATTGAAGCGCCTGACCTGGCTCGGACTGACGTAGATGTCGTCGGTGCTGGCAAGATACGAGGTGTCGGGCGAACGCAGGAAGCCGAAGCCATCCTGCAGCGTTTCCAGCGTGCCGTCGCCGAAGATCGTCTCGCCTTTCCTGGCCTGGTTCTTGAGCAGGGCGAAGATCAGTTCATGCTTGCGCAGACGGTTGGCGCCTTCGATATTGGCGGCTTCGGCCATGTCGAGTAGCTGGCTGACATGGAAAGCCTTGAGTTCGGATAGATGCATGGGCAAAGTCGAAAGTCGGAAAAATGAGATGCGGATAAACCGGGATTCGTCACACGAGCGGCGTGAACAAAACGAAACAGGACAGAATAGGGCAGATCGGAATGGAGGCGGTAGGGGAGGCTTGTGGGACTGCTGCGGACCCCGGGAACAAGCACTCCACTTGCACTGGATCCGAGCCTGAAAGTGCCGGCTGGCAATTGCGGGCTGTTTTCCGTAACTTCCTGAAACGCGGCTGGAAACTCTCAATCAGTGAGCATAGTGATTTTACAGATGGCTGTCAATGAATGCGGCGAGCTGTGATTGCGGCAGCGCGCCGATCCTGGTGGCCTCGACGTTGCCGTTCCTGAACAGCATCAGCGTCGGGATACTGCGCACCGCGAAACTGGATGGCGTGGATGGGTTTTCGTCGACGTTCAGTTTGGCGATCTTGACGCGGCCGGCATACTGCCTGGAGATTTTTTCGAGAATGGGCGCAATCGTCTTGCAGGGGCCGCACCACTCCGCCCAGAAGTCGAGGAGAACCGGCAAGGGCGACTGCAATACCTCGGCCTCGAAAGTATCGTCGGTGACGTAGTGAATGCTTTCACTCATGGCATGCCTCGCGCTGTGGTGATAATGGTTAAGAAAGCCACTGCCGGTCGAAGTTCAACCATTGTAACCAAAAAAGGCTCCGGACAAGTTCGGAGCCGGTCCGTGACCGCAACGTCTGCCGGGCACGCGATGGCGAAGTCAAACCTTCGGCGGTTCGGCGGCGGCCACAACCTTCACCTTGCGCGAGAGCTTCTCCTTGATGCGCGCCGACTTGCCGGAGCGTTGGCGCAGGTAGTAGAGTTTCGCCCGGCGCACGTCGCCGCGGCGCTTGACCTCGATCGCCGCGACCAGCGGGGAATAGGTCTGGAACGTTCGCTCGACGCCTTCGCCGGAGGAAATCTTGCGGACGATGAAGCTGGAGTTGAGGCCGCGGTTGCGCTTGGCGATCACCACGCCTTCGTAGGCCTGGAGACGTTCGCGCGAGCCTTCCTTGACCTTGACCTGGACGATTACGGTGTCGCCGGGAGCGAATTCCGGGATGGTCTTGCCCAGGCGGGCGATTTCTTCCTGCTCGAGTTGCGCTATCAGATTCATTGTTGGACTCCTTTCAAGTTTTCCTGACCGCATTGCTCCTGAAACTGCCGCAGGAGTTGCGTTTCCTCGTTCGACAGCGAACGCGCCGCAAGCAAATCCGGCCGCCGCCGCCAGGTCCGCCCCAGCGCCTGCTCGAGGCGCCAACGGCGGATTGCTTCATGATGCCCGGACAGCAGTACCTCGGGCACCCGCGCGCCTTCGTAATCCTCCGGCCGCGTATAGTGCGGACAATCCAGCAAGCCCGCGACAAACGAATCCTGCCTTGCCGATTCGACGTCGTTCAGCGCGCCCGGCAACTGCCTGACAACGGCGTCCAGCAAAGCCATCGCCGGGATTTCGCCGCCCGAGAGCACGAAATCCCCGATCGAAATCTCCTCGTCGACGCAGCGCGCGATCAAGCGCTCGTCGACCCCTTCATAACGGCCGCAAAGCAGGATCAAACCTTCTCCCGCCATCGCGTCCCCCGCCAGGCGCGTCACCCGCTCGTGCGTCAGATGCAGGCCTTGCGGCGACAGATACACCACCCGGCTCCTC
>JAITIQ010000123.1 GCA_031279425.1 Accumulibacter sp.
CGGGTAGGCGCGTCCGTTCCCGAAAACAAGCATTCTTCAAACTTCCCGATTTCTTTCACGTCCGGCGCCGCCGCAAGGGCGCTGGACGGCCCGCGTTCGGAAAGGCGGGCCTTCGTTCCCGGATGTTCCGGCGAGCCAGTCCGGCCAGGATCGTTCCTGAACCCCAGGATCGTTCCTGAACCTCGTCACCGCGGCATCCATTCCACAGGAGTTTTTCATGCTCAAGGAGGAGTTCGTCATGCCCAAACCCAAAGGAAACAGGCCGCACGGAATGCGCGGCTTCACGCTGGTCGAGATGAGTGTGGTCCTGGTCATCATCGGCCTCATTCTCGGCGCGGTTTCGATCGGCAAGGACATTCAGCGCAACGCGGAATACGCCAGGATCAAGCAGAAGTTCGTCGACCAATGGGCGGTCGCCTACAACGCCTACGTCCAGCGCACCGGCTTTCCTCCGGGAGACATGCAGCAGGAGCCGCGCTGGATGGTCAATGGAACCAATTACAACCCCAATGCTGCTCAAAACATAGTAGTTTCCGGCGGCAATATGACGGGTGTCAATGCGCCCCGGTCGATATGCCATGGCACGCCACCCGACGTCGCCGGCGGGAGGGCAATGCAAGGAGAGGCAGAGTTTGATTTGCGCAATCTGATGCAAAGAGCCGGCGTGCGGATGCCGCCGGGCCGCGCCGAAGGGCGCGAGGACCGTTACGTTTATCTGGACACCAACGGCAATCCACAGGAAATCCAGGTGTGCTTCCAATGGAATCTGCCCACTACTCCCGAAGGGGCGGGAAACGTCATGGTGGTTTACGGCCTGATTCCGGATCTGGCGCGCTCGCTCGATCAGATGATCGACGGCAAGCCGGACGCGCGGGAAGGGATGTTCCGGCAGTTGGGCATCGGGAACGACACGGACAACGTGGCGGGAGTCGAGTGGAGGGCGAACAACACCCAGGATATCAGCACCACAAATGCCGGCGCCACCGACATCGGAGCGCAACTGGATGAAGACCAGGTGGCCACGGTCGTCGCCGTCTACAAGATGAACCAGTAAGGGGATGTCCATGAATGCGGACCGGAAGCGCGGCGCCGTTCCACCGTTCCAGGCGGGTTTCTCGCTTCTCGAGATGGCCGTCGTCCTCGGCGTCATGGCGCTCATCGTCGGCGCCGTCGTCACCGCCGCGCAGAGCATGCAGCGCAACGCGGAACACAGCCGGATCGCGCAGAAATTCGTCTATGAGTGGAAGCGGCTCTACGACGAATATTATCAGCGCACGGGCGTGGTCGTCGGGGACAGCCAGATCGCGCCGACCTACATGGTCAATGGCGGCGAGACGGAGATCGGGGGCGTTCCCGCCGGGCGCGGCAACCTGAGCGGGGCGGTGGCGGGCGTGCCGGAAAACTACCGGAACACCGGTCTGAAAGTGTGCCACGGGCAGGGGTATCCGCGCGACTCCGTCGGGCCGGGCGACAAGAACCTGGCGCGGCAGGATCTGCGCGAGCTGATGCAGCGCGCCGGAATCCGTATGCCGGCCGGGCGCGCCGAGGGCATGGAAGACCGGTACCTGTACAACGACAGCAACAACAACGCCACCGAATTGCAGGTCTGCTTTCAATGGAATCCGCCTTCGACGATCAGCGGCGCGGGCAACGTGATGGTCTTGCGCGGGCTGACGCCGGATCTCGCGCGTTATCTCGATCAGTTGATCGACGGCAAGGCCGACGCGCTGGAAGGGCGTTTCCGGCAGCAGGATGAGCGCCTGAACTCCAGCGAGCCGTCGAGCCAGCAGCCCGGGCGCGAATGGAGCGCCAACAATACGATCGACATCAACGAGGGCGCCTTTCAATCCGCCGAGGCGACCGGCCGCAACCGGGATGAAGACCGGGTCGTCCTGCTGACGGCGCACTGGGCCATGAACCAATGAACACGCCATCCCCATCCCTTCCCTGGAAGGAACAACGGCGAAGGAAAATCGTCTTCGCCGCGACGATGCTCTTGCTGCTCGCCGCGTCGGTGCTTTTCTTCTTCTTCGCGCAACAGCGTCTGAGGCGGAGCGAGGCGGAGGCGCTTCTCGAGGCGCGCGCCCTGCAGGAGGCCTTGCTGGCGGAGGCGGAGGCGCTGAACCGCAAACGCCTCGACGAGCGCGCGCGGGAATTGCTGGACGGCGCCGCGCGCCGGGGCTTGCTCCCCGAGAACTGGGCCGGACGCCGGATCAATCTGCGGCAGGCGAATCTGCCCCGCGAGGAGGTGAACGACCTGATCTTTTCGCTCGCTCGCACGGACCAGCGTTTTTTCCAGCTCGAAGAGTTCGAGGTCGCCGCCACGCGCGACGAGGACGGGCTGTTTTCCCTGCCGGTGCGCGCCAACGCTCCCTTGTCGGTGACTGTCCAGGGCACCCTGATTTTCCAGACGAAGAGCGGATCGCGATGAACGAGACAATCCTTCTTCACATGGATGGCAAGTGGCTTCTTTTTGCAGAAGACACTGTCCGCGCCGTCCAGGAGTATCCGCGGCTCGAGGCGCCCGCCATCGTCCTGAGCGATTTCGGCGGAGCCTTGAGCGGCGTTTCTCCCGTGGGCGGCCGCTCCGACTACGCGGAAGCGCTCATTGGCCGCCGTTTGCGCGACGAAGGTCTGATCGACGGCGAGGCCAGGGTCCTGATCCATCGCCGCGTCAGGGACAGCAGCGGATTCCTTTGCCTCTACACGGCCATCCCCATCGACGTCTGGCGGCGGATGCAGTCCTGGGCGCAAAACCAGAAGGAGCATTGTCTGCTGATCGCGCAAACGGAAGCCATGCTCCGTCTCCTGCCGAAAGGAGGCGATGGCCTCGTCTTCCGCTGCGGCCGCCGCGTTTCGCTCCTGTTTCGGCAGCGGGACGGCCTGGATCATTTCTCCGTGCTGTCCTTGAGCGACGACGAAAAAGACCTCCTGTCCTCCGTCGCAACGCTCGCCAGGCGCCTGCCGGAACGCTCGCTCGATCCGGCGCGGAGCGCGGCGAGCCTTGACTGGTTTTCCTTGTCCGGAACGGGCGGCGCCGACGAGGATGAGACATTGCGCGCGGCGTTTTCGGAAATTTCCGGCGTCGAGACGACGCGCGCGCCGACGGCGTCCTACCGCGGCGCGGAAGGCGAATGCCGCGTCGCGCTGCCCGCCTTGCGGCCCGTTTTTTCCGAACGTTTCGCCATCAACCCGATGCGCGCGCGCTTCGATTACTTTGCCGAGAAAAGGCTGGCGCTGGCCGGATGGTGCGCGGGAATCGTCGCGATTTCGTTCGCCGCCGCCGCCGCCGTCTCCCTGTGGCAGGCCGGCGAGGCGGGCGCGCGGGCGGCGCAGGACAGGGAACACGCGCAAGCCGTCGCGCGGAGCGTGGAGGGAGGCGGATCGTCCGCCTTGCCGGCTTTCTCCGCGAGCCGCTTCCAGGCGACGCGCGATCTCGTCGACCTGATCGCCGGCGCGCAGGCGGGAATCGATCCGTATTCCTTCTTGCGCCATCTGCGGCTGGCCGCGGGCGACCAGGTCAAATTGCTGCGCGTTTCCGCGGGGAAAGAGATCATCGTCGAAGGCTGGGTCGATCAGACGGGCGGAAGCGACGGGCCGCTCGCCGTCTTCGTCACGCAACTGCGGCGGCAGGGATTCTCGCCCGAGGCCGTCGATACCTCGTCGACCGTCAATACGCGCAGAACGGGCTTTTTCGCCTATCGGCTGTCCGTGTCCCGAAATGAAGGGGAGGGTTCATGAAAGCCAGCACTTTCCTTTTCGCGGCGATCGTCGCGGTTCTTGGCGCCGCCCTGGTTTTTTCGTGGCCTGGGAAATCCTTCGTCGCCCGCGCGCCTTCCTCGCGGCCCCAGACGTTTCCGAAGCTGGATCCTGAATTGCAGAAAACGGAAGCGTCGCTGAAACGGCTGGAAAACATCCGCTTGACGGGCGTTTCTCTGCCCGAGGCGCTGGATCGTCTGCTTCCCTTGCGCGAGGCCGGGAACCCGCCCGTCGGCAGGCTCGCCGACGCCCGGGAGGAAAACGGCGGCGCGCTGTTCCCCGTTCTTGCGCCAGGCGCGTCCGGCGGCGCCTACGCGAATAATTCGATCGAAGGCGGCCCGCTCGCCAGGAGCGCCCAGACGAATCCGGCAAGAGGCGCTCCGGCCGCGGGAAGCGCCACCGGCGGCGCCTACGCGAATAATTCGATCGAAAGCGGCCCGTCCGCGCAGGATGCCGTGGCCGAAAACGTCAATGTCGTCTCGCTGACTTACGTATCGCCCGGCTTCAGACGCGCCGTCGTGGATGGTCAACTCGTCCGGGAAGGCAGTCGCCTGCGCGACGGCACGCACGTTTCCAGCATCAGGAAAAACTCGGTCGTCCTGACGCGCGATGGGAAAAGAGTCGGAGTGCCCGTTCCCAGGTCGTTTTCCGCTCATCCCGCCCCGACGCCGGAAGCGGGCGGACGGCCATGACGAATTCAAAAAACATCACGATCGCGCTCCTGGGCGGAGCGGTCGTCGCGCTGCTGATCGCCTTGTTCGTTCTCATCTGGAAGGTGGACCAGCAAACCGCCTCGATCGAGGCCTTCGCGCGCCAGCAGAGCGCGGCGGAGCGGCGGAGCGCGCCGTCCTCGCCCGCGCCGCTCGCTTTCCCGTCGGGCGGGAATCCGGGGACGCCGGACTTCGCGCCTTCCCGCGCGCCGGATTCCGGCGCCTTGGCCGTGAATGCCGCGAGAAAGGAGAGGAGGGCGGGGAGAGCGGAGCGGGCGGCGAAACTGAGCGAATTGCAGAAGGACTTGAGATCGCTCCTGGCCAAGTCGGGGGCGCGCCCGGCGGAAATGAACATGGACGAGCTGGATGCGATCCTGGTCCGGCTGATCGACATCCAGGGAAACACCGCGCTTGCCGGGATCGACGTGCAGGCCCTGCGCCAGAATCTCATGGTGGCCAAGGAGATGCAGGCGCTGGCGAGGGATCTGGAGGCGGAAACCCGGCAGCAGAACCCGGACCGGGGAAAGATCCAGCGCATCACGGAAAAAATACAGGGCCTGCAAAAGGAAATCCGCGTCAATGTCATGGCGGCGCCCTTGCCGGGAGGCGGGGAGAAGAAGTGAAAAAGACCAAGGCCCTGTTCATGATCCGGGACGCGAAGCTTCCGGCCGGTGAAGCCGTTTGCCGTTTCTTCCCCCGCTCGGCGGGGGAGGGTGGCCCGCTACCTGCCGCGCATCGACGGGGCGCTTGCCTTCCCCTCCCCCGCTGGGCGGGGGAGGGTGGCCCGGCAGGGCCGGGAGAGGGTGTCGTACCAGTCGGCGCAAAGCGCCGCATGATCAATCAACGTTCCATCACTTTGCGCCGCGCGGTGATTTTTGCGGTTTCACCGGAGGAAACGACGCCCTCTTCCGCCCCTGCCGGGGCACCCTCCCCCGCCGGGCGGGGGAGGGGAGAGCAAAGCCGCTTGGCGGATAAAAGACAA
>JAITIQ010000240.1 GCA_031279425.1 Accumulibacter sp.
CCGCGCTGGGCCTGAACCTGGGTATCGCCGTGCGGGAAGACGGCGCAGGTACTGGAGAGTGTCGGGGTCAGTTCCTGCCACTTGCCGGTGGAAGCGTCGCCCTCCTTCAGTTCGCCCGCAGGCCAGTAGCCATCCCTCGCATTTGCCAGCAGCGGCTGGTAGACGTGGATCTGGCCGCGACGGGTGACGACGTCCCCGGCGCGTTGCGCGACCACGGCGGCGGCCTGGTAATCGTCCGCCTGGTGTAAAAACCCGCCGCGCGGATAGACGTGGCCCCACAGATTGCCCGATGTACGCGAGCCGATCTCGCGCAGGCCCGGTATCAGGGCTTCGGGATAGAGCGATTCGGGCAGGTTGTAGCGCCAGGCGAGCGTATCGAGCGTGCTCAACAGGTAGGGCAGGAAGGCCGTGCCCGCGCCCTCGCAACTGTAGCCGAAGCTGCTGGCGAAGCCGGAAAAGACCATGCTCCCCGGATGGCCGATCACGTCGGCGTTCTTGAATCGGGCGAGGTTGTTCTCGTGATCCTGATTGGTCGTGCCGTCGCCGCCGCCCTGGGCTTCGCCGTTCCCCTGACTCATTGCCGCAACTTCGCTCCACGGGTTCTCGCCGGTATTGGCGTAGCTGGAGACCACGGCGTCGGGCACGTAGTGCCGGACTTTGACGGACGTACGCACGGAACAGCCGCCATAGGTGCAATAGAGCCAGTAGCAGATGCCGACGACGCGGTATTCGAGGCAGTCGGTCGAGGCCACCGAGGAGACGAGGGACGAGGTGTCCAGGGCGAAGGCGGAAGCCGCTCCGCTCAACAGGAGCGAGGCCAGCATCGTCTTCCTGCGCCGGAGGCGCGCAGACAATGAACGGTTCATGGCCGCGCGCTCCGGTAAGCGTCGATCCGGGCGATGGCGCGGGCGACGTTCGGATCGCCATAGACCACGTAGCGGCCGTCGACCACCACGGCGGGGATTTTGGCGATCTTCAGGTTGCGGGCTTCGGCGATGCCTTGGTAGGCGGCGAGCAGGCGGCCTGGCAACGCACGGTCGCCCATGCGCTGGCGGGCGAGGTTCGCGGCACGAGCGGGATCGGACGGCAGACCGGAAGAGAGTTCCGCCTCGATGCGGGCGGGCAAATCGAGTTCGATGACCCGCGCGCCGCCCGCAGCCTTGACCGGATGGCCTTTGTCGGTGACGACCAACACGTCGGCGGCGGCGGGCAGGCTGAATACGGCGAAGAACAGGACACAAAGGAATCGGAAGGACAGGGTCGGCATGACGGCCTCCGTGAAATCGAAGACCCGTAGTCGACCGCAAACGCGCGCGAAAAGCGATAAAGAAACCGCACAAGAACCTACCCGCTTTTTTTGGGGAGGCAAGGCTAAAAAGAGTGACCAAAGATACAGTCAGGGCGTGACGCACTTCACGATGACTACCGATGCCGCGCTGATAGAGTGAATTGGCGTCTATACCGGGCGCTTGCCACGGGAGTCAATCCATCATGAAAACCTTGCCATCCCTGTCCGCGCTGGCGGTCGCCGCCGTCCTGTCCGCGCCCGGCGCGGCGTTCGCCGTCGATGTCGAGATCACGTTCGAGAACAAACATGCCACAAGGAGCGCAACGTATTCCCATACCACCGCCATCGAAAACAATACCTATGCCAATGCCAACCCCAAGCCGTTAGCAACGGTGTTACCTGGAGCTTCAGACGTATACACGGTGGGGAATCCCCTTACGCCTCTGGTAACGTCCGCGCAAGTCGTATACACGATCAACGACACGAGCAGCACCAAGAAATGCGTCTTTCATACAAGTTTTACGCTTCCCTCGTCGGGAATTCCCAACTGGACGAAATCCGCCACGACGAGCGGCGGCGCGGTCTGCACGGCCACCATCACCTACACCAATCCGAACACATACAATTGGCAAGTAACGTTCACGATGAAGTAGGTTCGCATACCGGCGTCCGGCCATGGCCGGATCGCCAAGCATCGACTCGCCCCCCGGCCTCAAGTTTCCTGCCTCAATGCCGTTATTATAGGAAGATCAGATGTCCGGGAGAGTTATGGTTTCCATCCATGCTTATGCCACAAATACCTGGGGCACCACGTCGTCTCTCGCGGGCGTCGCGGCGACCCAGGCGACGGAAGGTAGCGGCAAGACTTCCACCGCAGGCGCGGACGATACTTCCTCGATTTCGACGCTCGCCCGCCAGTTGAGCGAAGCCGCCGAACGCGCGGCGGCGCGCGACGCGGGCAAAACGCGGGCGCAACTCGCGGCACTGGAAGGCGTTCTGAGAAATGAAGTGGTCGGCGATGACTGCTATTGGTTCAGCGGATACAGGGCCGATGCCGATGCCGAGAATCCCAAGTCCGACGATCCGGAATTACTCGCGCGCGCCGAACAGGCCACCGATTTCGTCAGCGGAAAGAGCGGGAAGAATCCTTTCGCGGGACTGTCCCGCGAACAGTTGGTCTTAATCATGTACGACCAGGGAGACGCCTTCACCCTTAATGAACGCCGCGCCGCATTCCATGAATATGGCAAGCAGCGTTCAGCTTGGTCGCGAAAAGTCTGCGCGCAAGCGCAAATCGAGCAAAAAGAGACCAATACCTTCATCAACTTCTACAAGGCGTGCATCGCCGAATACCAGGATGCTTCCCCCATTGAGCAGGCGACCTATCACCCGAACTACGTCTCCCGGATGGAGTATTACATCGGACTCTGGGAAAGCGGCATGGGCATCAATTACAACGCTGGCGACGACAAGACGCTGCTGGAAATGCTGCTGCCGGAAAAGGAATACGACCGGAGCCTGAGTTGGGGACTGCACAGCACGCTGGCCGCGCCGGAGACCAAGGGCGGGACGCGGTAAGGGCAGTGACGGGGAAGAACCGGGAGCCGCTTGGCTCCCGATGAGAAAACGCCTTACAGCAAGCCGTGTTCGGCGAAGGAGAAGGGTTCCCCCCGCCCGATGATGAGATGATCGAGCACCCGGATGTCGACGAGCACGAGCGCCGTTTTGAGCGTCGTGGTGAGCGCGCGGTCGGCCTGCGAAGGTTCGGTGTGGCCCGAGGGATGGCAATGGGCCAGGATCACCCCCGTCGCGTTGTGCGACAAGGCGCGCTGAACGACCACGCGCGGATACACCGAAG
>JAITIQ010000242.1 GCA_031279425.1 Accumulibacter sp.
GACACGAGCCGGCGGAAGCGGCGATCTGGTTCCTGCGCCCCTTCTTCCTGTGGTTCGACCGCATGTTCTTCGGCTTCCGCGACTGGTACGTCAGGGCCGTGGGCGCCGTGCTCGCCCGCCGGCTGCGCTTCGTCTTCATCTATCTCTTGATCGTGGCGGGCCTGGGCTACCTGTTCGCGCGCATGCCGACCGCCTACCTGCCGGACGAGGACCAGGGCGTCGTGATGACGCAGATCCTGCTGCCCGCGGGATCGACGCTCGAACAGACGGCGAGCGTCGTGGACAAGGTGCTCGGCGATCTGGCCGCCCAGGAAAAGGACACGCTCGAATCGGTGATGGGCATAGCGGGCGCCAGCTTTTCCGGCGCGGGCCAGAACATGGGCATGGCTTTCGGCAAGCTGCGCGACTGGGAGGAGCGGCAGAAACCGGAATGGAAGTCCAAGGCCATCACCGAGCGCGCCATGGCGCTGGTCTCGCAGGTCAAGGAAGCGATGGTCTTCGTCTTTTCACCGCCGGCGGTGCCCGAGCTGGGCAACGCCACCGGCTTCGACTTCCAATTGCAGGATCGCGGCGGCCTCGGTCACCTGGAACTGATGGCGGCGCGCAACCAGCTGCTGGGCATGGCGGCGCGGGACCCGCGCTTGCAGCGGGTGCGACCGAACGGCATGGAAGACACGGCGGAATATCGCGTCGACATCGACTGGGACAAGGCCGGCGCGCTCGGCGTGCCGATCACCCGCATCCACAGCACCATCGCCGCGACCTTCGGCGGCGCCTACGTCAATGACTTCGTGCAGGGCGGACGGGTGAAAAAGGTCTATCTGCAGGCCGACGCGCCCTATCGGATGCAGCCGACCGACCTGGAAAGGCTGCAAGTGCGCAACAACCAGGGCGATATGGTGCCGTTCACCGCCTTCGCCTCGGCGCGCTGGGTGCAGAGTTCACCGCGGCTGGAACGCTACAACGCCTTTCCCTCGGTCAACATCCAGGGCGAGCCGGCGCCGGGCCACAGTACCGGCGAGGCCATGCAGGCGATGGAGGAACTGGCCGCCCAGCTGCCATCAGGCGTCAGCTACGAGTGGACGGGACTGTCGTACCAGGAGCGCATGGCCAGTTCGCAGGCGCCGGTGCTCTACGCCTTTTCGTTCTTCGTCATTTTCCTGTGCCTCGCCGCGCTCTATGAAAGCTGGCCGATTCCGATCGCCATTCTGCTGACGCTGCCCCTGGGCGTGATCGGCGGGGTGATCTTCTCCGACTTCCGCGCGATGCCCAACGACGTCTATTTCCAGATCGGCATGTTGACCACGCTCGGCCTCACGACCAAGAACGCCATCCTGATCGTGCAGTTCGCCAAGGCGCAGGTCGAAGTCGGCGCGGGACTCATCGAAGCCACGCTCGAAGCCGCCAAGCTGCGCCTGCGGCCGATCGTGATGACCTCGCTGGCCTTCGGCTTCGGCGTATTGCCGCTGGCGCTGGCCACCGGCGCCGGCGCCGGCGCCCAGACGGCGATCGGCACCGCGGTGCTTGGCGGCATGGTGACCTCGACGGTGCTGGTGATCTTCTTCGCGCCGCTGTTTTATGTGATGATCTACAAACTCATGAGCCGCCGTCGCAGAGGCAGGAAAGGCATCGACTTTGCGGAAGACCTGCGCTCAGGTCATGATCGGAGAAGAAGCGGCGGAGACGGGAAAGGCTTTGACATGGCGAAAGACAGGCGCTCGGGTCGTGACCGGAGAATAAATGACGAAGACGGCAAAGACCTCGACTTGGCGGAAGGAGAAGTTCATGAATAAGTTTTCGTTTCCGGTCCTGCTCGGCGTTCTGCTCGTTCTCGGCGCCTGCTCGCTGGCGCCGGAATACGAGCGCCCCGAGTCTCCCGTGGCCGGAGCGTGGCCGACCGGCGCCGCCTACGTCCCGGACGGGCCGGATGCTCCCCGTGCCGCCGATCTGAAATGGCCGGATTTTTTCACCAGCGCCCCGCTGCGGAAGATCATCCGGCAGGCGCTGGAGAACAACCGCGACCTGCGCCTTGCCGCGCTTGCCGTCGAGCGCGCGCAAGGAATGTACGGCATCCAGCGCGGCGATCTCTTCCCCTCGTTTTCGGCCAGCGGCGGCGGGACGAGGCAGCGCCGGTCGGCGGACCTCGTCGCGCCGCCGCGCATGGCGGCCCAGTACAACGTCGATCTGGGTTTCGCCGCCTGGGAACTCGACTTTTTCGGGCGCATCCGCAACCTCTCGGAACAGGCGCTGGAAGCGTACCTGGAAACCGAGGAAGGGCGGCGCGGCGTGCAGATCGCGCTGATCGGCCAGGTCGCGCGGAACTACTTCCTGCTCGCCGCCGACCGGGAGAATCTGGCTCTGGCGCGATCGACGCTGGAGAGCCAGCAGGCGGAGTACGAACTGACCAGGAAGCGTTTCGACGTCGGCGTGGTTTCCGAACTGGATCTGAAACGGGCGCATATCCCGGTCGATACGGCGCGCGCCGACCTCGCGCGATATACGCAACTGGCCGCGCAGGACCTCAACGCGCTGACGCTGCTCGCCGGCGCGCCAATCCCCGGGGAATGGCTGCCTGATGGCCTGGAAGCCGCCGGCACGTTGCGGGACGTGGCCGCCGAGATACCCTCCGAAGTGCTGCTGCGGCGCCCCGACGTGATCGCCGCCGAACATCGCCTCAAGGGGGCTTACGCCTATATCGGCGCCGCGCGGGCCGCGCTGTTTCCGCGCATTGCCCTGACCGGATCGCTGGGCACCGCCAGCAACGAGTTGTCGGGACTGTTCGGCAACCATACCGGAACCTGGCTGTTCTCGCCGCAGTTTTCAGTACCGATCTTCGACACGCGTCTCTGGGCGGCGCTGCGTGTTTCCAAGACGGACCGCGAGATCGCGCTGACCCAGTACGAGAAGGCAGTGCAGACGGCCTTCCGCGAAGTGGCCGACGCGCTGGCCGTGCGCGGCACGATCGACGAACAACTGGCGGCCCAGGAATCGCTGACCGCCACCGTCGCGGACGCCTATCGCCTGGCCGAGCGGCGCTACAGCAGCGGCATCGAGAGCTACCTCTCCGTGCTCGATGCGCAGCGCTCCCATTTCGTCGCGCGACAGTCGCTGGTGACGCTGCGCTTCGCCAAGATCGCCGCGCAGATCCAGTTGTACGCGGCGCTGGGAGGCGGCGCGGAACAAGCGGGAAATCAGGGAAGCGCTGAATAAGCCGGGAGGAGGGGCAGGTCGGCGCGGCGCGGCAGTTCCGCCAGCAGCGAGTCATGGAAGCGACCGGGAAATTCAGGATGAAAAAATCACGCCTTCATCCAGCCACGCGCCTGCTCGGCTGGCTGGCTTTGCTCGTCGCGGTCCAGTGCCTGAGCGGGGCGGCCTTGCCGGCGGCCTGTCTGGCCGTTCCCCTGACGGGGAAGCGCATCCTGCGGCGCAGCGGCCGCCTGGTCTGGCAGGCGCGCTGGCTGCTGATCTCGCTGACGCTGGTCTTTGCCTGGGGCATCGCGGGCGAACCGCTCTGGCATGGCGCCCCGGCGCCGACGCGCCAGGGCCTCGAGGAGGCGGCGAAGCACCTTGGCCGCCTGTGGCTGGTGCTGGTCACGGTGGCGGCCTTGCTCGAAACCATGCCGCTCGCCGATCTGCTGGCGGCCCTGCGCACCCTGTTCGCGCCCGCCCGGCGTCTGGGCATCGATCCCGACCGCGGAGCGGTGCGGCTGATGCTCGCGCTGCGCTACGTGGAAACCCTGCCTCGTCCGCGCGACTGGAAATCCTTGCTCGAAATTCCCGAAACCGGCGTGTGCGAAACGGTCGACATCGACCGCCGGGACCTGCGCCGGATCGACGGGCTGGTCATGGCCGCGCTACTGGGCGGACTGGCCTGGATCTGTTTCCGGTAGGCGCCATGCGCATCGCCCTGGGCCTGGAATACGACGGCGGCGCCCTGCGCGGCTGGCAGAAGCAACCCGGCGGCGGCACCGTCCAGGACGAGCTGGAGTCGGCGCTCGGACACATTGCCGGAGAGAGGATCGCCGTGGTCTGCGCGGGACGGACCGATGCCGGCGTCCATGCCGCCGCGCAGGTCGCGCATTTCGACACGCGGGTCGAACGTCCGCTGACGGCCTGGGTGCGCGGCGTCAACGCCTTTCTGCCGGAAAACGTCGCCGTGCGCTGGGCGCAGCCCGTCAGTGACGCCTTCCACGCCCGATTCTCGGCCCATGGGCGCTGCTACCGCTACCTCCTGATCGATCGCGCGCCGCGTCCCGGCCTCTGGCACGGGCGGGCCGGCTGGTTTCACCGGCCGCTGGCCGAAGATCTCATGCGGCGGGCCGCCCGCCTGTTGCTCGGCGAACACGATTTCTCGGCCTTCCGGGCGTCCGACTGCCAGGCCAGGACTCCCGTAAAAACCCTGCGTCGCGCCGAGGTCCGACGCGTCGCGGAGTGGCTGGTCTTCGACTTCGAAGCCGGCGCCTTCCTGCATCACCAGGTGCGCAACATGGTCGGCAGCCTGGTGTATGTCGGCCAGGGCAGGCATCCTCCGGAGTGGATCGGGGAATTGCTGGCCTCGCGGGACCGCGCCCGGGCGGCGCCGACCTTCGCCGCGGCCGG
>JAITIQ010000107.1 GCA_031279425.1 Accumulibacter sp.
GGCGGTGGGCATTGCCGTGGCGCTGGTCTCGGTGACGCTCTACAACGCGCTCCTGCGCCGGGCCAAGGTGCTGACCATCGAGTGGGAGATGCGGCAGCGGGAAGCGGGGAAGGGGCTCCCGTCTTCGGCGGAGGGCGATTCCTCATGAGCCTGAAGGATACGCCGGGCTTCGAGGGTCTCAACGTGATTCCGATGATCGACGTGATGCTGGTGCTGCTCACCATCGTGCTGACGACGGCGTCGTTCATCGCCACGGGGAAGCTCCCGGTCGAGCTGCCGGAAGCCTCTGCCGCGCCCCGACGGGAGGAGGACGAGCCGATGCGGGTGGAGATCGAGGCGGACGGCACGATCCGTCACGGCGGCGAGGTGGTTTCGCTCGATACGCTCCGGCGGCGGCTGGACCCCGTGGGCCGCGAAACGCCGATATGGTTGCGGGCGGACCGGAAGGTGGCGTTCCAGTTCGCGGTGGAGGTGCTCGATCTTCTGAGGACGATGCGCTTCCGCAAGCTGGCGATCGAGACCAGCGCGCGGCGCGGGGCGGCGCGATGAAGGAGGGTCTGTCGCTCGCCGGGGCGCTGGCCTGCTCGCTGGGTCTGCATCTCACGCCGTGCGCGGCATGGTGGGCGTTCGCCTGGAGCCTGCCCGAAGCGCCGGCGAGAAAGCTGCTGGCGTTCGACGAGATCGGCATCGTCGCCCTGCGCGAACAGGAGGCGCGCGTCAGCGAACCCCCGCCGCCCGAACCGGAGCCCGAACCGGAGCCGGAACCCGAACCCGAACCGGAGCCGGAGCCGGAGCCCGAACCGGAGCCGGAACCGGAACCGGAACCCGAACCCCCGCCGCCCGCGCCCAAACCGCCGCCCAAACCGCCGCCCCGTCCCGCCGCCGCGCCGCGCCCGCCGGATACGCGCGTGGCGGAGGAAAACCGTCTCGCGCAGCGTCTGGCCTACCGCCAGGCGTTGGAAAGGGCCAGCTGGGAGCAATACCTCAAAGAGGTGATGCGCCGGGTGGAAGGCAGGCTGCGCTACCCGCTTGCCGCCCGCTTGGCGGGCGAGACCGGCAAGGCCGGCGTGCGCTTTGCCATCGCCCCCGACGGCAGCATCCATTCCCTCGGCATCAGAAAGAGCTCCGGCCACCCCGGTCTCGACGCCGCCGCCCTGGACGCCGTCCGCCACTCCGCCCCCTTCCCGCCCTCCCCCTTCGACGGGGCAAGAGAAGTCGGGATGACCCTGCACTTCGAGGAAGCGAAGGAAAAAGGGAAAACCGTCTCCCAGACGGATACCGGGCCACCAGGATAGATCGGCGCATCCGGAAACCGGCGGCCGGACCGGACGAAACCCGCGGCCAGCCCTCCGCTTCGCTCGGCAGCACGGAACCGCGGCGCTTCGCGCCGGAGGTTTGGCTCCCCCTCTCCCGGCCTCCGGCCCCCCTCTCCCCCCTGCGGGGGGCGAGGGGAAGCGGAGGGTTCGTCGGCCCGGCAGGTTGCCGTGGCGCTTTGGAAAGTGGAACCGCCGCGGGGATTGCCGCGTCGCGCAACCCGAGCCATGACGGGTCGGGAAGCGTTCCCCTCCCCCGCTCGGCGGGGGAGGGTGCCCTGAACGTGACTCTCGGAATCCGCCGAGTCGACGTTCCCCTCCCCCGCTCCGCGGGGGAGGGTGCCCCGCAGGGGCGGGAGAGGGCGGCCTTCCCTCCGGCGCGAGAGCGCCGCTGGACAAAGGAGGAAGGAACGGGACGCCCGTCCACTCCCCGCCGCAGAGAAATCTGAGAGAATCGAAGATCCTTTGAACTGCCCCCCCATGCAGCCATGGATGTCGTGGATACGCCGCCGGCGGCGGGAAATGCGCTCATTCACGAGAATGGCGCCTGATAAACTCCTCCCGGAGGAGCCGGGACGTCTCGCGGCCCGACGGCCATGCTTCGCCGTCCTTTCAGCCGCCAGGCTCCGGCTTCGGTCTTTGGATCAATCACCAGGAAAACGCCGTGTTCTACGTCTCGACTCGCGGCGACGCGCAAGCGTCGTCCAAGAAGAAGTTCACCGAAATCCTGCTCGACGGCCTGGCTCCCGACGGCGGGCTGTATCTGCCGGAAAGCTACCCCAAGGTCACGCGCGGCGAACTCGATCGGTGGCGCGGGTATTCCTATGCCGAACTGGCCCTGGCCGTGCTCGTCAGGTTCATCGACGACATTCCCCCGGGCGACCTGCGGGCGCTGGTCGAAAAGACCTATACCAGGGAGGTCTATGGCAACGGGCGCGACCCGGCGCGGGCCGCGGAAATCACGCCGGTGCGCTGGCTGGAGCCGGGCCTGGGCCTCGTCGAATTGTCGAACGGGCCGACGCTGGCGTTCAAGGACATGGCCATGCAGCTGCTCGGCCATCTCTTCGAATACGCGCTGGCGAAGCAAAACGAGGAGATCAACATCCTCGGCGCGACCTCCGGCGATACCGGTTCGGCGGCCGAGTACGCCCTGCGCGGCAAGCGCGGCGTGCGCGTGTTCATGCTCTCGCCGCACGGACGCATGAGCGCGTTCCAGCGCGCGCAGATGTATTCTTTGCCGGACGACAACATTTTCAACATCGCCGTGCGCGGCGCGTTCGACGACGCGCAGGACATCGTCAAGGCCATTTTCAACGACCGCGGATTCAAGGCGCGCTACCGGCTGGGCGCGGTGAATTCGATCAACTGGGCGCGCGTCGCCGCGCAGCTCGTCTATTACTTCAGGGCTTATCTCGCCGCCACGCGCTCGAGCGATGAGCCGGTCGCCTTCGCCGTTCCCTCGGGCAATTTCGGCAACATCTTCGCCGGCCACGTGGCGCGCCGGATGGGCCTGCCGATCGGCAGGCTGGTGCTGGCGACCAACGAGAACGACGTGCTCGACGAGTTCTTCCGCACCGGCGTCTATCGTCCGCGCGGCGCGGCGGATACCTTCACCACCTCCAGCCCGTCGATGGACATTTCCAAGGCATCCAACTTCGAACGTTTCGTTTTCGACCTCGTCGGCCGCGATCCGGCGGCGATCCGGAACTTGTGGAGCGGGATCGACGCCGGCGGCAGCTTCGATCTTTCCGGCACGCCGTATTTTTCCGCCCTGCCGGAATTCGGCTTCGTCTCCGGCAGGAGCACCCAGGCCGACCGGCTGGCGACGATCCGCCGGACTTTCGAGCGATACGGCGTGATCATCGACCCGCATACCGCCGACGGTCTCAAGGTGGCCCTGGAGCAGCGCGCGGCGGACATGCCGATGCTGGTGCTCGAAACCGCCCTGCCGGCCAAGTTCGAGGACACCATCGTCGAGGCGCTGGGCCATCCGCCCGAGCGTCCCGCAGCCGCGGCCGGCATCGAAGGACTGCCGCAGCGCGTCGAGGTGATGGACGTCGACGCCGACGCGGTGAAGCGCTTCATCGCGCGGCAGGTCGAGGGCGCCCGCTGATCCGGCAATCCCGAACTTTCTCAGTCCGCTTCTCGGGCGGGTATGCCCGAGAAGCGCATCGACAGATCCACCGCGCGCACGTCCTTGGTCAGGCCGCCGACCGAGATCCGGTCGACGCCGGTCTCGGCGACGGCGCGCACCGTTTCCAGGCGGATGTTGCCGGAAGCCTCCAGCACGGCTTTGCCGGAAGCGATTCCGGCCGCCGCGCGCATTTCTTCGAGATTCATATTGTCGAGCAGGATCATGGCGGCGCCGGCATCGAGCGCCTGGCGGAGTTCGTCGAGATTCTCCACTTCGACCTGGATGAACTCGCAGCGCCCCGACGCCGCGGCGATTTTCCGGGCGGCCGCCAGCGCCGCGGCGATTCCGCCGGCCGCCAGGATATGGTTTTCCTTGATCAGGATCGCGTCGAAGAGGCCGATGCGATGATTGCCGCCGCCGCCGCACGAGACCGCGTATTTCTGCGCCAGGCGCAGGCCGGGCAGCGTCTTGCGCGTATCGACGATGCTGGCGCGCGTGCCGGTCACCGCGTCGACGTACCGCCGCGTCTTGCTGGCGACGCCGGAGAGCATCTGCAGAAAATTCAACGAGGCGCGCTCGCCGCTCAGCATGGCGCGCGCCGGACCTTCGATCTCGCAGATCACCTGATCGGGCAGGAGCGCTTCGCCGTCCCGGACCCGCCAGAGGATCGTCACGTCGGGGGCGAGCTTCCCGTAGCATCGCTCGAACCAAGCCGAGCCGCAGAGCACGGCGTGCTCCCGGGAAATGACGCTGGCTCTGGCGAGGCGGTCCGCCGGCACGAGCTGCGCCGTCAGGTCGCCGCCGCCCAGGTCTTCGGCCAGGGCGGCGGCGACGTTGCGCTCGATTTCGGCGTCGGAAAGATAGCCGGGGAGAAGGGAGGAAGGTAGGCTCATGGGTGCCGTGACAAGCTGCAAAAAAAAATTCTATCATCCCGGAAAGGCGGCAGATGTGGCGCCTGTCTTCGCCGTTTTCAGGGAGG
>JAITIQ010000004.1 GCA_031279425.1 Accumulibacter sp.
CGCCGCCACAGCGCCTTGCCGGCTCCGGCGTCTATCTTTTGCAGCGCCTTGCACAGCCGCCGCCACGCGGCGCGCGGCGATTCCTCGGCGCACACGTGCCGAATCCGCGCCACGTCCGCCGGCAGCTTCTTCAGCAGGAAATCCTGCACCAGCGTCGTCTTGCCGTAGCCGGAAGGCGCCTCGACGACCACGCTGCGCGCCGACAACGCCTCCGAGAGCTTCTCTTGCAGCCGGCCAGGGAGATAGAGATCGCCCTGGCTTCGGCTTTGTCTTCCGTGCGCCATGAATCACCCTGTATCGGTTGATGACCGCGAAGAGCCTGGAAACCGGATCGGTCCCGCCTGAAAACCCGGATTCCCGGTCGGCGGGATGATCCGGCTCGCGCGATGCCCCGAATAAACCCGGCCCCGGCTTCGCCGGGAGCTGAAAGAGTCTGACAGATACGAGAGCCCATCAGGAACGACAAAATCCGCTTCCGAACAGACAGCAGTTTATTGGTACTCCGCTTTCGGTTGGTTAATGCCCAACTCTCACATTATCTGAGCGCAGTTTCACGCATTTCCGGCCATTTTTTCAGATGATAAAAGATGGCAGACACCGCTCAAGCGCGCGTTGAGCGGCGTAACTATTTTTTAAGGAGAAAATTTTGGAGGCGCGAGCCGGAGTCGAACCGACCTACACGGATTTGCAATCCGGTGCATAACCGCTTTGCTATCGCGCCATGTCCGTCTATCGATGGCGCCGGCGATAATTTCGGTTCCGGACGCCTGTAATCAAAATCTGGCTTTTCCTGGACGGGGGAACGAGCTGCGCATCAAATCACTGGCTCGCCGATCCACAAGCTTTACTCTGCGAAATCTGAAAGACCGTGATTATGGCCTCAAACTCCGGTTGCGTCAATCATTGTCAGCAATCGGGTGGCAATTGAAAACAGAAGATTTCATTCCGGATGAAGCGCTTGCCGTCCCTCGCCCCCGGTACTTCAAGGGCACGTCCAACCGCGGTTTCCAAGTGGAAAGATCGTGACAAAAGATCGAAAAGCGTTCACGATTCGAAAAAACGACAGGGAGCCGGAGATTCCGGGAGATTCCGGTTTTTCATGACGATGTTTCCAAAAAAGGGGTCAGGGATGAACGCGAATGACGCGCCTCGTTCGCCGCAGCGCCGGACAGCGCCGGCTTTGCTGCAACTGAAGATCGAACTGGCATGGCTCAGGCCGACGATCTGGCGCCGGATCGTGGTGCCGGAGACGATACGACTTGGCAAGCTGCACGAGGTCATTCAGGTGGTCATGGGCTGGTCCGATTCTCATCTGCACGAATTCGAAATCGACGGGGAACGCTACGGCATTGCCAACCCGGACTTCGGTTTCGGGGACTCCGTCCGTTCGGAGAGGACGGCGCGGCTCGGCGCCGTCCTGAACGGGAAGAAAACGTTCCGCTATGTCTACGACTTCGGCGATGACTGGGAACACCGCATCAAGGTGGAGAAAACGCTGCCGCCGGATGTCGAGCGGAAAACCGCGCTTTGCCTGGCCGGCGCCAATGCCTGCCCGCCCGACGATGTCGGCGGCCCGCCGGGTTATGAAAATTTCATCGAGGCGATTGCCGACCCCGATCATCCGGAACATGAGGAAATGCTGGATTGGGTCGGAGGCTCTTTCAATCCCGCGGCTTTCGACCTCGAACGCATCAATGCGCTGCTCGGGAAGATCAGGCTCTGAGGCGCAAGCCTCTGCTCCGCGTTCATTCCCGCGTCTGCTCGGTTTGCGGCCCGCTGAGAATCTCTCTGACCATCGGGACGGTGGTCTTCCAGACGTACCATCCGCCCCATCCCAGCAGGATGGCGGCGATCGATAGTTGAATCAGCGCCACGACGAAGTTCCGCTGCTGGCGGCTGTATTTGTGTCCGGGGTTGGTGGCGCCGCATTGCGGGCAGGCGAGGGCAGACGTATCGACCTCATGGCCGCAGGCACGGCAGGGAACGAGCGACATGGAAATTCCTCCTGAAGAGCGCCGAATTGTAGCCGATCGAGCAGTTCCGGAAGCGCTGAACAAGCCGCTCTTCCGACGAGGGTAGAATATAACTCATTGATTTTCCTGGATTCCATTCTTCGAGAGAACGACCAATCCTGAGCTGATCAGTGTTTCTTTCGTTTCTTTCGTTTCGGGAAATCACCGGATCTCTTGGACCCTCGCGAAATCGGCATCCTCGCGCGCTGGGAGCAGCATCACCCGCCGCGTCTCCGGCGTTTCCAGGCTGATGCGCCCGAGCCTGCCGTCGCGGTAGTCCTGCAGCAACGCCAGCGACGCTTTTTCCAGATCCGCTCGGCCGCCGCGTATGCGCAGCGCGCGCCGGTCGGCGACGCTTTCGAGGACGGCCACGCCGTCCAGCCCGACGACCGCGAGGCCGTAGCGCCCGACCAGCCGTTCCGGATAGCGTTGCAGCAGCAGATCGGCCAGGAACACGGCCACTTCCTCTTCGGGGACGGCGTTGCGGCCGATGGCATGGCTCGCGGCGAGCATGTATCCGTCGCTGTCGTGCTCGATCTTCGGCCACATGAGACCCGGAGTGTCGGTGATCCACTGGCGCACGCCGATCTGTTGGCTCTGCTGCGATTTGGTCACCGCCGGCTCGTCGCCGACCTTGGCGACCCGGCGGCCGGTCAGCGCGTTCATGAGCGTGGACTTGCCGACGTTGGGGATGCCCATGATCATCATGCGCAGGGGTTTGGTGTTGTCGTCGCGATGTGGCGCCAGATCCTGGCACAGGCGGGGCAGGCGCATCACCTCGCCGGCATTCCTGCCGGAGACGGCGACCGCCTGGATGCCCGGCCGCTGGTCGTACCAGGCGATCCACTCGCGCGTCGCCTTGGGATCGGCCAAGTCGGACTTGTTCAGCACCTTGAGACAGGGGCGCTGCCGCTGCCGGCACAGCTCATGCACCAGGGGATTGGTGGAAGCTTCCGGCAGGCGCGCATCGACCACCTCGATGACCACGTCGGTGACCGCCATCGTCTCGGCCGCCTTCCGGCGCGCCGACGTCATGTGTCCGGGGAACCACTGGATGGGCATCGTCTCGTATTGGCTGCGGGTCTGTGATGAATGGGGATTATCCCATCGTTCGCAGCGATGCCTGCCTTCCCATCACCCTCTCGCCGGAAACGGCGGCAGCGTTTTCGCGGAAGATGGCAGCGCGGCGGCGATGAAGTCGCGCACCGTTTGCGCATGACGGGGCGACGCGCCGCCCGTGCTCACCAGGATGCACAGATCCCGATCGCGCAGCGTCGCGCCGAAGTAGAAGTCGCAGCAGTCCGGCCGATCGACCGCGTTCAGCCAGTAGCGCAGACGGCGGCGGTTTTCCCAGAGCTTGAGGGACAAGGCTGCGTCGCCGGTGGCATTGACCACGATGTCATAGGCAGGATCATCGCCCTGCCGCGCTTCCAGCCAATCGAAAGCGAAGTCGGAGAGATGCACGGATCGTCCGAGGAAAAAATCATCGCGGATTTCCCTTGCCACGACCTCGAGTTCGCAATCGCTTTGCAGCAATCCCCGCGCCTTCCGCGCGGCGACCTTGCCCGCGCCGATGAGCAGGACGCGTTTGGGCGTCAGGGCGAGAGGGAGGACGTTCATGGCGCATTCTCGAAACGGCGGGAACAAATTCTGCGAATGATTCGCCGCCGACCCGAATCCGTAACGCTCGTGGAAACCGCTGCGCGTCGCCCGGTCGATGGCGTCGAAAAGCAGCCACTCCCCATCCCCTTGGAGCGAGCAGGCCGGCCTTTCCGTCAAAGCATGTTCCAAGGTCTCGATTGTGGACGCCCGGCGTCATTTTGTCGACATTTCAGGTCCGGTGAGTCGCGCGGCGCGGCATCCGTGTGACCAGGATTCATACATCGGGAACGCCTTTTCGTCCGGGCCGTGCCCCATGCGGGCCTGCTCCTCGACCTCGACGATCGGCTGGCCGTCGAAATCGCGGCCAGGACTGCGGACGGCAATCGCCGGGGTAGTCTGCCTCGAGGCGGCGAATGACCCGCTCCGCCAGCGCTCGATGAAACCCGGCGGACAAGCCCAGCGCTCGCGGGCGCTCGGCGGCGAAACGCGCCGTCTCCGCTGCCAGGATCGGTTGACACTCCGCCGCGGGGTTTGGCAGACTGCAAGCATCGCGAGGTTCTGTTACACACGGCAAGAGGACGCGCCATGATAAGCGACCCGCAACGGCATCAGTGAGCACAAAGGAGTACCCATGAGCATCAGGGCCAGGGCATTCAAGTTCGGTGACGACATCGACATCGACCACATCATCAGCGGCAAGTACAAGTCCAACGACATGGAGGACATGGCGCGCCACGCCATGGAGGAGATCGACCCGCACTACTACGAGCGCGTCTCCCCCGAGGGCGGCATCCTCGTGGCGGGCACGAACTTCGGCTGTGGCCCCTCGCGCGAGCAGGCGCCGCTCGTCCTCATCTACTCGAACACGCGGGCGGTGCTCGCGAAGGGCTTCGCCCGCATCTTCTGTCGCAACGCGGTGAATATCGGCCTACCGCTCGTCCAGTGCGACACGGACCGCATCAACGAGGGCGATGAGGTCGAGGTGGACCTCGAGGCGGGCGTCGTGAGGAACCTGACGTCGGAGGAGGGGATACCGTTCACGCCCCTGCCGTCGGTCATGACACAGCTCTTGGTCGATGGCGGCCTGGCGGAGCATTTCCGCAAGCACGGCGGTTTTGCATTGAAGTGAAGATGGCGAGCAGCCAGCGTAGCCTGGACAAGCGAAGCGAACCCAAACAAAAAGCAGGCTCAATGGCCCTGTGAAATATCGGCGAACCCGAGTTGCGGGAGGCGCCTGTTTTTTCACGGTCCGTCTGGCCGAGCGGGCTTCGGATTGGCCTTGCAGTTCGATACACCGCCAT
>JAITIQ010000018.1 GCA_031279425.1 Accumulibacter sp.
TGGCGAGATTGTTCTCGTTGTCGTGATTGGTCGTGCCGTCGCCGCCGCCCTGTGCCTCGCCATCGGGCTGGCTCATGTCGCGCGCGTCTTCCCACGGGTTCTCGCCGGTGTTGGCGTAGCTGGAGACCACGGCGTCGGGGACGTAATGCCGGACTTTCATCGAAGTGCGCACCGAGCAGCCGCCGTAGGTGCAGTAGAGCCAGAAGCAGAGGCCGACGACGCGGTACTCCAGGCAGTCGGTCGACGAAACCGAGGAGACGATGGAAGACGTGTCCAGGGCGGAAGCCGTTCCGCTCAACAGGAGCGAAGCCAGCATCGCCTTCCCGCGCCGGGAGCGTGAAGTCAGGAAATGGGTCATGGTTGCGCGCTCCGGTAGGTCTCGATGCGGGCCAGCGCGCGGGAGACGTCGGTCTCGCCATAGACCACGTAACGCCGATCGACGACCACGGCGGGAACTTTGGTGACGCTCAGGCTCCGGGCTTCGGCGAGGCCCTGCCAGGCGACGAACAGGCGGCGTTGCAATTCACGGTCGCGCACGCGCTGGCGGGCGATCTCTTCGGCGCGTCCGGGATCGGACGGCAGGCCGGAAGAGAGGGCCATTTCGATGCGGGCAGGCAAGTCCAGTTCGATGACCCGCGCGCCAGGACTCGCCTGCACGGGATGAGCACGGTCGGTGACGACCAGTACGTCGGCGGCGGCGAACGAACTGAACGCGGCCAGGAACAGGACGGAAAGGAATCGGAATGGCAAGGTCGGCATGGCGCGCTCCACGGAATCGAAGACCGTAGTCAAGCGCAAGCGCGCCCGAAAAGCGACAAAGAATCCGCACTCGGACTTGTCCGATTTTTTTGGGCCGGCGCCACCCGGTGACGGTCAGGGCGCAAACAATGGAAGTTCCGACGTTCCGGGCGGAGGGAGCCTTGCCGCCTGACGTGGGTACGGCAAATTTTGCCTCTTGCCGTCCAGTCTTGCCGGACAAGCGGCGCCATCCCGGATCATGGAACGTGGTTTGCACATGGCATGAATACTGCTTTGAGTACCACGTTGAGTACCACGTTTCCCATATCCGAAAGGTGAACACGATGAGAATCGACGCAAGAATCAGTGATGTATATGCAGGACAGCAGGCGCGGCTGCAAAACGTCGGACGCGCCGGCGCATCTTTTTCGGACGCGATGGACGCGGCCAAGGCGAATTATTCCGAAAGAGTGGATTTCACCAACATGACCCGCCAGGAATTGAAAGATTGGATAGGCAGTCAAATCCGCAGCGGGAAAATGACGTTAACTGAAAGTCACCCTTTTCTCATGATGACCGTGATAGGGATGAACTCGCCGGAAGACATGCGGTTTAACTACTTGCAAGAAGCCCGTGGATGTATTCAATCCGCGTTGTCGCGCAACGATGCAAGTAAAACGAAGTTTTGGGAAGCGAGCCTGCTAACCATGCAGAAAGCGATGTCCGAGACGGAATAGACGAAGGGCCGGTTCCCCGGCCCTTCGTCAGACAACGGTAAACCTCACTGGATGTAAATCTGCGCGTAGAAGGTTCCTCCCCCATTGATGGATATGGTTTCGTAAGTGAAAGTGCCGTTCTGGTAGCCAGACAAGTCGTAAACGTGCATGAACCCGGTGACGGTTTGTCCAGCCGAGCATTCGAGGGTGAAATTGGAGGGCGTGCCACAAACCGTTCCGCTTTCGATTTTTGGCACAGTGCTTCCGTTCATTTTTCCGATGCGGGTCAGGCCGTAGCCGAATTCCAGGACGGCAACCTGAAGTATCTGGCCGCCGTGGTCGTAGGACGTGGAATACGCGCCTGGGGAAATGTATTCCCAATCGTCGTAAAGTGTTGAACCCACCGCAAAAACGCGCACGCTGCTCAAATTCGGCGCAGGATCGGCATGAGCGGAAGTGCTGGCCAGCGCGGCCAGGACAAGCGAAGCGACCAGGGAAAGTTTTTTGTTCGACACGATGTGCTCCTGTCGAGAACGGATCTCGATATGATATGCCTCAAACGGTTTGGAAACGGGATACGGTGAGACGGATGCCCGGCGCGGAGGAGACGCGCCGGATCAATCTAGCATTGGCGATAAATCCCGGCGCAATGAACCTTGCCGGGTTGGTGAAATCCGTCACACCCGGCAGCATCGGCGCGGGCGGGCGTTGCATTGCATTCCGCACATGCGTGACGCGCGTTGCGCGGCCAAATCCGCATGGGATTGGAACGAGGGCCTTGCGGCCCTCTATTCGTATGATTAGTCATCAGCGCCGGCCAGACCACAGCGCGCCTGGCGCCGAATCTTCCGGGCAAGCCGAAATTTCTTTGTCCTGCCCGCAAAACCCGATGCGGGTTTCGCTTGCCCGCAGCCATTCGCGGGCGCGCTCTATCGCGGTATCGAGGGGGCATCGACCTTTTCGATATTGTTGTTTTCATAAAAAGCGGCCTTCGCGGCCGCTTCATCGTCAAAAACGGCAGCGGCACTGCCGCTACTCCAGTGCTCATAGTAAGCCACGAAAAACATTTTGAACTCCAGTCCCGGTTTCCGGGATGCGGTGGAAATGACAGACTTCCGTGGGCGGGGTTCTACACTCGTCGAACGGAAGGGCTTTTGATCTGGATCAAACTCGCGTGCGGATTCCCCGCCTGACGGCGCGGCTGCCCGCGGGCGGGCGGAGACGCCGCCAAGCATGGGAACGAACGGATGGAAGGGAGCCAGCAGGCTCCCGATGAGGATGGCGTCACAGCAAGCCGTGTTCGGAGAAGGAGAAGGGTTCCCCCTGGCCGATGATGAAATGGTCGAGCACCCTGACGTCGAGGAGCGCGA
>JAITIQ010000067.1 GCA_031279425.1 Accumulibacter sp.
ATCGGCATAGTATTCGACGACGCCCGTCTGGGCGGCTCCGGCCAGTCCCAGGCCTTCCGTCACGTGGGCGCGCTTGGTGTAGTCCTGATAGGCGGGCAGCGCGACGGCGGCGAGGATGCCGACGATGGCGACGACGATCATGAGTTCGATGAGGGTGAAGCCTTTTTGCGTGTGGTTCATGGTGTTCTCCTGCAAAATTGATGAAAGATCCTGCTTGTTGTTACCAAACACGTTTCGTGTTCGGGTGGGAAGAAGCAAGCGTCGTGCCAGTTTTCGCAAGACCGGGGGGGGATTCGTGGCGTGATCCTTGGGGTACGCATAATTCGTTGATTTTGAATAGATTTATTTTTTGCTCCAAACGGCGGTGTACCGCCGGAAGTTGCCGGACTCCCCCTGGCGATCGCGGAAAGGGACGGGCCGCGCGGGAAGCATCCGGGCAAAGCTGACGTTTTTCGCCAGCCTCGAAGCGGAAAAATGTCACACTGCGAAGGCCGATTTACAAGCGGACGGCGCGGCGACGGCAGCCTCCTCGAAAAGGAGCCTCTCGCCCTCGCCATGACGCTTGTTCAGCGTTTTCTCAGGCAAAACCCCGCGGGTGAATGCTCACCGATATCCGCGCCCCTAGCCAGCCCAGGGCGGCGCCGACGCCGACGAGCGCGCCGGCCTGCGCCGGCGAGGGGCCGCGCGGGACGAAGTCCGTGCCGTAGAGCAGGAGCAGTTCGCCGGCCGGTCCGGCCAGCGACCAGCCGGCGCCGGCGATCAGCGACAGCGCGAACAAGCCTCCCAGCGCGCCCTGCAAGGCGCCGAAATAGAGGAAGGGCCGGCGGATGAAGGCGTCGGTGGCGCCGAACAGGCGGGAGACTTCGATCTCGGCGGCGCGCGCCAGGATCTGCAGGCGGATGGTGTTGAAGGTGACCGCGACCAGCATGCCGGCGAACAGTCCGGCGAATATGCCGACCGCGAGCCGGGCGAGACGCAGGAAAACGTCCAGGCGCCGGCTCCAGGCCGAATCCAGCTGGACATGCGCCACGGCGGGCCAGCTCCGGAAAATTTCCGCCAGGTTTTCCAGCGCCTCCGGCCGGACGTCACCGGGTTCCACGATGAAGGCATCCGGTAGCGGATTTCTGGTCAGACCGGCGGCGACGTCGGCCATGCCTTCCGTTTCCCGCAGGCGCTTCAGGGCTTCCTCGCGCGCGACGAAACGCCATTTCCCGGGGCTGAGTCCGGCCAGGCGCGTCTCGATTTCCGCCGCCTCCTTTTCTCCGCCGCCGGGCGTGAGGAACAGGCTGATCTGCTGCGCGCCCGAGACCTTGCCGGCGAAACGCTGGACGTTGTCGAGCGTCAGCCAGCCGGCGGCGGGCAGCGCCAGCGCCGCGCCGATGACGACGAGCGACAGCAGCGTATTCAGCGGCGAGGCGGCGAGGCGGCGCGCGGCGCTCCTCGCCGCCGCGAGATGGCCGGAGAAAAAGGCGCCCATGTCAGGCGTCCACCAGGCGGCCGCGCGCAAGACGCAACATCCGCGCGCCGCGCGTCATCCATTGCGGGTCGTGCGTGATGATCACCAGGGTGACGCCGACCTGGTGGAAGGAACGAAAGAGGTCCAGAATCTGGCCCGCCGATTCGCGGTCGAGGTTGGCCGTCGGCTCGTCGGCGAGCAGGAGCGAAGGGCGGTTGACCACGGCGCGGGCGATGGCCAGGCGCTGCTGCTCGCCGCCCGAAAGGGCGATCGGCCAGGCGCGCTCGCGGTCGAGCAGACCCACCTTGTCCAGCGCCGCGTGGGCACGGCGCATCGCTTCCCGCGGCGGCAGACCGGCGATGGACAACGGCAGCAGCACGTTGTCGAGGACGCTGCGGTCGAACAGCAGCTTCTGGTCCTGGAAGATCAGGCCGAGCTTGCGGCGCAGGTAGGGAATCGCGCCGCGCCGCAGAGCGGCGAGGTTCTGGCCGTCGACCACGATGCTGCCCGAGGTCGGCTTTTCGATGGCCGCCAGCAGGTGGAACAGTGTGGATTTGCCGGCGCCGGAATGGCCGGTGATGAACACCAGCTCGCCGTCGCCGATCTCGAAGCTCAAGTCTTTCAGGGCCTCGATGCCCTGCGGGTAGCGTTTGGTGACGGCGCTGGCGGAGATCACTCGAACACCGCGTCGGCGAAGTCCCTGGCGACGAAGGGGCGCAGGTCGTCGAGGCCTTCGCCGACGCCGACGTAGCGCACCGGCTTGGGATGCTGGCGGGCGATCGCCGCGAGCACACCACCCTTGGCCGTGCCGTCGAGCTTGGTGAGGACGAGGCCGGTGACGCCGAGGGCCCGGTCGAAGGCCGCAAGCTGCGCCAGCGCGTTCTGCCCGAAACTCGCGTCGAGCACCAGCAGCGTTTCGTGCGGGCCGCTCGGGTCGGCCTTCTGGATGACGCGGCGCATCTTGGCGATCTCCTCCATCAAGTGTAATTGCGTCGGCAGGCGTCCGGCGGTGTCGGCGAGCACCACGTCGATGCCGCGCGCGCGCGCCGCCGAGACGGCGTCGAAGACGACCGCCGCCGCGTCGCCGGATTCCTGCGCGACGACGGCCACGCCGTTCCTTTCGCCCCAGGCTTGCAGTTGCTCGCGCGCCGCGGCGCGGAAGGTGTCGCCGGCAGCGAGCAGGACCGACCGGCCCTGCGCTTGGAAATGCCGGGCCAGCTTGCCGATCGAGGTGGTCTTTCCGGCGCCGTTCACTCCGGCGAGCAGGACGATGAACGGCCGCCGCGCCGTCACTTCGAGCGTTTGTTCGAGCGGCAGCAAGAGTTCATAAAGCGCGTCGGCCAGCGCCCGCCGGAGCCCCTCGGGCGTCTCGATCCTCTCGCGCCGGGCGCGGGCTTTCAGTTCTTCGAGCAGATGGCCGGTCGCCTCCAGACCCACGTCGCTCATCAACAGCAGGGCTTCGAGTTCTTCGAGCAAGTCCTCGTCGACCCTGCCGCGCGAGAAGACGGATTGAAACTGCTCGCGCGTGCGCGCAAGACCGGCGCGCAGGCGTTCGCGCCAGGGGATCGTGGCCGACGGCGCGGAGTTTTCCGGCGTGGCGTCGGTGGCTTCCGGCATCGCTTCGGCGGATTTCTTCAGGGAACCAAACATGGAGCTTTCGTGTCTTTGCAGCAGGAGTTGGATACGGAGACTTGCGCAGCCGGAATCGATTAAGATGCCAAGCCTTCATCACTCCCAGTCAGTCAATTCTTTTTGGATTCTATCAGAGCGGTTTTCTCCCATGCATACCCTACCGCGAATCATCCATCTGGCCGTCCGCCTGACCGTTTCCGCGGTCGTCCTGTCCCTCTCGCTTTCCGCGCCCGCCGGGGCCAATCCGTTCGAGCATCGTCTGGCGAACGGCTTGCGCGTCATCGTCAAGGAGGATCGGCGCGCGCCGACCGCCGTGCACATAGTCTGGTACCGCGCCGGCAGCATGGACGAGGTAAACGGCACGACCGGCGTCGCGCACCTGCTCGAACACATGATGTTCAAGGGCACGCCGGCGATCGGCGCCGGCGAGTTCAGCCGCCTGGTCGCCGCCGCCGGAGGGAACGACAATGCCTTCACCGACCGCGATTACACCGCCTACTTCCAGCAGGTGCCGAAACGGCAGCTCGAACAGATGATGGAGCTCGAAGCCGACCGCATGCGCCACCTGACGCTCGACCCGAAGGAATTCGAGCAGGAGATCAAGGTGGTCATGGAAGAGCGCAGGCTGCGCACGGACGACCAGCCGCAGGCGGCGCTCTTCGAGCAGTTGCATGCGGCGGCCTTTCAGGCGCATCCATACCGCGCGCCGGTGATCGGCTGGATGAACGACCTCGAGGCGATGAGCGTGGAGGACGCGCGCGACTGGTACGAGCGCTGGTACGTGCCGAACAACGCCTGCGTGGTGATCGTCGGCGACGTCGAGCATCAAGAGGTTTTCGCGCTCGCCGAGAAATACTATGGGCCGCTCGCCGCGCGTCCGCTCCCCGCGCGCAAGCCGCAGGTGGAGCCGGCCCAGGCCGGCGTCCGGCGGCTCGTGTTCAAGGCGCCGGCCGACCTGCCGGTGCTGCTGATGGCTTACAAAGTACCGGTGTTGCGCGACGTGGAAAACGACGTCGATCCCTACGCCCTGGAGATGCTCGCGGCCATCCTCGACGGGCACGAGGCGGCGCGTTTTTCGCGTCGCCTCGTGCGCGAGCAGCGCCTGGCGGTTTCCGCGGGCGCCGACTACGATGTCGCCGCGCGCGGCCCCGGGCTGTTCTACCTGCGAGGCTCGCCTGCCGCCGGGCACACGCGCGCCGATCTGGAGGCCGGTTTCCGCGCCGAAATCACGCGCCTCGTCCGCGACGGCGTCGACGACGACGAACTCGCGCGCGCCAAGGCGCAACTCGTCGCCGGTGAGATTTACAAACGCGATTCGATGTTTGCCCAGGCCTTGGAGATCAGCCAGCTCGAAGCGTCGGGCATCCCGTACCGCCAGAACGGGCGGATGATCGAAAAACTCCAGGCGGTGACGGCCCGGGAAGTGCAAGCGGCGGCGCGGCGCTACTTCGTCGACGACGGCCTGACCGTCGCCGAACTCGATCCGCAGCCGCTGCCGGAGTCGCCCCGCCGTCCGCAAATCGAGACCAGACACTGAACAGGCCATGAACGCAATGAAAATGATCCCTTGCCCGCGCGCGCTGGGCGCGCTGCTGCTCGCCGTGTCCTGCAACGTGGCCGTGGCGGGACCGGTCATCGAACACTGGGTCGCGCCGTCCGGCGCGCGCGTCTATTTCGTCGAGAATCACGCCTTGCCGATGCTTGACCTGCGGGTCGATTTTCCCGCCGGCAGTGCGAGCGATCCCGCCGGCAAGCCGGGGCTCGCGTCGCTCACGCATGTCCTGCTCGATCTGGGCGCCGAGGGCATGGACGAGAACGCGATCGCCAATCGCCTGGCCGACCTGGGCGCGCAGGTTTCCGGCGGCGTGGACAGGGATCGCGCGTCGGTCAGCCTGCGCACGCTGTCGGCGCGGGAAACGCGCGACGCGGCGCTCGACGTTTTCCGGACCATGCTGTGCGCGCCGGTATTTCCGGCGGACGTGTTCGAGCGTGAGAAGGCGCGCAATGTCGCCGCGCTGAAGGAGTCGCTGACCCGTCCCGACACGATCGTCAGCCGCGCCTTCTGGGCGGCCCTGTATCCAGACCACGCCTACGGCCGCAGCGCGACGCCCGCATCGATCGAGGCCATCTCGCGCGACGAGCTCGAACGTTTCTACAGGGAGCATTACGGCGCCGGCGGCGCGTCGCTGACCATCGTCGGCGACATCGGGCGGAACGAGGCCGAGGCGCTGGCGCAGAAGCTGACGGAGAAGCTGCCGGTCGCCGCCGGCGCTTCGCCGTCGGGCGTGGCGCCCGGACTCCCCGCCGGCGGCGAACAGCGCATCGCCCATCCGGCGGCGCAGGCCCACGTGCTGATCGGCCTGCCGGCCTTGAAGCGCGGCGATCCGGATTTCTTTGCGCTGCAAGTCGGCAACTACACGCTGGGCGGCGGCGGCTTCGTCTCGCGCCTGATGCGCGAGGTGCGTGACAAGCGCGGCTTCGCCTACAGCGTGTATAGCGGCTTCGTGCCGCTGATGCAGCCGGGGCCGTTCCTGATCGGCCTGCAAACCCGCAAGGAACAGGCCGACGAAGCCTTGCGCGTTACGCGCGAGACGCTCGCCCGCTTCCTGGCCGAGGGGCCGGCCGAAGCCGAACTGCAGGCCGCCAAGCAGTACCTCTCCGGCAGTTTCCCCCTGCGTCTCGACAGCAATGGCGAGCTTGTCGACAACGTCGCGGCGATCGGCTTCTACGGCCTGCCGCTCGATTATCTGGACACCTACATGGACAAGGTCGAGGAAGTGACGGCGACCGAAGTGCGCGCCGCCTTCGCCCGGCGCATCCGGCGGGAGAATCTGGTGACCGTGGTGGTCGGCGGAACTGATAGGTAATTGCCGGCAATGATGGCGCAAGCGCAAGACAAATGCGCGTCGCTCCCGCCAAAGCCGGGAGCGCCGGCATTCTGCCGGCTTCGTTCCGTTCGAGCACTCACTGACTCGCTCCCGGTTCTCCAATGCGATTGCCTTGACAATCTTCAAATTTGTCTTGAGAGGAGCCAGGTTGCGTTATATAATATGCGTTTCGTGGCGACACAGCGCGCCCGTAGCTCAGCTGGATAGAGTACTTGGCTACGAACCAAGGGGTCGGGCGTTCGAATCGCTCCGGGCGCGCCAGTAAAATCAAGCACTTGGGCCAGTCTCGGGACTGGCCTTTTTACTTTCTGTCTCTCAGGATACCCAGCAGGGTACCAGCCAGACCGGTTCTGGGTGGCTTGTCGGCTTTCCCACCGCTCATGGCCTTTCTGTAGGCATGAAGACCGATTTCCCGATTCCCGGCGCCCCCGGAGAAAATCACGGCTTCAGGAGCGCGATCAATTCCTCCTGGGCGCAACGCCGCCGGCCGCGCGAGGCGCGGCGCCGGTAGGCGCCGTCGGCGTTCATTTCCCAGGCCTGGTTGTCGGCCAGATGGATGCGCAGTCCCTCATGGATCACCCGGCGCTTGAGTTTTTTGTCGAGCATGGGGAAGGCGATCTCGATGCGCCTGAAGAAGTTGCGTTCCATCCAGTCGGCGCTGGAGAGCAGAACCTTTTCCTCGCCATCGGCATGAAAATAGTAGACGCGGTGATGTTCGAGAAAACGCCCGACGATCGAGCGCACGCGGATTCCCTCCGACATTCCCTTGATGCCCGGACGCAGGGCGCAGACGCCGCGCACCATCAGGTCGATCCTGACGCCGGCGCGCGAGGCGTCGTAGAGCGCCTCGATGATCCCCGGCTCCAGCAGCGAGTTCATCTTGGCGATGATGCGCGCGCGCCGGCCGGCGCGCGCCGCTTCCGCTTCCACGCGGATGGCCGCGAGCATGTTCTCGTGCAGGGTGAAGGGCGCCTGCCAGAGGTGCTTGAGCGATTGGGCGAGACCCAGGCCGGTCAGTTGCTTGAAGACTTCGTTGACGTCGCTGCCGATTTCCTCGTTGCAGGTGAGCAGGCCGAAATCGGCATACTGCCGCGCCGTCGTCGGGTGGTAGTTGCCGGTGCCCAGATGGACGTAGCGGGAGAGGACGCTGCCCGAACGGCCTTCCTCGCGGCGCACGATCATCAACATCTTGCTGTGGGTCTTGTAGCCGACCACACCGTGCACGACGTGCGCGCCGACCCGTTCGAGCCGGGTCGCCCAGCCGATGTTGGCTTCCTCGTCGAAACGGGCCATCAGTTCGACGACGACGGTGACCTCCTTGCCGTTCTGCGCGGCGCGCAGCAGGGATTGCATGAGCACGGAATCGGTGCCGGTGCGGTAGACGGTCATCTTGATGGCGACGACCCGCGGGTCGACGGCGGCCTGGTCGAGCAGCTCGATGACCGGCGCGAAGCTCTGGTAGGGGTGATGCAGGAGGATGTCACCTTCGCGGATGGCGGCGAAGATCGAGGGCGCCTTGCCGACTGTCTCCGGCGTTCCGGCCACGAACGGCGCGAACTTGAGATCGCCGCGCCGCACCAGATCCGGAATCTGCATCAGCCGCACCAGGTTGACCGGGCCGGAGACGGCGTACAGATCGCTGGCGGCCAAGCCCACCTGCGCGAGCAGGAATTCGGTCAGGGCCGGCGGGCAGGTATCGCTGACTTCCAGGCGCACGGCGTCGGAAAAATGGCGCTGCGGCAATTCGCCCTGGATCGTCTCGCGCAGGTTCTTGACTTCTTCCTCGTCGACGAACAGGTCGCTGTTGCGCGTCACGCGGAACTGATGGCAGCCGAGCACCTTCATGCCCACGAACAATTCGCCGACGAATTCGTGCAGCACGGACGAGAGGAAGACGAAGCCGTATTCGCTCTCGCACAATTCCTGCGGCAGGCGGATGACGCGCGGCAGGACGCGCGGCGCCTGCACGATGGCCTTGTCGATGCTGCGCCCGAAGGCGTCCTTGCCTTCCAGTTCGATGGCGAAATTGAGGCTCTTGTTCAAGAGGCGCGGGAAGGGGTGCGACGGGTCCAGGCCGATCGGCGTCAATACGGGCATGGCTTCCCGCAGGAAATAGTCCCTGATCCAGGCGAGCTGCGCCTCGTCCCACGCGCTGCGGCGCAGGAAGACGATGCCCTGGCCGGCCAGGGCGGGCAGGATTTCGCCGTTGAGCAGGGCGTACTGCTCCTCGATCAGCGCATGTGCTTCGCGCCCGATCCGCGCCAACGCGTCCTGCGGAGAAAGTCCGTCCGGCGTGGAGATGGCCGGGTGCAGCTTGGCCTGTTCCCTGAGTCCGGCGACACGAATCTCGAAGAACTCGTCGAGATTGCTGCTCACGATGCACAGAAAGCGCAGCCGTTCGAGGAGCGGCGCGGCGGCGTCTTTCGCCTGCGCCAGGACCCGCCGGTTGAAGGCCAGGATGCCCAGCTCGCGGTTGAGAAAGTGAGCGGCGGGATAGGCGGAGCCTTCGCGCCCGGCGGCGTTTGCGCGCATGCTCGTCACGGTTTCATTTCCGCCCGCTTCGGCGGATCAGGTCTGGCGGAACGGAGCCCATGTGTTGCCAATCGGGCGGGCCTGCGGCTTTTCAAGGATTTCGATCAAAATGCGGTTCTCGCTCCGGAAAATAAAAGGGTCGCGCGCGCATCGCTTGACTCCAGCATACGCGACAGCGAACCCTGGAATTATAGCCTTCCTGATCTTCCGCCAATCCCGGCCGGCGGCCATGCCGTCGGCAATGATAGAATCCCGCGGTCGTTTGGCGAATCCCATGGGGCTGGACATGGAGTATGAACAGGTTGCCGCGGTCGATCTGGGTTCCAACAGTTTTCGGCTCGAAGTGGGCAGGGTCGTCGATGACCAGATCTATTCGCTGGATTCCCTGAAGGAAACCGTCCGCCTGGCCTCGGGGCTGACGCGGGAGAAAGAGCTCGGCGAGGAAGCGCAGCGGCGCGGACTCGAGACGCTTGGCCGGTTTGCCGAACGCCTGCGCGGATTCGCGCCGGAGTCGGTGCGCGCGGTGGCCACCAATACGCTGCGCGTGGCCAGGAATTCCGGCGATTTCATACGCGAGGCCGAGGCGGCGCTGGGTTTCCCGATCGAGGTCATCGGCGGACGCGAGGAAGCGCGCCTGATCTACATCGGCGTGGCGCACGCCGCCTTGCCGGGACGCGGCAAGCGCCTGGTGGTCGACATCGGCGGCGGGTCGAGCGAATTCGTGATCGGCAGGAAGTTCGAGCCCCTGCTCATGGAATCGCTGTTCATGGGCTGCGTCGGCTACTCCATGCGCTTTTTCCCAGACGGCGGAATCGACAGGAAACGCTTTGCCGAAGCCGAGATCGCCGCCGCCGGAGAAATCGAGTCCATCGCGCATGATTTTCGGACGTTCGGTTGGAACGAGGCCGTCGCTTCCTCGGGAACCGCCAAGGCGGCCGCCGAAATCCTCGAAATCAACGGACTGAATCCGGACAATACGCCGGGGATTTCCCGCGCGGGACTGGAAAAACTGAGGGAGCGGCTGATTCGCGCCGGGCGCGCTTCCGCCCTGGGCCTCTCCGGTTTGCGCGCCGACCGGGAACCGGTGCTCGCCGGCGGAGTGGCCATCCTTTCCGCCACCTTCTCGGTGCTCGGACTGTCCCGCATGAGCTACGCCGAAGGCGCGTTGCGTCTGGGCGTGCTGTACGACATGCTGGGGCGCTTCCATCAGATCGACATGCGCGACGCCACGGTGCGCGAGTTCGCGCGCCGCTACCGGGTCGACGTAAAACAGATCGAGCGTGTCGAGCGCGCGGCCATGCACCTGCTCGCCCAGCTGGTCCGCGCCGAAGACCCGCGGTACGTGGGAGAGGCGCGGGTTCTGCGCTGGGCGGCGGCCCTGCATGAGATCGGGATGTCGATCGCGCGCAGCGGCTTTCACAAGCACGGCGCCTACGTCATCGGTAGCGCCGACATGCCGGGTTTTTCCAGGAAGGATCAGGAAAGGCTGTCGCTGCTCGTGCTCGGGCAGCGCGGCAAGCTGGAAAAACTGCCGCTGATCCCTTCCGCCGACCCGCTCTGGCGGCAGATTTTCTGTCTCCGCCTGGCCGTCCTGCTGCACCGCTCGCGCGATGACCAGCCGCTGCCGCCCATACGCGTCAAGCAGTTATCCTCCGGCTTCTCGATCGAACTGCCCACCCCCTGGCTGCAAAAGAATCCGCTGACCGCGCGGGCGCTCGCCGACGAATCCTCGGCCTGGCAGCGGGTGGGCTGGGAGCTGCGAGTGCGGCGGCGCCCGGCAAGAACGCAGGGCGAACCCGCTTGATGGCCTGCTCGTGAAAGCTTCCGTCCTCTCTGAAATCGTCGATGGCCGTCCGCGGGTCGTGCTTTCCGGCGACTGGACACTCTCCACGCTGCCGGAGCCGGTGGCGGACCTGCGGGCGCGGCTCGGGCAATGCTCCGTCGAATCGTCCTGGGATCTTTCGGGCGTGACGCGCCTGGACAGCGCGGGCGCGGTGATCCTCTGGCAGTCCTGGGGCCGCCGCTGGCCGGCGCAGCTTGCCGCTGGCCGCGAACAGCGCGACGTCCTGGCGCGGGCCGCCGCTGTTCCGGGCAGAGAGGCGCCGCGCCGGCGGATGTCGGCGCTCGATGCGCTGATCACCCTGGGCAGCTTCGCGCTCTCGGCCGCGGGGAACGCCCGGGGGTTCGTGACCCTGGCCGGACAGCTGGCGCTCGATCTCGCCCATCTGTGCGGCCACCCGCGGGACATCCCGTTCAGGGAATTTTCGGCGACGGTCTATAAGAGCGGCGCGCGGGCGTTGCCGGTGACCGCGCTGGTCGGCTTCCTGATCGGCGTCGTCCTGTCCTATCTATCGTCCCTGCAACTCAAGATGTTCGGCGCGGACATCTACATCGTCAATCTCATCGGCATCAGCGTCATCCGCGAGCTCGGCCCGGTCATCGTCGCGGTGCTGGTCGCCGGCCGCTCGGGATCGTCGATGACCGCCCAGATCGGCGTGATGCGGGTCACCCAGGAAATCGACGCGCTGGCCACGATGGGGATTTCGCGCTCGCTGCGCCTGGTCCTGCCGAAAGTGGCCGCGCTCGCCTGCGTCATGCCCTTCCTGGTCGTCTGGTGCGCCGCGGCCGGCATCGTCGGCGGCATGGTTTCGGCAAACCTGGAGATGGATCTTTCCTACGACTACTTCATCGATACGCTGCCCAAGGCGGTGCCGGTGGCCAACCTGTGGATCGGCATGGGCAAGGGATTTTTCTTCGGCCTGCTGATCGCCCTGATCGCCTGCCACTTCGGTCTCAAGGTGCGGCCGAACACGGAGAGCCTGTCGGCGCACACGACCGCTTCGGTGGTGACCGCGATCACCACGGTGATCCTCATCGACGCGCTCTTCGCGGTGCTCACCCGGCGCATCGGTATGCCGGGGATCTGAGGACGGATGACCGGGGGCGGAAGACAGAGCGGCGCGCGGGCGCGCCTTGGCGGCCAGTCTTCTGTCGATCCGAAGACGGAAGACAAATCTGCCCCCTGCCCTTCGTCTTCCGGCCTCGTCGTCGAAGTCTCCGGCGTGAGCACACGCTTCGCGGGGAATCTCGTCCACGACGACGTAAGCCTCGCCGTCGGGCGCGGCGAAATCCTCTGCCTGGTAGGTGGTTCGGGCAGCGGCAAGACGACGCTCCTGCGCGAGATCGTCGGCCTGCTCGCGCCCGCGCGCGGCGAAGTGCGCCTGTTCGGCCGGCCGGTGCTCGATCCCGATCCGCGCGCGCGGGTCGGGACGCGCCGCCGTTTCGGCATGTTGTTCCAGCAGGGAGCGCTGTTCTCGGCGTTCGACGTGTTCGACAACATCGCCTTTCCCTTGCGCGAATTGCGCCTCCTCGACGAGGATCTGATCCACGATCTCGTGCACATCAAGCTGGCCATGGTCGAACTCGAAGCGCGGCACGCGCGCCTGATGCCGGCTGAACTGTCGGGCGGCATGGTGAAGCGGGTGGCGCTGGCGCGCGCGCTTTCGCTCGAGCCCGAGCTTCTGGTGCTGGACGAGCCGACGGCCGGGCTGGACCCGGATCTCGCCGACAGTTTCGTGCGGCTGATCGGCAGCCTGCAGAAACAGCTCGGTTTCACCGTGCTGATGGTCACGCACGATCTCGATACGCTGGCCGGGCTGGCGACGCGGGTGGCGGTGCTGGCCGAGCGGCGTATCATTGCCGACGGTCCGCCGGATGAAGTGATCGAAGTCGATCACCCGTTCATCCGGAGCTTCTTCTGTTCGGAACATGCCCGCGCGGCGATGCGGAGGAAGTGATGGGTGAAATGTGAGAATCTGCCGCAGCCTGGCGGGTCTTCACATTTCAATCGATCACGTTTCACTCGACAGTCATGGAAAATCGTTCGCATGCCCTGCTTGCCGGGCTGTTCCTGCTGATCCTCTGCGCCTCGGCGGTGGCCGCGCTGTGGTGGTTCAGCGGACGGCACGAGGAAAGCGCGCGTTACGTCGTCGAAACGCGGGACAACGTCACCGGGCTCAACGCGCAGGCCCAGGTGCGTTACCGCGGCATCCGCGTCGGTCGGGTCGAGTCGATCCGGCTCGATCCGGCCGATCCGCGCGTGACGCTGATCGAAATTTCCCTGCCCAGGGATATCCCGGTGACCCGCGGGACCGTCGCCCGGCTGAATCACCAGGGCGTGACGGGCATCGCGCACATCCTGCTCGAGGATGAGGGAAAGGACGCCGCGGCGTTGCCGGGCGGCGCGCGCATCGCCATGAAGGATTCCCTGGTGCAGGAACTGACCGGCGTGGGCGGCGAGGTCCTGCGCCAGACGCGCGAACTGCTCGTCGGCATGAACGATCTTCTGCGCGCCGAGAATCGTCAGGCGGTATCGCGCATGCTCGTCCATCTCGAAGCGAGTTCGCGGGACGTCCGGGAAATGAGCGATCGCCTGCGGCAGGCGCTCAATCCCGATACCATCCGCCGGATCGACACCATGCTGGCCCATTTCGAAACGAGTTCGCGGAATGTCCTCGAGACGAGCGACCGGCTGCGGCAGGCGCTCAATGCCGACGCCGTCCGCCGGATCGACGCCACGCTGACCCATTCCGAGCAGACCGTCGCGCAGGCGGCGCCGTTCTTTGCCGAGGCGCGCGGCCTGGTGGCGCGCCTCGGTGCGGCCAGCGACCGGTTCGAGGCGATGCTGGGCGATGCGAATTCCACGGGAGCCAAGGCGCTGCTCGTCCGCCTGAACACCCTGGCCACGGAATTCGCTTCGACCACGCATCGCTTGAACCGCGTCCTGTGGATCTTGGAAGAGTCGCCGGAAAGCCTGATTTTCGGGCGCCGGGATATCGCGCCCGGTCCTGGCGAGGAGGGATTCGTGGCGCCGCCGAGCGGAGGAAACACGCCATGAAAAGGATTTTTGAAGCCTCATCCGGCACGGAGAACACAAAGACACGGAGAACACGGAAAGAGCCGATCATTTTCTCCATGGGCTCCGCGTTGAAAGCGGTTTTCCGGAAGGCAAATCGTCCGTGCCGAGCCATGCTTGCCACCTGTTCGGCGGTTCTGGCGCTGAGCGGCTGCGCGGAAATGGGACGCAATAAAATGCCCGCCGCCATCTACGACTTCGGCGCGCCCGCCCGGAGCGCCGAGGACACGCCGGCCCGCGCGCCGGCCCGGCGCTTGGCGCTGGAAGTCGTCGCGGCGCCTTGGCTGGACAGTCCGGGGATCGATTATCGGCTCGTGTATGCCGATCCGCTCGAGCGGAGCCAGTACGCCGACAGCCGCTGGGCCGCGCCTCCGGCCCTGCTGCTGGCCGCGCAACTGCGCCGGAAAATCGGATTCGCCGCCGTCGAGGTGGCCGCCGAATGCCTGCTGCGCGTCGAATTGCAGGAGTTTTC
>JAITIQ010000130.1 GCA_031279425.1 Accumulibacter sp.
CACCGTTTCGCTGCCAGATGTCGCCTCGGCGGCGGGCGAGGCTTCTTCCTGCGCCGCCATCGGCGTGCTCTCCTGCGCCAGTGCTTGCGGCCCGCCCAACATCAGGGCCAGCGTCAGCCCAATAACCCCCCCCCCCCCCGACCAGACTGTCAGGCCAAGCAGCGCGCGTTTCCCGCCTTCCAGACGCCTTCCGCCGTTGAAAAAGAAACCCCCCTTGCCCATCACCACCCCATCTTTCCCGAACATAAGTTTGACCTCATCCATGAGTACGAAGGTAAATGCCAATGAGAGGCAATCCCTGGATGGAACAGGGCCTGCCGTTCCGACGGCTGCAATAGATCAACGTCAGCCAAGAACAAGCTTGGCGGAAATTTGCCAAGCTCGCTAACGGTTTACGGGAAAAATTTGACTATTCCAGTATTTTTTTTAAGAAAACACCGATCCGCCACCCTCGCAAGACGCGCAACGCGGTAATCTACCTCGCCGTAGAAGCAGCCCACCCCCTGCGTCAGGTCGCTCACGGTCTCACCAAGATAAGCAAGCTGTTCCTGATCGAAAAAAAAAACGTCTTGAAACAAAAATCTGCAATGATCTGGTGCCGCAATACCATGTTGGGTTAGTGACTATGGGGACATCCCCGGCGCGGACGGCAGCGGGAAGGCGGCATGGCCATCCGCCGCCGCGCCCGCCAACCGTTCCACCCGTTGCGAAGCTTCGCGCGTCGGGACAATCGACCGACACCGCGTCCAACGCCGCCAGCAGGCGCTTTTCCCAGCGGCGCGGATGTGCATCGGGCAGACGCGGCGGCAGATCGGCGGGCTTGCCCGGCATGATGTCGACTTCGGAACGGAACCCGTCAGGCTGGCGATAGAACAGCGGCACGACCTGCGGCGTTACGCCATCTTCCAGCAGACACTCCTCCGGCACGCGGGCGCGGAGAAAAAACGCAAATCCGGGCGCTCAGCGCGGCGCAAGGTCCGCGGCGGGCTTCAAGCTCGGAGCCTGCGTCCCATCCTCGGCGGGCACCGGCTTGCTCTTGGGCTGGATGACCGCGCGCACGCGGGCCGATTTCGTTTCGCCTCCGGCGCTGGTGACCAGGTATTTCTCGGTCGGAGCCTCATAGGAAACATAGTGGCCCCTGACCTCGTCCTCGCCGCTCTTGATCCAGGCGCGAACGAAGAATTCGGTTCTTTCGCTGCGCCCGTCGTGCTCGATCCTTTCCGCTTCGCCCTCGATGTATTCGTCCTTGCCGTCGCGTTTCTGCCGGAAATAGGCCAGCCCGTTCTTGCCACCGGTGGCCACGCCCTTCTGGAAGCCGTCGGCGTCCTCGGTCACCACCAGCTTGCTGGTGCGCAACTGCATCGTGCCCTGGGTCATGACGACGTTGCCCTCGAATATCTGCACCTTGTTGATGTCATCCAGGCTGACCCGGTCGGCCTCGAGGTGGATCGGTTTGTCCCGGTCGCCCTTTTCGGCGCACGCCGGAAAAGGTCGGAATACGGACAGCAAGACGACGGCGACGGTGACGAAACGATGGATCGGCCTCATGGTCATTTCTTCCCCTCCGACTTGCTTTCCATGAATCCGACGGCCTGCGATTCGAGGAGGTAGGTCTGCGCCTTTTGGTCCACCTGCATGCCGACGCCTTTTACCCAGGATTTGCCCTGCGTGATCAGCACCGGACTCCTGGTGAAGGCTGTCTCATCGTCGGGAAATACGGTCAGGGTATCCATCGCCGCGGTGAGTTCCTTGTGGTTTTCGGCGGGCGGCCGATAAATCCGCACGTCGTCGTAGAGGTCGACCCGCTCGTTGTCCCGGCTCAGGTGTCCCCGCTCGGCGCTCACCGTGATCGGGGGCTTGCCGTCCTTGCGGCTCTGCACGAGATTGGGCCGGGCGAGGTCGGTCGTGTCATCGTCCGGGTAGTGGCGGACCTCGGCGGCGCGCAGGGTGTATTTGAGCAGACCTTCCTGGTCGAGCTTGCGCAGGACGATGTCGGACAGGATGTAGTCCGGGTCGTGCCGGTTCTTTCCGTCGCGGTTCGGCTCGTCCAGCCGGGTCGCGTAGCGCAGCCAGAAGGTAAGCAGCGTCAGCACCAGCAGAAGGCTCAGGGGAAAAAGCGCGCTGCCCCAATGTCTCATCTTCCCTCCATCGGCAGGAAAGGCAGGTGGCGGGCGATGGCGGCCTCGAGCTTGCCCTGGGCCGCCAGGATGAATTCGCAGACTTCGCGCGCGGCGCCGCGCCCGCCGGGAAGCCGGCTGACGTAGTCGGCGCGCTGCCGGTTGAGCTCATGGCCGTCAGCCGGCGCCGCCGAGAAGCCGCAGGCCGCCATGACCTTGAGGTCGATGACGTCGTCGCCCATGAAACCCGCCTCCTCGGCCTTCACGCCGAGCTGGGCAAGCAGTTCCCGGAAAGCGGCCGGCTTGTCGCCGACGCCCTGGTAGACGTGTTCGATACCCAGATTCTTCATGCGCCAGGCGACGCAGGCGGCATTGCGGCCGGTGATGATCGCCAGCGTCACGCCTTCGGCCTGCAGCATGCGCAGGCCGTGCCCGTCGCGCGCGTTGAAGACCTTGATCTCGGCGCCGGCGTCGGTAAAGTACAGGGAGCCGTCGGTGAGCACGCCGTCGACGTCGAAGATCATCAGTTTGAGACGGCCGGCGAGCGCCCGGCATTCCTCGATCGGTTTCATCAGATCGCCTTGGCGCGAAACAGGTCGTGCATGTTGAGCGCGCCGACCAGGCGGCCTGCGTCGTCGACCACCGGAATCTGGTTGATCTTGTGCTTTTCCATCCTCTCGACGGCCTCGGCGGCGAGTTGCTCGGGACCCATGACATACGGATTGCGGGTCATCAGATCGCCGACGGTGAGCACCTCGAGATCGTCGCGGCGCAATATGGCGCGGCGCAGATCGCCATCGGTGAAGATGCCCAGCACCCTGCGCTCGGGCGAAACGACGATGGTCATGCCGATGGTGCCGCGAGTGATTTCCCGGATGGCTTCGGCGACGCTCGCCTCCGGCGCGACGGCGGGAATCGCCTCGCCGGCGCGCATGACCTCGCGCATGCGCGTGAGCAGCCGGCGTCCGAGCGCTCCACCGGGATGCGAACGGGCGAAATCACCAGGCCCGAAGCCGCGCGCGTCGAGCAGCGCCACCGCCAGCGCGTCGCCCCGCGCCAGCGCGGCGGTCGTGCTGGCGGTCGGCGCGAGATTGAATGGGCACGCCTCCTGGGCCACGCCGGCGTCGAGGTGCGCGTCGGCATCGCGGGAGAGCGTCGATTTTTCGTCGCCGGTCATGGCGATCAGCCTAGCTCCCTGACGCTTGATCGCCGGGACGATGTTCAGGAGCTCCGCGCTCTCCCCGGAATGGGAAATGCCGATGACCACGTCCTCAGCGGTGATCATGCCCAGGTCGCCATGGCTGGCCTCGGCCGGATGGACGAAAAAAGCCGGTGTTCCCGTGCTGGCCAGCGTCGCGGCAATCTTGCGCGCGATGTGGCCGGACTTGCCGATGCCGCTGACGATGACCCGGCCCCGGCAATTGAGGATCAGCGCGAGCGCCCGCAAAAAAGCGCCGTCGATGCGCGCGGTGAGCGCCAGGACGGCCTCTCCCTCGATGCGCAACACCTGGCGAGCCAGATCGAGGGCCCGCGGGGACGGTTCGATGGCTTGGATTTGGCTCATGGATGCCCGGGGTTTACGATCCCGCGAGTATAGCAGAAGCCCTATGGCTGCCGACCGAGGTTGCAAAAACATGTCCGGGCGATCGCAGCGGGACTTTGGCTGCGCCGAAGAGGGTCCGACATCGGGTACAGGTCGGGCAAACCTGCTCGATCTGCGGATCATGCCGGTCGCTTGGCGAGAAGGCGCCTCGCCGGGTTGAATTTCTTCAGTTGCCCAGAACGGCATGCATCCCGTTCGTCACGACTTCGATCTCCGGCAGCAGGTTCGCGTACTTCTCGCGGAAGGAACGGACTTCTTCCTCGGTCGGCGTATCGCAGCCGTAATTCAGCCATACGTGATATCCGCCGGCCAGCAGGTTGCCGATGTAGACGATGTCCGCCAACGTTTTGGGGACCTCCGGAACGGGACGCGAGTGGTCATGATCGGCAGACGCCTCCGCGATTTCGCTCGGCAGTCCCAGGGTTTCGAGCAGGGTGACGCCGATGGCCTCGTGCCACTGCATGATGAGATACCGGAGCGTATCGGGCCGCTCGCGCAGTTCGGGGTACTGGGCCGCCCGATACAGCATGTAGAACGCGCCGAGATCGTGCACCAGGCCGGCCAGCATCGCCTCTTCCGCGTTGATCCGGGTCAGCTTGTGCGCCAGCACGCGCGCCGCCGCCGAACAGCCGACGGAATGTTTCCAGAGGCTTTGCGCCAGGCTGGCGAACGCGGCCATTTCCTTGGCGTGAAGAATCTCGCCCATGGCCACCGACATCGCCGTGGTCCGCACCGCATCCAGACCGAGCCGTTGAATGGCCGACGGCAGGTCGCGCACCGGCCCTTGCGCGGCGTAAATCACCGAGTTGGCGAGCCGCACCAATTTGGCGGCGATCAGAGGTTCCAGACGAACCATCTGCGCGACGCGGCGCATGGTGACGTTCGGATCCTGCAACTCCTTGCGCAGACGCAGCACGGCATCGAAAAAGGTGGGGAAAAGCACTTCCCCGGCAAGTTCGCGGGCGATGTCCGCCAGCATGCCGAAACGCTGTGCCGCGAGCTCGTCGCCGATCTTGTCGGTCTCCTGGCGTTCAGTCATGGCTGACACGTGGGGCGTTGCGGGGAGAGTCGATGATAGCAGGCTCGGAGAGCGGCGGAAACCGGACGTTTATGTCCTGCCGCGATTCTGATTTGTCCAGGTGTTGGTTCACTCGCCGGCGTCCGAATCCCGCTCTGGAAACAGCGCGTCCTGAAATCCGAAGCGGCTCAGGTCCCTGATGCGCATCGGGTAGAGCACGCCGTTGAGGTGATCCGTTTCGTGCTGCACGACGCGCGCGTGGAAGCCTTCCACCGTCCGGTCGATCGGCCGGCCGCGGGGGTCGAAACCCCGGTAGCGCAGACGGCGCCAGCGCGGCACCTGGCCGCGCAGTCCGGGCACCGACAGGCAGCCTTCCCATCCTTCTTCCGTTTCGCTCGAGAATGGTTCGAGCGTCGGATTGATCAGCACGGTGCGGGGCACGGCATCGGCTTCCGGATAGCGGGGGTTGGCATCGAAGCCGAAAATGACAACGCGCAGTCCGACGCCAATCTGCGGCGCGGCGATGCCCGCGCCGTCCAGCGCGCGCATGGTGTCTTCCAGATCGGTGATCAGGGCGTCGAGTTCGGGCGTGCCGAAGCGGGTGACTTCGCCGGCCCGCCGCAGCAGGCGGGCGTCGCCCATCCGGAGCACCGGCCGGATCATGACAAAAGACTTTCGACGACAGCGCGCGCGCGGCCCATGGCGCCGGCCAGCACGGCGTCGATCGCGGCGATGCGGATGCCGTCGCGGCTGTCGGCGCGTCCCGCCGCGTAGTTGGCGACGACATTGATCGCTGCGTAGGGAACGGAAAGCTCCCGGGCCAGCGCGGCCTCGGGCATCAGGGTCATGCCCACCACGTCGGCGCCGTCGCGCTCGAGCCGGTCGATCTCGGCGGCCGTCTCCAGGCGCGGCCCCTGCGTCGCGGCATACACCGCCGCATCGCCGACGGCCACACCGGCGGCCTTCGCCGCTTCGAGCAGGCGCTCCCGCAGCCCGCCGTCGAATGGTTCGGTGAAATCGACATGCACCACCGCGTGGTCGAGCCCGTCATGGTAGGTGCTCTTGCGTCCCCAGGTGTAGTCGATGATCTGATGTGGGATGACGAGGTCGCCGGGCGCGAGATCCCGCCGGATGCACCCCACCGCGGCGATGGCGACGATGGCTTCCGCCCCGCGCCTGGCGAGCGCCCAGACGTTGGCGCGATAGTTGACCGCGTGCGGCGGGATGATGTGCCCGTAGCCGTGCCGCGCGAGGAAGGCCACGGGGCGCCCGCGTATCCGCCCGAAGGTGACGGCGCCGGAAGGTTCGCCGTAGGGCGTGCGCAGCACTTCACGGTGAGACGTTTCCAGGTTCTCCAGTTGCGACAGCCCGCTTCCTCCAATGACCGCCAGCATTTTCAGCTCTCTTTCACGGCATAGATGGCGGGAAGATTGCGCCACATTCCGCGCACGTCCAGGCCGTATCCGAATACGTAGCGGTCCGGCACCGTCAGGGCGGCGAAATCGGCTTCGATCGGCTTCTTCCCGCTTTTTCGCTTGTTGACCGCCACGGCGATATGGCACTCCGCCGCGCCGAGTTCCTCGAGGCGCCCGACGATCGCCGCCAGGGTGAATCCCTCGTCGAGAATGTCGTCGACGACCAGCACGGTCCGCCCCTCGACCGGGGTCTGCGGCATGGCTTTCCAAGTCAGCGCGCCGCCCGAGGTTTCCTGGCCGTAGCGGGTCGCGTGCAGGTAGTCGAAATCGAGCGGAAAACCGAGCCGCATCAGCAGTTGGCCGGCGAACGGCACGCCGCCGTTCATGATGCACAGCATGAGCGGGTAGCTTTCTCCCAGGCGGCGCGTGATCCGCGCGGCGACGCGGGCCACGGCGGCATTCACCGCTTCCGCCGAATGGATGAGTTCGGCGGAAGCGAGAATCTCCCTGGCTTCCCGAAGTTCGCTCATGCCGGATCCTGGAAGGCGAGTTGCCCCAGATAGCGGGTGAACTCGGCGCCCACTTCCGGGTGGCGCAGGCCGAATTCGACGGTGGCCTTGAGGTAGCCGAGCTTGGCGCCGCAATCGTAGCGCGTGCCCCGATAACGGTGAGCCAGCACCTGCTCCTCGCGCAGCAGCGCGGCGATGCCGTCGGTCAACTGGATTTCCCCGCCGGAGCCGGGAATGAGGTTTTCCAGATGACGGAAGACGCGCGGCGTCAGGATGTAGCGCCCGACGACGCCGAGCGTCGTCGGCGCCTCCTCGGGTTTCGGCTTTTCGACGATGGCCTCGATGCGCTCCAGCCGGTCCGCCACCGGCGCCGTCCGGACGATGCCGTAGCTCCCCGTCTCGACGCGCGGCACGTCCTGCACGCCGATGACCGAGCAGCGATAGTAGTCGAACACTTCGGTCATCTGCTTCATCACCGGCGGCTCGCCGTCGATGAGGTCGTCGGCCAGCAGCACGGCGAAAGGCTCGTCGCCGACCGCGGGCTTGGCGCAGAGGATGGCGTGGCCCAGGCCAAGGGCTTCCGCCTGGCGGATGTAGATGCAGTGGATGTGCCTGGGCAGGAGATTGCGCACGAACTCCAGCGTCTCCGTCTTGCGGCGCAGGGCCAGCTCGCCTTCGAGCTCGTAGGCCTTGTCGAAGTGATCCTCGATGGCCCGCTTGGTGCGCCCGGTGACGAAGATCATGTCGCTCATTCCCGCCGCCACGGCTTCCTCGACGGCATACTGGATCAACGGCTTGTCGACGATCGGCATCATCTCCTTCGGACTCGCCTTGGTCGCCGGCAGGAAGCGGGTACCCAGGCCGCCCACGGGGAAGACGGCTTTTCTCACTTGGTTCATGAAACCGCCCGGTTCTCATTCTTCGAAGGCGAGGATTTTACCCGTTTCCGATCCGGGCCCGGATATTTCACCGTGGTTCGCCGGAGTCTGGATAGGCCCGGCGCCGGCAAATCACAGCATCCGCCGCGCCGTCCCGCTGAAATTCACGAATTTTCCCAAGATTGCCGCGCCAGAACGAAACGCCGCAAGGCCTCGACGATCCCGTCGCCGTCATTGGAGCCGGTGACCCAGTCCGCGCGGGCGCGCACTTCCGGGCGGGCGTTGCCCATGGCGATGCCCAGCCCGGCGAATTCCAGCATCTCCACGTCATTCTCCTGGTCGCCGAAGGCGATGGTTTCCCGCGCGGAGATATCCATTGACGCGATGAATTCGGCCAGCCGCCGTCCCTTGTGGTTGCCGGCGCGCGCCACGTCGACGTGGGTGCGCGAAGAGCGGACGCAGGCGAATCCGCGCGCGCGGATGGCCTGCGTGAATGCTTCCAGGGACCTCTGGTCGTCGGAAGTGATCAGGAATTTCCAGAGCATCCTGGCCTCGTCGATCACCCGGTCGAGCGTGTCCACCCGGTCGAGACGCGGACGCAGCGGCTCGGGCAGCGTGGCCGACCACTGGCGCGTGGCCGCCAGATGCGGCATGTCGTTCTCGAAAGTCATCGCCTCGTCGGTATAGATCATCGCCTCGATCGGGTGCTGCCGCACGATGTCCAGCAGTTCGCGCGCCTCGGTCCGCGTAAACGGATCGCCGGCAATCGCCCTGCCGGCCCGGAAATCGTACACGTAGCCCCCGTTGCAGCAGATGGCCGGCAGTTCGAGATCGAGCTCCCGCCAATAGGCATGCGCGGCGGTGTGGTGGCGCCCGGTGACGATCATGACCCGCGCGCCTTCTCCGCGCGCCTGCCGCAGGGCATCGATCGTCCCGCGGCGGATGCGCAGCGTGCTGTCGAGCAGCGTTCCGTCGAGGTCGAGGGCGATCAGCCGGTATCTCATCGAATTCTTTCCATCGTTCTCATCGTCGGTCGGCGGAAATTTTCGCCTCCGGAATGGTACATTGGTCGCCGATCATTGCCCGTGGAGTCTTCGATGAATGCCGATGCCAGATACGATCCCGTGGCCCTGACGCAAACGCTCCTGCGCATGAATACTGTCAACCAGGACGGGCGCGGAAACGAGGAAGCGTGTTCGCGCCACCTCGCCGAACTCGTGTCGGCGGCAGGCTTCGAGTGCCGTCTCGCCGACTTCGGCGAGCGCCGCACCAGTCTGGTGGCCCGGATCGGGCGCCGAACGGCGCGCCCGGCGCTGGCCTTCACCGGCCACGTCGACACGGTGCCGCTGGGCGCTTCGCCATGGAGCCGCGATCCCTTCGGCGGAGAGATCGCCGATGGCAGGCTTTACGGCCGCGGCGCGAGCGACATGAAGAGCGGCGTCGCCGCCTTCGTCACCGCCGCGCTCGAACTGGCGGCGATGCTGCGCGAGGGTCCCGGCGTCGTGCTCATCATTACCGCCGGCGAGGAAAGCGGCTGTGAGGGCGCCCTGCACGTCGTTCGGCAGCCCGAACTCCTGCCGCTGCTGGACGGAATCGGCGCCCTGGTGGTCGCCGAACCGACCGGCAACCGGCCGCTCGCCGCGCACAAGGGCGCGCTGTGGCTGCGCGCCGCCGCCAAGGGCGTTACCGCGCACGGCTCGATGCCCGAGCGCGGCGACAACGCCATCTACAAGCTCGCCCCCGCGCTGCTCCAGTTGCGCGATTACGATTTCGGGCTGCCGCCGCATCCGCTGATGGGCAAGCCCACGCTCAACGTCGGCCTGATCGCGGGCGGCCTCAACATCAATTCGGTGCCCGACGCGGCGAGTTTCACCATCGACATCCGCAGCGTCGCGGGCCAGGATCACGCGGCGATCTTGAACGAGCTTGCCGCGCTGCTCGGACCGGAAATCGCGCTGGAGACGCTCATCGACATGGCGAGCGTCCATACCGATCCGCGGGATCCCTGGATGCGCCGGGTGACGGAGCTGGCGACGCCGGGCGAGGAGCCGGGTTCGGTGGCGTACTTTACCGATGCCGCCATCCTGCGCCCCGCGCTCGGCAATCCGCCCACCGTCATTCTCGGTCCCGGCGAAGCGCATATGGCGCACCAGACCGACGAGTATTGCCTCGTCGAACGGATCGCGCAGGCCAAGGAATTCTACCGGCGGATCATCGTGGACTGGATGCGCTGAAAATGCGCCCATCCGGAGCCGGGGATTTTGCCAAACGGATATTCGACGGCCTGTTCGCGCAGGATTGCCTGCTCTGCGGACAGCATAGCGGCGGCGAAATCCTCTGCCGCGCGTGCGCGGACGATCTGCCCCGGCTGCCGGCGTCCCGCTGCCGGCGCTGCGCCCTGCCCATTCCGTCGGGTGAATGCTGCGGACGCTGCCTTGGGCGTCCGCCGCACTACGACCGGACCCTGGCGGTCTTCCGCTACGGATTTCCGGTAGACGGGCTGATCCAGTCCTTCAAGTACGGCCATCGCCTGGCGATCGCCGCGTTTCTGGGCGGCGAGCTGGCCGCGCTGGCGAAGGACGCCGCCGTCGACCTCGTCGTGCCGCTGCCCTTGCATCCGTCCCGTCTGCGCGAGCGCGGCTTCAACCAGGCGCTGGAACTCGCGCGTCCGGTCGCCCGGGCGCTTGACAAGCCGCTCGATGCCGGCGCGTGCCGGCGCGTCCGTCCGACGCCGGCCCAGGCCGGCCTGCCGTGGAAAGAACGCAAGAAGAACGTGCGCGGCGCGTTCGACTGCGCGCGCGAGCTTGCCGGCCGACGCATTCTGTTGGTCGACGACGTGATGACCACCGGCGCCTCGCTCGACGAATGCGCGCGCACCCTGAAGAAGCACGGCGCCGCCGAAATCACGCTGCTCATCGCCGCCCGGACGCTGGCGTGAAACCGGAAACCGCCAGACCAGGACCCCTGGATCGCTTCTTTCCTCGCGCCACATGGCGATGACCTGATTGCCGCGGTCCTCTCGCCCTCGCCATGACGAAACTTCCGGTTCCCCTCGCCCCCCGCAGCATGGGTATCTACACACTCCGAAACAGCGGCGCACCGGATTCCCCTCCCTCACTTGGCGGGGAAGGGTGGCCCGCAGGGCCGGGAGAGGGCGTCGTTCCCTCCGGCGCGAGAGCGCCGCTGATCAAAAAGGGGAGGAATGAACGAACGCTCATCCACTCTTCCCCGCCGAGATAACCGCGTCGCCGCGCTGCGCATGGCTGGCCCCCTCCCCCTGGCCCTCTCCTCCCTGCGGGGGGCGAGGGGAATCCATGGGGAGAACTCGTCATTGCTCGGGCCATGCGCCGTGGCAATCCAGTTCGTTCTGCCCGGCGCGAAGCGCCGCGGTCGGGGGGTGTAGATACCTATTGCCCGCCCCTGCGGGGCACCCTCTCGCCCGCCTGTACAAGGCGGCTCGAGAGGGGAGGGGGAGGGCAGGCCTGCGGCGGGAAAAAGCCTGGTCGCTCCATCCCGTTTCATGCTCCCGGCTCGTGGTACCATCGAACGCGACATCCCGCCGTCTCGCGTTCATCATGGAGAGCTTCGATCCGAAAGTGCTGCTGGCCACGC
>JAITIQ010000180.1 GCA_031279425.1 Accumulibacter sp.
TGAGCCTTTATCTCGCCCGCATCGCCGCCTACGAGAACCGGGGCCCCGTCATCCACGCGATCCTCGGTCTCGACTCCGGCGCGCTCGCGGAAGCCCGCGCGCTGGATCGGGAGCGGCGCGAAAAGGGCCGGCGCTCGCCCCTGCACGGCATTCCGGTGGTGCTCAAGGACAATATCGACAGCGTGGGGCTTGCCAATACCGGCGGCTCGCTGTTCCTTGAAGGGAACCGGCCCCAGGCCGACGCCTTCGCCGTTGCCCGCCTGCGCGCGGCGGGGGCGATCATCCTGGCCAAGGTCAATCTGGGGGATTTCGCTTCCGACGCCACCGGCCGGAGCAGCCTGGGCGGCCAGACGCGCAACCCGCACGATCCCGCCTATTCGCCTTCGGGGTCTTCCGGCGGCACCGGCGCGGCGCTCGGCGCCTGGTTCGCGCCGCTCGGACTGGGCACCGACACCGGCGGCTCGCTGCGCAGCCCCGCCTCCGTCAATGGACTGGCCGGCCTCAAGCCGACGACCGGCCTCGTCTCGCGCGGCGGCGTCATTCCCACTTGCTGGAGCTTCGACGCCGTCGGCCCCATGGCCCGCTCGGTCAGCGACGTGGCGCTCCTGCTGGGCGCGATGACCGGCGTCGACGCGGCCGACCCGGCGACGCTCGACAGCCTCGGGCTGGCGCATGGCGACTACACGCGCTTCCTGGATCGCGCGGCGCTCAAGGGAGCGCGTCTGGGCGTGTTGCGCGGCCCGGCGCCGGCCGAGGCGGGCATGGACGAGGTCTTCGAGCAGGCGCTCGCCGACCTGGAGGCGGAAGGGGCCGTGCTGGTGCCGACGGCCCTCCCGCGGCACGTGCTGGAAGCCCGCGCCGCCTTGACCCAGGTGGTGTGCGATACCGAGAAAGAGCTGGCAATGGATCGCTACCTGGCCCCCCTGCCGGCGGAACTCCCCCGATCCATGCGGGAACTCGACGCGCGCGCCGCCGACCATCTCGCCCGACATCCCGAACAGGCGGCTTCCTTTCCGAAAGTCTACGCCCAGCTTGCGATCAGGCTGCGCAAGCCGCAGCCCCCGGATTCGCGCATCTACCGTTCCGCCCGCGAACAGGGGCTTACGATGATGCGCGAAGCGGTGCGCGGGGTATTCGAGACGCATCGCCTCGACGCCCTGGTCTATCTGACGCGCGCCAATCTGCCCGACCGGATAGGCCACGATCCGGTCTATGACGTGGCCGCCCTCGCGCGTTTGAGCGCCGGTTCGTTCCGGAACGTCGCCAATCTCACCGGCTTCCCCGATCTCGTGGTGCCCGCCGGCCGCAACCGAGCCGGTCTGCCGGTCTCGATCTCCTTCCTGGGGCCGGCCTGGAGCGAGCCGCGCCTGCTCGCGCTGGGCTACGCCTACGAACAGGCGACCCGGCGGCGCTTCAACGCGGCCGCCACCCCGGCCTTGCCGGGCGAAAATTTTGAATACTTTCCGGGAATCGTGCCATGAAAGCGTTTCTGACGATTTTGCTGCTTGCCGCGGGCAGCCTGGTTCATGCGGCGGAAGCGCGCATCGCCCTCATTTACGAAGGGCGCGAAAACGCCGGCGCGGCGGAATTCCGGCAGGCGATCGAATCGCTGCCGCTCGGGGCGCAAGTGGACCTCTACGCCGCGGGCAAGGGTGGGCTCGTCCTGGGCGCGGAAACCGACTTGGCCGCCTACGCGCTGGTTTTCCTGGATGGCGCGACGAAGGATTTGCCGCTCGACGCCGAAAAGATCGAGCGCCTGCGCGCCGCCACGAAATTCGTGGTGGTCAATCCCCAGCCGGGGCTGGAAGGCAACGTGCCGCTGGCGGAGCATCCCGAGCTCGCGCTGTACTGGGCCAACCGCTCCACGGATAACGACGCGGCGCTGGTGATCGCCCTGGGCGAGATACTGGGCCTGCAAAACGGCCTGAAGGCGCCCCGCCCCGTCATCTATCCGGCGCATTCCTTCTACCACCCCGACGCGCCGGAACTTTTCGATTCGCTGGAAGCCTATCTGGCCTGGTATCGCGGTCGCGGCAAGGACGGGAGGAACAAAGGCCATGCCTACGATCCCGACGCCTTGAGTCTCGGCCTGTTGATGCACATGAGCAACGCGCAGCGCAAGAACCTGAAGCCCTGGGACGCGCTGATCGCGGCCACCGAGCGGCGCGGGCACAACGCCATCGCGCTGGTCGGCAGCGCCAGCCCGGATCTGCTGCAATTCCAGCGGGAAGGGCGCGCCGTCATCGACGCGCTGCTGTGCAGCACGGAAGGCTTGAATCACGGCAACCGCGCCCTGGGCCGCGCCCAGGCGGAACAATTGGGCGTGCCGATCCTGATGGCGCTCAATCACCACCGTCTCAGCCCGGAAGAGTATCGCCAGGCGTCGGGTGGTCAGGGTTCGGAACTCAGCTTCCGCGTCGCCGAGGGCGAGCGCGACGGCACTCTGGAACCCCTCGTGGTCGCCGCGCGGGACCCGGAAGACGACATCGCCCGCCAGTTGCCGCTGCCCGAACAGGTCGAATGGCGGATCGAGCGCGCGCTGGCGTGGGCCAGGCTGCATCGCGTCGCCAACGCGGAAAAAAGGGTGGTCTTCACCTTCTGGAGCGAGGCGGGCGGCAAATCCGACGTCGGCGGCGACCCGGACGATTTCCTCGACGTGCCGGGCAGCCTTGCCATGCTCCTGTCCACCCTGCGGGAACGGGGCTACGCGCTGGGAGACGCGTCCTTGCCCGACGCGGAAACCCTGGCGCGGCGGATGGCGCGGGAAGCCTCCAACATGGGCAACTGGTCGCCGGGAGAAATCGCCCGGCGGGTGGCCGAATCGAAGCCGGCGCTGATCCCGGAAGCCACGTACCGCGAGTGGTTCGACACCCTGCCGCTCAAGCGGCGGCAGGAGATCGAGGCCGTGTGGGGGCCGCCGCCGGGCAGGACCATGATCCATACCGACGACCAGGGGCGGCGCTTCCTCGTCATTCCCCGCATCGAATACGGCAATGTCCTGATCGCGCCGCACCCCATGTGGGGCTATCTGGAAGACGAGAAGGTGTTGCTGTCCAAGGACGCCCTGCCGCCCCATCACCAGTACCTGGCGTTTTTCCTCTGGCTGCGGAAGGAATGGCGGGCCGACGCCTGGGTCAGCCTGTTCACCAATATCGTGCTGCAAGCCGGCAATGTCCAGGGCGTCCTGGCGGACGACCACATCGGGATACTGCTCGGCGGCCTGCCGCAGATCCATCCCGAGCGGCTGGGCGGCAACGGCGGCACGAGCAACAAGCGCAAGGGGCTGGCGGCGCTGCCGGGCTGGTACAACATCGTCGTGCCCTCGGATTCCTACGAGAGCCTGGGGGCCTTGCGCGAGGTGCTGGCGCGCTACCGGGGCGCCAGCGACGGCGCCATCCGCGACGGAATCGAGCCCACCCTGCGCGCGGCCGTCCAGGAGGCGGGCATCGGGCGGGCCTTGCGTCTGGATGTCGCGCGCGCGCCCATGCCTGAACTGCTACCGGCTTTGGACGTCCATCTGGCCGAACTGGAAAAGGCCAACATGCCCTGGGGCGGCAAGATCCTGGGGGCGGCGCCGCAGGGCGCGGCCCTGTCGGCGATGGTCGCCGGCATGTTGGGCAGGGATCTCGACCGGGCGCTCTCGCCGCTTGCCGACGCGCCGGACGACCTGGGCCGCCTGCTGGTCGACGAGGTGGTCCATCAGGGGCAGACCGCCGAATCCGCCGTGCAAAAGCATCTGGGGCGAAATGTCGCCGGGCTGGACGAGCTGAAAGCGCAGCTCGAACGCGCCACCGCCCATGCCGCCGCGCTGCGGCAGGCGCCGCGGGAAGTCGAGGCGATCCTCGCGGAACTGGAAGGACGATGGATCGAGCCCGGCCCGATGGGAGAACCGTTTCGTCGACCGGAAGCCCTGCCGCCTGGACGGGTGCTCTACAACTTCGATCTGAAGCGGGTGCCGACCGTCGAGGCCGAAGCCGTCGGCATTCGCCAGGCCGAGGCGCAGATCGAAGCCTGGCGCGCCGAACACGAAGGAGCCTATCCGCAAAAGCTGGCCTTCGTGCTCTGGTCGGCGGAAATCGCCAAGAACAACGGCATCACGGAAGCCCAGATCCTGCGCCTGCTCGGCGCGCGCGCGGTGCGCAACTGGCGCGGCGAGGTGATCGACGTGGAGCTGATCCCACGCGAAAAACTGGGCCGTCCCCGCGTGGACGTGCTGGTCACCACCAGCGGCACCTACCGCGACACCTACCAGAGCAAGGTGGAACTGATCGACAAGGCCGCCCGTCTCGCCGCCGCCAGCGGTGAAGCCGATAATCCGGTCGCCTTCGCCGCCCGCAATGTCGAAACGGCGCTGCAGAAGGCGGGAGAATCTTCCGAGCGGGCCAGACGACTGGCGCTTGCCCGCGTCTATTCCCCGGCGCCGGGCGCGTTCTCGCCCAGCATCCAGTTTCTCGCCAAATCCGGCGACCAGCGCGGCGACGAGGCGCGCATGGCCGACCTGTTCACGCGGCGCATGAGCCACGCCTACGGCGGCGGTCTGTACGGCGACTTCTCGCGCCAGGCCTTCGAGACCAATCTGGCGCACACCAGCGCCGCGATCCTGCCGCGCAGCAGCGAGGTCAACGGCCTCCTGGATCACTCGCAATCGGCCGCCTTCCTGGGCGGGCTGAACATGGCGGCCAAGACCGTCACCGGCCAGGACATTGCCCTGTACGTCAGCAATCTGCGCGACGCGGACGACCCGCGGATCGAAACGGCGGCGCGGGCGCTGCAGACGGAAATGCGCACGCGCTATTTCAATCCGAAATGGCTCAGGGAGAATCAGGCGCACGGCTACGACGGCGCCCGCAACTTCATGTTCCTGACCGATCACCTCGATCTCTGGGACACCACCGCGACGCAGGCGGTGAGCAGCGCGGACTGGGCCGAGGTGAAAAGCGTGTTTGTCGACGACAAATTCCAGCTCGACATGGACCAGTTCTTCGACCGCAACAATCCCTACGCCCAGCAGATGCTGCTGACCAATCTGCTCGGCGCGGCGCGGCGCGGGCACTGGGAGGCCAGCGCCGAAGAGCTGGCGCAGGTGGCCAGGCGCCTGAGCGAGAGCGTCATCGCGCACGGTCCCGCCTGCGAAGCGAACCAGTGCCGCGACGCGCGCATGACGGAATTCGTCGCCGAATCGCTGGCTCCACTGCCGGACGCGGCTCGTCTGATCGAAGGCTATCAGGCGGCGATCGAACGATCCACCACGGAACAACGCGCCTCCCCGGCCACGGGCTATGGCCTGGATGGCGCGCCGCCGCCGGTCGCGCAGGCGGCCGCGCCCAGCCCGTCCACCCCTCCGCGAATCGAGGGGATGCGCCTCGACAAGATCGAAACCCCGCCCCCTTCGCCCTCCCTCCCCTCCCCGGCATTGGCCGTGCTGTTGCTCATCGCCATGGTGTCGGGGGCCGGCGCCTGGCGGCAGAGCGCGGGTTCCCACCTTCGTTTTTCCATGAAAAGGAGCCGCACATGAGCCCGGAAACCCTGATGTACCAGACCAGCCAAATCTTCCTGACGCCGACGCTCGCCGTCATTGCCCTGCTGTTTCTCTACGCTTTCTACGCCTTGGGCGCCTTCGTCATGCAATGGTGGCAGCGACGGCGCGCGGCGATCCCGTCCGACGAGACCCAGGGGTTCCCGCTGGTGGCCTGGGCGCGAGCCAGGCCGGGCTGCTCCGGGGAAGACCTCGACGTCACGGCGCACAAGCTGCTGGAGCTGCCGCGCGTCGCCACGCGGGTCGCGCCGATGCTGGGGCTGGTCGCCACCATGATTCCGATGGGGCCCGCGCTCAAGGGACTGTCGGACGGCAATCTCGCCCAGGTCTCCGACAGCCTGACCGTCGCGTTTTCCGCGGTGATCCTCTCGCTGATCGCCGCCGCCATCACCTACTGGATCGTCTCGGTGCGCCGCCGCTGGCTGGCCGAGGAACTGGCGTGGCTGCTGTCGCAGCGCGCCGCGAAAGGAGACGCGGCATGAAGTTCCTGCACGAGCCGGAATCCGACGATCCCATCCTGTCGGTGGTGAATCTCATCGACATCTTTCTCGTCATCATCGCCGCCCTGCTCATCACCGTCGCGCAAAACCCGCTGCTCAGCCCGTTCGCCAGACAGGACGTCACCGTCATCACCGATCCGGGCAAGCCTTCGATGGAGATGATCATCAAAAAGGGGGAAAGAATCGAAAAATACAAATCCAGCGGCCAGATCGGCCAGGGCGAGGGCGAAAGAGCCGGCATCGCCTACCGCATGAAGGACGGCTCGATGATCTACGTGCCCGAATAGCCGCAAGACGGCCAGTCCGGCGGCTTCGGCGGCGGTCCGATGCCGGGCGCCATGAAAAA
>JAITIQ010000190.1 GCA_031279425.1 Accumulibacter sp.
CGCGCCGGCGCTCCCGAATGGCTGGCCTTCTGTTCCGCGGCCCGCGAGGCGAAGCGGCGCCTGGTGGCGCTGTGGGGCAGCGACGAGCGCGACCGCGAGCCTTCGGGATTCGCCCTGCACGCGGCCTTCGACCTTGCCGAAGGACTCGTCTGCCTGACCCTGCCGCTCTCCGCCGAAAATCCGCTCTTCCCCGACATCGCGCCGATCTTTCCCGCCGCCAAGCGTATGCAGCGCGCGGTGATGGACACCATCGGCGCCGCGCCGGAGGGCGACGGCGACCGGCGGCCCTGGCTGCGCCACGCCAACTGGCCGGCCGACTACTTCCCGCTGCGCCGCGACGCCGCGGACGCGCGCTTTGAAACCCAAACCGAGGATTACCCCTTCGTGCGCGTCGAGGGCGACGGCGTGCACGAGATCGCGGTCGGCCCGATCCACGCCGGGATCATCGAACCCGGCCATTTCCGCTTTTCGGTGACCGGCGAGAGCGTGCTGCGCCTGGAGGAGCGGCTCGGCTGGAAGCACAAGGGCATCGAGCGGCGCTTCGCCGGCATGAGCCTTGCCGACGGCGCAAAGCTCGCCGGGCGCGTCTCCGGCGATTCGACGGTGGCCTACGCCTGGGCCTACTGCCAAGCGGCGGAAGCCATCGCCGCCGCCGAACCGCCGCCGCGCGCGCTGTGGCTGCGCGCGCTGCTGCTCGAACGCGAACGCATCGTCAATCACCTGGGCGACCTGGGTTATCTCGGCAACGACGTGGCGCTCGCCTTCGGGCTGATGCAGTTCATGCGCCTGAAGGAAGACTGGATGCGGGAAAACGCCCGCCTGTTCGGCCACCGCTTTCTGATGGACCGCGTCGTTCCCGGCGGCGTGGCCGTCGATGTCGACGACGACGGCAGCCGGACGATCGCCGCGCAGTGCGACGCGCTCGAACGCGAACTGCGCACGCTCAAGGACATCTACGACGAACACGCCGGCTTGCAGGACCGCTTCCTGACCACCGGCCGGATCCCTCCGCAACTCGCCGAGACGCTGGGCCTCATCGGCCTCGCCGGACGCGCCAGCGGGCAGCGCTGGGATCTGCGCTGCCAGCACCCCTTTCCGCCCTACGACCGGCTGGAGACGCGCCTGTGCGTGGAGGGCAACGGCGACGTCGCCGCCCGCGCGCTGGTGCGTTTCGGCGAAATCCGGGAATCGCTCGGCCTCATTCGCCGGGTCCTGCGCCAGATGCCGCCCGGCGAAGTCCGCAGCGAGGTGAGAAGCGAGCCGGACAAGCGCGGCTTCGGCTGGATCGAGGGCTGGCGCGGCGACGTGTTCGTCGCGCTGGAGACCGGCGCCGACGGCAGGGTTCGCCGCTGCCACTGCCACGACCCGTCCTGGCAGAACTGGCCGGCGCTCGAACACGCGGTGATCGACAACATCGTTCCCGATTTCCCGCTGATCAACAAATCCTTCAACCTGTCCTACGCTGGACCGGACCTATAGGACGCCGACCATGTTCCCGATGCTCCGCCAGATCCTCCGCACCGGCATCGTCAGCGAATCCGCGCCGGAAGCCGACGAAGCCCTGCGCGCCACGGCGCAGCGCCTGTCCGAGGCCATGCTGCGACAACTCGGGCGCGCGCTGGTCATCCGCCACGTCGACGCCGGCTCGTGCAACGCCTGTGAACTGGAAATCCACGCGCTGGGGAATCCCTACTACAACCTCGAAGGGCTCGGCATCAAATTCGCCGCCAGCCCGCGCCACGCCGACCTCCTGCTGGTCACCGGCCCGGTCGCCACAAACATGGAAGTCGCCTTGAAGCGCGCCTACGATGCCACGCCCGACCCCAAGCTGGTCGTTGCCGTCGGCGACTGCGGCTGCACCGGCGGCCTCTTCGGCGAGAGTTATGCCTGCCGCGGGCGCGTCGCCAACGTGATCCCGGTCGACGTCGCCGTCCCCGGCTGCCCGCCGACGCCGCTGCAACTGATGCAAGGCATCCTGACGGCGATCGCGCCGGGGGAAGCCGACAGTTTGCTGAAAACCGATCCATTCCAATTCTCGATAAAGGCGCCTATCGATACGAGGAAGGCGGTATAGCCCGTATCGTGCGCGAACTGCGTTCCAATTCGGGTTCGGCGTAATAAAATGGCGCATCCCCCCGAGGTATCGGTCCTGTATCCTGTAGACAGAATGGACGGCCAGACGGCGCGCGCCGCGCGACGGACTCCCCGTGTATGGGACAACGGCAAGGAATCGCCCATGAACAAGCGCAAGATTCTCGTCGTCGATGATGACAAACGGCTGCGCGATCTCCTGTTTCGCTATCTGGGCGAGCAGGGTTTCACCGTGCGCCTGGCTGAAAACGCCGAGGCGATGGACAAGGCGCTCGCGCACGATGCCTTCGACCTCATCGTCCTCGACCTGATGCTGCCCGGCGAGGACGGTCTGTCGATCTGCCGCCGGCTGCGCGCCAACGAGCCGCAGCAGGCGATCATCATGCTCACCGCCCGCGGCGACGAGATCGACCGCATCGTCGGGCTGGAAATGGGCGCCGACGACTATCTGCCCAAGCCGTTCAACCCGCGCGAGCTCACCGCCCGCATCCAGGCCGTGCTGCGCCGGCGCACCACCGCCGTCCCCGGGGCGCCGGCGGCGGAAAACAAGGTCATCGCCTTCGGCGGCGTGGAGGTCGATCTGGCCACCCGGATACTGAAGCGCGACGGCGAGACGCAATCCATCACCACCGGGGAATTCGCCGTGCTCAAGGTGCTGCTCGAACACCCGCGCCAGCCGCTTTCCCGCGATCGCCTGATGAGCCTGGCGCGCGGCCGCGAACAAGGCCCCTTCGACCGCGCCATCGACGTGCAGGTCTCCCGCCTGCGCAAGCTCATCGAGCCCGATCCGGGCAAACCGCGCTACCTGCAGACGGTGTGGGGTTTCGGTTACGTGTTCATTCCCGACGATCCGGTCCGGTCATGAGGGAGACGGCGCCGTGCGCATGGCCATCCCGCAAACGCTCTTCGGGCGGACCTTCCTCTTCATCGCTTTGCTGATCTTCCTCTCCGGAGGCAGCTGGTTCGCCCTGTTCAGCCTGGCCGAACGCGAGCCGCGCGCCCTGCGGCTCGCGGATCTCGCCGCCAGCGCCGTCAATCTGACCCGCGCCGCGCTCGTCGCCGCCGACCCGACCAAGCGGCTCGCCCTGCTGCAGGACCTCGCCGACAGCGAAGGCATCCGCCTGTATCCGCTGGAAGAATCCGACGCCGTCGTCCCGCTGCCGGAGTCCTACTTCTTCGCCACCATGAGACGGGCCGTCGCCGCCCAGCTCGACCCGCGCACGCGCTTCGCCGGTGAAGTCAACGGCCAGCCCGGCGTATGGGTCAGCTTCTCGATCGATGACGACGACCACGACTACTGGTTGATGCTGCCCGGCGAGCGTGCCCGCGAATTCATCTCCTGGCAATGGCTCGGCTGGGGCGCCGCTTCGCTGGCGCTGGCGCTGTGCGTGGCCTGGCTCACCGTCTTCCACGTCACCCGGCCGCTGCGCGCGCTCGCCACGGCCGCCCGATCGCTCGGCCAGGCCGGCGTCGCGGAACCCGTGCGGGAGGCCGGCGTCGCGGAATTGAGGCAGGTGGCCGAGGCTTTCAATCGCATGTCGGACGATCTCAAAAGGAACGCCGCGGAGCGCGCCCTGGTGCTGGCCGGACTCTCGCACGACCTGCGCACGCCGCTCGCGCGCCTGCGTCTGGAATGCGAGTTGTCGATCGCCGACGGAGCCGCGCGCGACGCGGCCGTCGCCGACATCGAGCAGATGGACGCCATCATCACCCAGTTCCTCGCCTACGCGCGCGGCGAGGACGACGAAGCGCCGGCCGACGCCGACCTCGACGCGCTGATCGAAAACCTCGCCCGCCGTCCGGGCCGTTTTTCGACGCCACCGCGGCTCAGGCTGGCAACGCCGCGGGCCGCGCGCGTCCGTCCCAAGGCGCTCTCGCGCGCGCTCGCCAATCTGCTCGACAACGCCGGCAAATACGGCGCCGAACCGATTAGCATCGCCAGCCGGCGGGAAGGGGCCGAGATCGTCATCGACGTGGAAGACAGCGGGCCCGGCATTCCCGAAGACGAACTCGAACGGATCAAGCGGCCTTTCACGCGGCTGGAAAACGCCCGCACCGACACCACCGGCACCGGCCTGGGCTTGGCCATCGTCGAGCGCATCGCCCGTCTGCACGAGGGACGATTCGAGCTGATCAACCGGCCCGGCGGCGGAATGATCGCCCGCCTGCGGCTGCCGATCCGGGCCTAGAGCAGATTAGTCTGCTATAATCTTTTGTCATAATCGCGCGGGCGGGTATCCGGCGCCGTTTTCCAGCCTTCCGACCCGGCGGGGAACGGCGATGACTTTCGGCCGCCCGAAGATCTCCGAAGAAAATCTCCGGCGCCATTCGGGAAGGGTACAATCTGCCGGGAAAAGCGGTTGACTTCTGTTCTCCCGGACGCAAGGGAGGCAAATAAAAAGACAATGGCTTTCCGCTCTGCCATGTTCCTCGGGGTCGATTGGATTTCGAGTTCGTCTCGAACGGCCGGCTGGGCGTCCTGACCGTGTGATCCGCAAGCCGTCAAGGAGAGAAGGTGGAACGGAAACTGGTAATGCTGGTCGATGACGATCCCGTGAATCTGCTGACCGGCAAGAAGGCGCTTTCCGAGCGCTATCAGACGCTGACCCTGCCGAGCGCGGCGGCCATGTTCAACATGTTGGCGCGCCACCGTCCGGAAATCATCCTGCTGGACGTCAACATGCCCGACATGGACGGTTTCGATTCGATCAGGCGCCTGAAGGACGACCCTGCGACACGCGCCATTCCGGTCATTTTCCTGACCGCCAAGACCGATCCCGAAAGCGAGCTGACGGGGCTCGAACTGGGCGCGCTCGATTACATCACCAAGCCCTTTTCGCCGCCGCTGCTGCTCAAGCGCGTAGATTCACACCTGAAGCTCGTCGATTACCAGCGGCGGCTGGAAGAGATGGTGGAGGAAAAAACCAGGGACATCATGGAACTCCAGCTCAACACGCTGGACATCCTGGCGGAACTCTCGGAACAGCGGGACACCTTCACCGGATCGCACATCCGGCGCTCGGAGCGCTGCTTCGAAGTGCTGCTCGAGGCGATGGCGGAGTCCGGGAATTTCGCGGCCGACATCGAGGCCTGGGACATTCCCGCGCTCCTGCGCGGCGTGAAATTGCACGACATCGGCAAGATCGCCATCACCGACGCCATTCTGAAGAAGCCGGGCAGGCTCACGCCCGAGGAATTCGAGGTGATGAAGACCCATGTCGGCTTTGGCGTGAAGTTCATCGAAAAGCTGGAAAGGAACAGCCGGGACGCGCTGTTCCTGCAATACGCCAAGATGCTCGCCGCATACCACCACGAAAAATGGGACGGCAGCGGCTATCCGCTCGCCATCGCGGGCGAAACGATCCCGCTGCTGGGGCGGGTCATGGCGGTGGTAGACGTCTACGAGGCCCTGACCGGGGTGCGTCCCTACAAGAAGGTGTTCGATCACGACGCGGCGGCGCGCATCGTCGTGGAAGGGCGCGGCACGTATTTCGATCCGGCATTGATCGACCTCTTCGTGAGCTGTGCCGAACGGATGCGCGGCATTGCCGAGGTGCCGCCATGACCGGCGCGCCGGCATCGGGCCCGGGGTGGGCGCCGAAATGACGAGCAGGTGGCGGCGCGGCGTCAGCACGCACTGGCCGAAGCTGGTGCTGGTGTTCGTCATATTCGCGCTCATGGTATGGGCCAGTCACGCCTATGTGTCCGCGATGATGCGGGATCAGTTGCGCATGGCGGCGAACCAGGATCTGCAGGCCGTGGAAGCCAATGTCCACACCAGTCTGCGCGGGCCGGAGGCCGTGCTGGTGGCGGCCATGGTCTCGCTGCGCGCGCTTCTGAATGACGGCGGCAGTGCCGGGACGCTGGAGTACATGACCCGTTTCACGCGCTGGCTGTTGGCCAACGAGGAAAACGTTTCCGGTTTCAACGGCCTCTACGGCTGGATCGACGGCGAGTACGTAGACGGCACCGGATGGATCCCGCCCGCCGGTTATGCCGTCAGGGAACGTCCCTGGTATCTGGCGGGCATGGAAGCCAAGGGCAGGCTGGTCATGACCGCGCCCTATGTGGATGCGATGACGCGCAAAGCGATCGTCACCTACGCGCAGGAGCTCCGCGACGATCGGGACATATCGCGCGGGGTCGTCGCCATCGACGTGCTGCTCGCGCGCGTGGCCGCCTACGTGACTTCCGTGCGGCTCTCCGAAGGCGGCTACTCGATGCTGCTCTCCAATGACGGGATCATCCTCGCGCACGATGACGGGAATCTGATCGGAAAACCCCTGCGCGACCTTTCGGCGGACTTTGCCTTGCTGGAGAAGGAATTGCCGCATAGCGGCGGCGTCCTCGAGCGGCGCGTGTCGGATGCGGCCGGCCGGACCCTGGTCGTTTTCTTCAAGCGCATCTACAACGGCTGGTACATCTGCATGGTCGCCTCCGAGGCGGCCTACTACGGCAAGCTGCGGGAAATGGCGCGGGGGCTGATCCTGATGGGGCTCTCCTTCGCCCTGATCCTGGCGCTCATCCTGCTGCGCTTGAGTCTCGCGCAAATCGGCGCGGACGAAGCCAACCGCATCAAATCGCTGTTCCTGGCGCGCATGAGCCACGACATCCGCACGCCGATGAACGCCATCATCGGCATTTCCGAGCTCATCCTGCGCGAGCCCATCAGCCAGACGGTGCGCGCCTACGCGGCCGACGTGAAACAGGCGGGGCTCAATCTGCTCTCGCTGATCAACGACATCCTCGATTTCTCCAAGATCGAGAGCGGCAGGATGGAACTGCGCGTCGCCGAGTACGACCTGGGATCGCTCATCTACAACCTGGTCACCATCATCCGGATGCGCATCGCGGAAGCCCCGGTGAATTTCACCGTTTTCGTCGACAGCCGGCTGCCGGCGATGCTCGTCGGAGACGAGAGCAGGATTCGGCAGATCCTGCTCAATCTGCTTTCGAACGCTGCCAAATACACGCCGAAAGGGGAAATCAGCCTTTCCGTCCACGGCGTCGAAATGGGCCGGGACGAGCGCCATGCCGACGACGGTGGCGAGGATGAAATCGAAATCGTCTGCGAGGTGAAGGACACGGGCATCGGCATCAGGCCGGAGGATCTGGACAGGCTCTTCGGCGATTTCACGCGCGTCGATACCGAGGCCAACGCCGGCGTGGAGGGGACCGGACTGGGTCTCGCGATCGCCCGCAATCTCGCGCTGATGATGGGCGGCGACGTCGTCGTGAGCAGCGAATACGGCAAGGGCAGCGTGTTCACGGCCCGCTTCCGGCAGAAATTCAGGACGCCAATCCGTTTTGCGCAGGTGAAGGACGCGGCCCACAAGGCCGTGCTGATCTACGAGCCGCGCCGCAAGGCGTCCGAGTGGATCGTCCGGTCGCTGAAAAACCTGGGCGTTCATGCGCAGCGGGTGAATTCGCCGGAAGCCTTCGAGCGCGCGCTTGGCGAGCGTCGGTTCGACTTCGTGTTCTCCTGGCGCTTTCTGACGGACGCCGTGACAAGCGAGATCGAGAAGCGCGGCCTCGCCGCCGTGCCGGTGGCGCTGGACGCCAAGGCCGGCGAGCCGTTGCCGCCCGGCGCGCGCGCCCTGGCGCTGCCCGCCTACGCGCTTCCCCTGGCGAACCTCATAAACGACGAGCCGGACAAGCGCCACGCCGCCATCCTGGAAACCGGCGCCCGCTTCACCTTGCCGGATGTGCGGGCGCTCGTGGTCGACGACATCGACGTCAACCTGCGCGTGGCCAAGGGTCTCCTGTCCCGCTACGAAATGCGCATCGATTGCGCCCTTTCCGGCGCGGAGGCGATCCGGCTGGCGCGGAAGAACCACTATGACGTCATTTTCATGGATCACATGATGCCGCAGATGGACGGCATCGAAACCACCGCCAGGCTGCGCGCGCTGGGCGGCGAATTCGAAACCCTGCCGATCGTGGCGCTGACCGCGAACGCCGTTTCGGGTATGCGGGAAATGTTCCTGTCCAGCGGTTTTTCCGATTTCCTCAGCAAACCCATCGAAGTGGGCAAACTGAACGACGTGCTGGATCGCTGGATCGCCAGGGAACGCCGCGTGGTGCCTGTACGGCAGGATGAGACGCAAAGGGCGGAAGCGCCTCTCCCGCCGCTGCCGATCGCGCCGGTTCCGGGCGTAGACGTGGCGCTGGGTCTTGCGCGCATCGGCGGCGAGGTTGGCGACTACGTGAACATGCTGGCCGTTTTCGTGCGCAACGCGGAAGAACGGCTCGCAAAGCTCGATCCCGCCGATCCCGATCTCAAGACCTTCGCCATCCACGTCCATGCGCTGAAATCCGCCGCCGCGAACATCGGCGCTTCCGACCTCTCGACGGCCGCCGCGGCGCTGGAAGCGTCCGGGATGGCCGATGACCGGGACGCGGTGGCCGGACGCTGGGACGATTTCGCGAATTCGCTGAAAGCCCTGAACGCCGGCATCCGCGCCGCCCTGGCGGTCGCGGAGGGCGCGGCCGGGCCCGCAGCCGAAACCGCGCCGGAAGCGCGCGAGATCGCGGCGCGCCTGAAAGTGGATCTTCGGGAACTGAACGTCGACGGCATTGATGCCTCGCTGGAGCGCCTGCGGAACGTTCCGCTCGATCCGCTCTGGCGCGAACGGGTCACGGCCATCGCCAACATGGTTCTGCTCGCCCGGTTCGATGAAGCGATCGCGGCCATCGAAGCGCTGGAGGGCGCCTCCTCCGCGCAGGGCCAGAAGCGCCCGTGATCCCGAAAGACCTTGGTTCAGGCACGGCGGCTGCGCCGGCAGCCTCCCCGCCAGAGCGCTGGAGGAGGACTTCGTTACCCGAGCCGCGCCGCAAACCATGGCCGGCGGTCGATTCCGATCAAACCCCCTTGCTCGCGGGCTTCTCGACGCTCGGCGCCCTTTTTCGCGGCGCCGGCGGCGCCGGCGGCGGCACCGGCGGCAACTGCGGCGCCACCGTCTCCAGATTGTTCTCGCGCATATAGGCGTCCATGTCGCGCCATCCCTCGTAGATCGAAGCCTTGGGCAGCCACGCGTAGATGGAGTAGCAGTCCTCGATGGCCCGGCCGGACTGCCGGCAGGCGCCGCCGACCGCGCGTCCTTCCGCTTCCTTGACTGCCGGATCCTCGATACCCATCTCCTGCTGGATGAAGTCGCAGCCGGACGACAGCGCCAGCAGCGCGGCGATCAGGAGAACGCGCAACGGCGCCCGAGGCGTCCTGCGCACGACGTGCAAGAGAGATCCTGAAGGTGGAAACATCCGGTATTTCTACCATAATCGGCGGCTCGATGAAATGGATATCCTTCTTCGATCGGCGTCCTGCGAGACGAGGCGGAAATTCCGGGATCGCAGAAAAATCCTGTCGATGTGGCAAGCGGGGAGGACCGCATCTACGATTCCCCCTCCGGGTGAACCCGCGCAGCCTCGCCGCGCCTCTCCCGCCAGTATTTTTCCAGCCGTTTCGCGCTCTCGGCTTAGCGCCCGGCGCCGATGCGGGCCTTGCGCAGGGCCTTGGTGGCGGCATGGAGCGCGGGGTAATACTGATCGGGGTCGTAGGTCACCAGCAACAGATCGACTCCGGCGTCCAGCGCCGCCGTGGCCGCCTTGCCGATGCCCCCGGCGTATACCGCGCCCATGTTCAGATCATCGGTCATCAGGATGCCCTGGTAATTCCAGTCCCCGCGCAGAACGTCCTGCACCACCGCGCGGGAAAGGGACGCCGGCGCCCGCGGATCGACGTCGGGCAGGCGGACGTGCGCGAGCATCATCGCCGCGCCGGTGCGCGCGGTGACTTCGCGGAAAGGCAACCAGTCGGCGGCATGCGCCCGCGCGCCGCCCGCCAGGCCGGCCTCTGCGAGATGCGTGTCGGCGCGTACCCTTCTCAGGCCGGGAAAATGCTTGACCGTGGGCTGAACGCCGGCGGCGAGGAGGCCCTCGCCATAGGCCGAGGCCACCCGCGTCACGATTTGCGGGTCGGCGGAGATGGCGCGGCGCGAAATTTTCGTATACCGGTCGGGCCAGTCTTCCTCGCCGTCGGGCTTCAGGTCGACCACCGGCGCCAGGTTCACGTTGATGCCGAGCGAGGCCAGCGCGCGTCCCTGGAGTTCGCCCTGGGCCCGGGCGCGCGCGTCCAGGTTCTGCGCCCCGTCGGCGAGCAGTTCGGCGAGCGCGGGCATGGCTTCGATGAGCGGCGACAGATGCGACACCTCGCCGCCTTCCTGATCGGCCATGACAAAGAGCGGCGGCAGACGAGCGCGCGCACGCGCTTCCTGCAATTCGTCGATGCGCCGGCGCAGGCTTGGCGCGCTCTCGCCGCGGAGGTTCCGCCGGGTGACGTAGATGCCGCCGATGAGACCGCGTTCGGCCAGCGATTTCACCTCGGCGAAACTCCGAAAGCCGACGACGAAATGCCGCCCGACGCGCTCCGTCGGCGGGCCACCTTGCAGCACCCAGAACCGTTGCCAGCGAAACCACGCCTCCTGCCCCGCGACGAGGCCCAGCAGCAACAGGCAGACGGCCAGCCGGGCAAGCGCTTCCAGCCGATCCCGCCGCCGCGCCGCCCGGCGCAGGGCCCGACGGGCGGACCAGGCGCCGGCGCCTCCGGCGAGGAGCAGTACCGGCGTCTCGAAGTCGCGCCAGAAATAGAACAGCGGATGCCTGAAATAAAGCGCCGCGACGACGATCAGCACGGCGAGCGCGAGCCAGAAAAAGAGGATGAAGAGGATGGCGGGATGGAATGGCGGCAGGCGCGCTCGCAAGGTTTTCAGGACGTTCATGTGAACCTCGATTCAGACTGCAACATGTTTTCTCTCCCGGCCTTTCCGCGCATCCCTCGGCGCAGGGACGGCCCGTGGCCGCCCGTTTCCGCGCCGGGGCGAAGATCACTTCCGCGCCGCCGGGGTCACTGCTCTTCCCCGGCGGATGCCCAGGTCTGCCGTTCCCGAAAGCGCGGCGCGTCCTTGTTCTCGCCGACCCATCCATACCAGTCGAACCGGCGCGTGCCCAGCATGATAGCGGCGAGCGCGGCGAAGAGCAGCAGGCTGCCCATCAGCAGCGCCTTGTCCTCCAGCTGGAGGATGACGTAGAGCATCGCGTACAGTCCGGTCAGACCGGCGCCGAAGGCGAATGCCGGACGCCAGGCGTCGAACGCGCCGGCGAGGTAGAAAACGATCAGGCCGATGCAGGCGCCGGCAGAGACGAGATAGGCCGAAAGAAACGGCAGGTGCTCGGAAAGCGCGATCAGGAGCAGGAAGAAAATGGCCAGCGAGAGCCCCACCAGCAGGTACTGCAGGATGTGCATCGGGCGGCGGCGCAGGACTTCGCCCAGGAAGAACGCGGCGAAGGTGAGCGCGATGAACAGGCTGCCGTACTTCACCGCCCGCTCGGATTGCAGGTAGATGTTGACCGGGTCCAGGAAGGCGACGGAGAGGACTTCACTGGTGTGAGGATCGAGCGTCTTTTTCAGGTCGCGCGCCAGTTGCGAGACTTCCCATAGCGCGCCGAAACCATCGTCACTGACCTCGCGCGAGCGCGGCAGAAAACGGCCCTGGAAACTCGGATGCCGCCAGCCGGATTGCAGGCGGAGCGAATTATTCTCGGCCGTCGGCGCGAGAGAAAAACTTTCCGTGCCGGTGAGCCTGAGCGGCAGGGAAAATCGTATCCTGCGCGCCTCGCCGGGCGTCAGCGCGCCCAGGTCGAGCTCCAGCCGGCTGCCGGGCAGAATGGCGTCGAAACGCTTGTCCTTCGGCGTCGAAAAGCGCAGCGAACGCTGGTCGATGAGCGCTTCCGGTTCGGCATCCACGCCGCGCAGGTCGGAAATGCCGAGCAGCATCACCGCGTGCGCCTCGACGATTTCGCCCGCGCCCTCGACGATTTCGGCGGGCACACTGAATTCTCCGTCAGCCATGAGATCGAGGTGGAAAAGGCGCGCCTGATAGATTCCCCGATAACGCCGTTCCACGTCGGCGCGTCCTTCGATCGCCAGCGTTCGCGCGGGCACGAAGGCGATCTGTTCATTCTCGCGGCTGACGATTTCGCCCGTGTTCGTGTCGCGGAAACGTTCCGTGGATTGGGTCCGGTAGCGGATCGCCAGCAGCGGCCCGATCCATGTCTGCCTGCCTGCGGCGGTGCCGGCGATCTCCTCGGTGACCCGTTTCTGATATCTGCCGCGCTGGGCGATCTGGTCCTGGATCATGCCGAGCGGGATCAGCAGCAGCATGGCCAGCAGCGCCACGGCGGCGAGCTTGCCGAC
>JAITIQ010000205.1 GCA_031279425.1 Accumulibacter sp.
CCAGCGGGTCACGTCGTTCGAGCGGCGCCTGGGTCAGCGCGGCGAGCAGATCCAGCGCATCGCCGGGATCGGCTTCGTTATCCGTTGCCGTTTTCCCGGAGCCGTCGGCGGCCGCGCCCTGGAGCAATCCCGCGCCCTGCCCGGAGGTCAGCTGGTCGAACAGCAGGCTGGCGAGATCCAGGATCGAAGCGAATTCGGCGCCGGCGTTTTCCGCAACATTCGCGGAGTCCGCGGACGGGGACGGCGCGGACTTCGGCAGGGCCGATACGATGGCGATGGACATGGACGATTTCCGGATCGGTGGGTACGGCGTCCAGAGAGCAATCTCCATGCCAGGATATGGAGACAGTGGAGCGGGTGGCAGGAATCGGGGACCACGAAGATCCTCCGTCCGTCCCGGGGCGATGAGCTTGCGACGGCCAGCCTCGCGATCCTCGGCTGGCCGCGGCGGTTCTACAGGAAGTACGGGAACGGCAGATCGGTATCCCTGGCGAACACGTCCTCGAAGCCGCGCGGGTAATGGTACTCGATGCCGTCCCTGTCGTCGGGATAGACGAACTTGCCGCCGACCTGCCAGATGTAGGGCTTGAAGCGGTATTTCAGGCGGTTCTTCCTCATCTTCCACAGCATGACGATCTCCATCGGGTCGGCCATGAAGTTCGTCCAGATGTCGTGATGAAAGGGGATGATCACTTTGGTGTCGAGCGCCTCGGCCATGCGCAGGATGTCCGACGAAGTCATCTTGTCGGTGATGCCGCGCGGGTTTTCGCCGAAGGAGCCGAGCGCCACATCGATGCGGTGCTCGTTGCCGTGCCGGGCGTAGCTGTTCGAATAGTGCGAGTCACCGCTGTGATAGAGGCTGCCGCCCGGCGTCCTGACGAGGTAATTGACCGCCAGATCGTCGAGATCCGCCGGCATCCTGCCCCTGGCGCCCTGCTCGGCGGGCAGGGTCAGCGCCATCGTGCGGTCGAAGGAATCGAGCGCCAGCAATTCGACGTCGCCGACGCCGACCACGTCGCCCGGCCGGACCGTGACGATGCGGTCTTCGGGCACGCCCCAGCTTTTCCACACCTCGGCGCAGGACTTCGGGCCGATGAAAGGCACCTTGGCCTCGCAGTTCTTCAGCACCGCCGCGGCGACGTTGACGTCGACGTGATCGTTGTGCGTGTGCGTGGATACGACCGCGTCGATTTCCCGGATGGCAAAGGGATCGATGACGCAGGGCGACAGGCGCAGATTGGGCTGCAAGGCGACGCAGCCGCTCATCCTGGCCATCTGGTGGTGCGGGTCCATCAGCGGCTTCTTCATCGAGCGCTTGCCCGTGCCGCACCACAGGTCGATGCAGAGGTTGGTATGGCCTTGGCTCTTCACCCAGATTCCCGTGCAGGCCAGCCACCACATGGCGAAGGTGCCGGGTTTGACCACCTCGCGTTCGATTTCCTCGTTCAACCAGGTGCCCCATGGCGGGAAGGTGCTCGATACCCACGATTCACGCGTCACCTCGTCCACTTTTGCCATGCCGTTCTCCCAGCGAAAGTATCTATTTGAAACTTGATTCCGATTATATTGGATCAAATGATCGAATTCAATATCAAAATGATCGTTTTGATCCCGCCACACCCGCCGTGAACAAGCTTCCACGTTCCCATTTTCACCCGGGCGTCACGAAGTACAGCGCCGCTTCCGCTTTTTCCCGGTTGGCCGCGACGATGATGTCGCGGCGCGGCTCGTGCACGACGCAGGCATTGCTCGGTCCGACGCCTTCCTCGATGAGCACGGCGGCAAGCTCCAGCGGGGCTTTCCGCCTTGCCCGCACGTAGAACAGTTGCTGCCTGCCGCGCCGGCAGCCGCCGATGAATACCGGCTCGCCGGCGAGCGTCGCGCCGACCACGACGTGATAGAACTCGCTCACTTCGGGATGTTCGAATATCTTTTCGAAACGTCCATCGATCTTTTTGTAGATGCGGAAGTATTGGCCGTGAAAGGGTTCGATCGTGGCGAATTCGAATTCGCCGTCACCGTCGATGTCGATCGCCGCGATGTCGCTGATCGGCCAGTCCATGAACTGCCGCAGCTGCCAGTCGCCGTCCGGCGCCGCCGGCGGGGTGACTTCGAAGGCGCCTTCCCGGCAGGTGACGAGGCCGCGCGCCGCGCCGTCACGCGCCAGCCGGCTGTAGCCGTGATTCTGCGTGAGGCCCTCCCTGAGCACACGAATCCGCAAGGGGCCCGGGCCGGTGTATTCGCCGACCCAGATCTTGCCCGGACGGCTCCAGTCGTCCTTGTCGGCCTTGGCGGTGGCCAGCGTGCAGGCGATGAAGTAGAGCCGTCCGCCGGCGCCGAGCAGGTCGAAGCGGTGGATGTACGGCAGATGCAGAACGTCACTGGCTTCGTATCCGCCGTTGGCGAGCGGGCGCACATGCACGATCTTGGCTTCTTCCCAGTCGTACATGCGGAAGAATTTCTGTACCGCCAGGAATTCGCCGTTCGTGCCGGGAATCGGCACCATCGACATGGTGCCGCCGGGCTCGTCCCAGACGACGCGGCTTTCCGCGTAGTCGGGCGCGGACCAGGCGAGACAGGCGTTTTTGCCTTCCGAGGCCAGCAGGATGCGCGTGACGCCGTCCACTTCGATGCTGTTGCAGGCGTAGCAGCGGTCCAGGCGGGTGAGGGCGCGTTTCTCGATCTTCATGGCGGCTTCCGGATCAAAGGTTGAGCATGGCGCGGCGAATGCGGCGACAAACTTTCGTTTCCCTGGCCAATGCGATGGCCCTGATAAGGAAGAGCTTTCGATGCTCGACTTTATTTCATAATGTATACTACAAAACCACGTAACGATCAAAACGATCGAATTTCAAGCCAAGGCGAGGAAAAATGGACTTGAGAAAAGCGCCTGGGCGCGGCAGAAATCCCGGGGGCATTGAAATCCGTCCGCCCGTGTCCGCCCCGTCTGGGCCGGGATTCCCGGGATGAAAGGGATCATCACCGTCGACATCGGCACGACGAGCGTGCGCGGCGCCCTGTACGACGCGGACGGCCGGCTGATCCGCATGGGCGCGTGGGAGAACGCTCCCGAGGACTTCGGCGATGGCCGGGTCGAGCAGGACGCCGCGGTGTGGCCGCGGATTCTGCCCTCGGTGCTGAAAAGCTGCGCGGACGCCGCCGGGGAGGCGCGCCTCGAGCCGGCGTGCGTTTCCGTGACGGCGCAGCGGTCCTCGGTGATCCCGATCGACCGCCAGGGCAGGCCGCTGCATCCGGCGATCATGTGGCAGGACCGGCGCACCACCGGCCTCGCGCAGGCGATGGGCGAACACGACCGGGAAGTCTACCGCCGCTGCGGACTGAAAATCTCGCCGGTGTTCTCGGCCATCAAGATGCGCTGGTTCCAGCAGAACCGGCCCGAAATCTGGCGGCGGACGCACAGGATGATCGGCATCCAGGACTGGGCGCTGTACCTGTTGACCGGCCGCCTGGTGACCGACCACAGCTTTGCCAGCCGGACCAATCTCCTCGATCTTTGCTCCCGGCAATGGGATGCGGAACTGCTGCGGCTGTTCGGCGTGCCTGCGAAAATGCTTTGCGATCTCGTCGCCCCGGGTTCCGTCGTCGGCGGATTGCTGCCCGAGCGCGCGGCCGAGACCGGCCTGCCGTCCGGTCTGCCGGTCGTCAGCGCGGGCGGCGACCAGCAGTGCGCGGCGCTGGGACTCGGCCTGTTTTCCAATGAACGCGCGGTGACCAACACCGGCACCGGCTCGTACCTGATCGGGCACAGCGGCGAGCCGGCGCTCGACGAGCGCATGCGCACCGCCTGCAACGTTTCGGCGGCGCCGGGCGCCTACGTCGTCGAGGCCGCGGTGCTGACTTCGGGAATGATCTACCGCTGGTTTGCCGAACTCCTCTCAGGGAGCGGCGCACAGGATTTCGAGCGCTTGAACGCCGAAGCGGCGGCGGCGCCGCCGGGCGCGAACGGACTGATCCTGCTGCCTCACTTCCGCGGCTGCGGCGCGCCCAACTGGGACCCGGAGGCCGGGGGCGTCTTCTACGATCTGACGCTCGGCGCGACGCGCGGCGAGATGGCGCGCGCGATCCTCGAGGGCATCGCCGTCGAGATGAAGCAGAGCCTGGAACTGATCGAAGTCCTGTGCGGGCGCGTCGACACGGTCAGCGTCTCGGGCGGCCTGACCCGCTCGGAGCTGTTCAACCAGATCCAGAGCGACGTTTTCGAACGCGCGGTCGTCCGCTTCGGGAACGGCGAAGCCACCTCGTTCGGCGCCTGGATCGCCGGCGCGGTGGCCTGCGGAATCGACGCGAGCCACGCCTCGGCCTTTTCGCGCGCCATGGACCGGGAGGCTTTGGCATCGTACCGGCCGAATCCCGCGCATCGGCCGATCTACCAGCGCCAGTGCCGACGGGCGGGCGCGCTCTACGAGGCTTTGGCGGCGCCTGAATTCCGGGAGAAGATCCGATGAGCGAGCCTGCGGTGACGATGAGGATCGGCAATTACCGCCACAAGAAGATCCTGGAAATGCTCTGCCAGCGCCAGTCGGTTTCGGCCGACGAGCTGGCGGCCGAATTCGGCGTTTCGAAGATCACCATCCGCCGCGACCTCGACGCGCTGGCCGGGGAGAACCTGCTCGAACGCACGCGCGGCGGCGCCGTCCTGGTTTCCGGCCTGCGTCTGGAAGAACTGTTCGACCACAAGGACCACCGGTCCAAGCGCGAAAAGAACCTGATCGGACGCTACGCCGCGTCGCTCGTCGGTGAAAACGAAACCGTCTTCGTCAATGCCGGTTCGACGACGCTGGAAGTCATCCGCCACCTGCGCGGCAAAAAGGCCCGCATCGTCACCAACAACGCGGCCTGCCTGAGTCTGGACGTCGATCCGGAACAGGAATTGATCCTGCTCGGCGGAGACTACCGCGCGCCGTCGAGGTCACTGGTCGGCGAACTGACCATCGCCGGACTGCGCAACATCTTCTCCAGCGTCACCGTCCTCGGCATCAACGGCATCAACATCAGGAACGGATGCACTTCGGCCGTGTATCAGGAAACCTCGGTCAACCGGGCGATGATCGAAAATTCGAGCGGCAAGGTGATCGTCGTCGCCGACCACACGAAAATGAATTGCGTGTCGAGCTTCCTCACCTGCCCGCTCAACCGCATCGACATGATCGTCACCGACTGGAAGGCGCCGCCGGCCTTTTGCCGCGAAATCGAGGAACTCGGCATCCGCGTGGCGTGCGTCGAGGATCGGGAGTAGATCGGCGAAGGCGAATCGCAAGAATGGCACCGATCTGCGGGATCCATCCTAATAAGCGCTTTTCTCCAGCCCCAGCATCTCCCGCGCATGCTGCCGCGTGATCGCGGTGATTTCCACGCCGCCCAGCATGCGCGCGATTTCCTCGACGCGCCCGGCTTCGTCCAGCGCGGCGACCGAGCTCGACACCCCGCCGCTGCCGCCGTTCCTGGCCACCTTCCACTGCCAGTTCGCGCGCGCCGCGACCTGGGGCAGATGCGTCACGCACAATACCTGCCGCTCCTTGCCGAGTTCGCGCAGCAGGCGTCCGACGACTTCGGCGACGCCGCCGCCGATGCCCACGTCGACTTCGTCGAAGACCAGCGTCGGGACGCTGGCCGCCTGACTGGTGACCACCTGGATGGCCAGGCTGATGCGCGACAATTCGCCGCCCGAGGCCACTTTCGCCAGGGGGCGCGACTCGCTGCCGGCCAGCCCGGCGATGCGAAACTCGATCTGTTCCCGCCCGAACGACGCGCCTTCGTCCAGCGGTGGCAGGGCGATCTCGAAGCGGCCGTTCGACAGCGCCAGCTGTTTCATCGTCCGGCTGACTTCCGCGCCCAGCCGTTTCGCCGCCCTGACGCGCGCCGCCGAGAGTTTGCCCGCCAGCGCTTCATATTCCGCGAACGCCTCCGCGACACGCCTTTGCAGGGCCTCCATGTCCGCCGCCTCGCCCAGCGCCGCCAAACGCTCCCGCCAGGCTTCCAGCCGCCCGGGCAATTCCTCCGGACGCGCGCGGTATTTGCGCGCGCAGGCCCATACCGCCTCGATGCGCCGTTCGATCTCGGAGAGCCGCTGCGGGTCGAGTTCCAGACGGTCGGCATAACGGCGCAGCGCGGAAACGGCTTCGGCGAGCTCCGTCCGCGCCGATTGCAGCAGCGCGGCAATTTCGGCGAGCGCAGGATCGAATTCCGCCAGGGCGTCGAGCCGCGCTTCCGCCGCGTCGAGCCTCGTTTCACACGAGGCATCGTCCCCGGCCAGCGCGTCCAGGGAAAACTGCGCGCCCTCGACCAGATTCGCCGCGTGCGAAAGTCGCTGGTGTTCGGCATTGAGCGCGCCCCATTCCTCGGCCGACCAGCCCAGGGTTTCGAGTTCGCGCACTTGCCAGGCCAGTTGCTCGCGTTCCCTGGCCAGCGCCTCGGCGCCTTCCGCGGAGGCCAGCATTTTTTTTCGGACTTCCCGCCAGCGGCCCCAGGCCGCCGCCACCCGCGCCGCCAGCTCCGCAAGGCCGGCCTGCGCGTCGAACAGCAGACGCTGGGCATCGGGACGCAGCAGCGACTGATGCGTGTGCTGGCCGTGGATGTCGACGAGCCATTCGGCGACTTCGCGCACCTGATGCACGGTCGCCGGAGAGCCGTTGACGTAGGCGCGGGAACGTCCCGTCGCGTCGAGCACTCTGCGCAGCAGGAGTTCGCCGCCGTCCTCGAAGCCGTTCTCGAGCAGCCAGGCGGAAACGTCGGCGACGCGGGAGGCGTCCGGCGCGAACTCGGCCGACACCTCGGCACGCTCGGCGCCCGCGCGAATCATTCCTCCGTCGGCGCGCTCCCCCAACACGAAAGCCAGCGCATCGACGAGGATCGATTTGCCCGCGCCGGTCTCCCCGGTCAGCGCGCCGAATCCGGCGCAAAACTCGAGTTCCAGCCGGTCGACCAGGACGAAATCGCGAATGGTCAGGGATTTGAGCATGTCAGCGGACCGCCGGCCGGCTCCAGTGCAGCTTCTGGCGCAGCATGGCGAAATAGCTGTAGCCGGGCGGGTGCAGGAAACGCACCGAATCCTCGGAACGCCGGATGCGCATGGCGTCACCCGGCTTCATGTCGAAAGTGAACTGCCCGTCGAAGTGCGCCCTGGAATCGTCCGCGCGCGCGATGCGGATTTCGATCGCGCTGTGGTCGCCGACCAGCACCGGCCGATTGGTCAGCGAATGCGGGCAGAGCGGCACCAGGGCGATGCCGGCGACGCGCGGATGCATGATGGGACCGTTGGCGGAAAGCGAATAGGCCGTCGAGCCGGTCGGCGTCGACACGATCACTCCGTCCGAGCGCAGGTTGTAGAGGAATTCGCCGTCGACGTACAGATCGAAATCGATCAGGCGGCCCATGGCGCCCTTGTCGACCACGACTTCGTTGAGCGCCAGGTTGGCGGCGACGACCCGGTCGTCGCGCACGATCTCGCCGGAGAGCAGCATCCGGTTCTCGACCGTGAACCGGCCGGCCAGCAAATCATCCACGCAGGTCAACATGTCCGCCTGGGCGACGTCGGTCATGAATCCCAAGCGCCCCTGGTTGACGCCTACCAGCGGCACACCGTGGCGCGCCAGATTGCGCGCCGCGTTGAGCATCGTCCCGTCGCCGCCCAGCACGATCGCCGCATCGGCCCGCGCGCCGATCTCGGCGTAGCCGCAGCGTATCCAGACCCGCGCCTCGGCCTTCCCATCAGAGCAGTTCACGGAAAGGCTCGCCGTGGCCTCCTCGACCAGCACTTCCACCCCGCGGTCATGGAGGTTCCTTGCCAGCATGGACAGGGATTCGGCGATTTCGCGACTTTGATACTTGCCGATCAGCGCGATCGTGCGCAGGGGGAAATGGCTATCCCGATCGGGAACGGGATGAGAGGAGGCGATCATGGGACGAAATTAAACCACAATCCGAAAGCGCCATCTCAGCCGCGATCCATCGGAGGGAGCCTTGCCCGAAAACAGAACGGCGGCCGGAAATGCGCCGCCGCTTTTTGGGCGCAAGGAAAACGTTTACGGCGTGGCGACAGTCCGCTGCCTCTCCTTCCTGGCGATGAAATACTGCGCGCCGACGACCACGATGAGCCCCGTCAGACCCAGCATGTCCGAATACAAGCCGCCGTCGATGAGGCAAAAAGCGCCGCTCATGGCCACGATCCGCAGCAGCCAGGGCATCCTGGTGAACAGGTAGCCCTCGACGGCCACGCTGATCAGGAGCACACCCAGACAGGCGCCGGTGACGACGCGGATGCCATCGAACAAGGTGGTGTCGATCAGCATGATCTCGGGCGAATAGACGAACATGAAAGGCACGATGAATCCGGCGAGCGCCAGTTTCACCGCGGCGTATCCCGTTTTCATGGGATCGCCGCCGGAGACGCCCGCGGCGGCGAAGGCAGCCAGCGCCACGGGCGGGGTCAGGTTGGCGAACATGGCGTAATAGAAGGCGAACAGGTGCGCCGCCATTTCCGGGATGCCCAGTTTGGCCAGAGCGGGCGCCGCGATGGTCGCGGTGATGATGTAGGCCGGAATCGAAGGCACGCCCATACCCAGGATCATGCAGGTGATCATGCTGAAGAACAGCGTGAACAAGAGGCTCTGATGGCCCAGCGCGATGATGGTGCCGGCCATGGTCAGGCCGAAGCCGGTCTTGGAGATCACGCCGATGATGATGCCCACGCAGGCGCAGGCCATGGCCACCGGAACGGTCTGCCTGGCGCCGTCGGCGAAGGCGTCGCAGATGTCCTTGACACTCATTCGGGTGCTTTTTTTCAGACAGGCGACGATGATCGTGGTCACGATGGCGATGACGGCGGAAAAAACGACCGTGGTGCCGGAGAAAAGCAGCAGGTAGAGCAGCAGGAAAATGGGAATGAGCAGATGGCCCTTGTCCTTCAAGACGACCTTGACCTGGGGGAGCCGCTCCCTGGGCAGGCCGACGAGCCCCAGCTTCCCCGCGCGCAGATGGACCTGGATCAGGACCCCCAGATAATAGAGCAAAGCCGGGATGGCCGCGTGGATGATGATGGCGGAATAGGATACGCCGAGGATTTCCGCCATGATGAAGGCGGCGGCGCCCATGACCGGCGGCAGCGCCTGGCCGCCCACCGACGAGCAGGCTTCCACCGCGCCGGAAAATTCCTTGGAATAGCCGGTTTTCTTCATCAGGGGGATGGTGAAGGCGCCGGTGGTCACCACGTTGGCCACGGCCGACCCGTTGATCGAGCCGAGCAGGGCCGACGAGACGACCGACACCTTGGCGGGGCCGCCCTTGGTATGCCCGGCCAGCGCCATGGCCAGGTCGTTGAAGAAGGCGCCCATGCCGGACTTGGACATGACCGTGCCGAAAAGGATGAACAGGAAGATGTAGCTGGCCGCGACGCCCACCGAGGTGCCGTAGATGCCCTCGGTGTTGGCGAAGAAGTGATTGGAAAGCTGCGGCCAGGTGTAACCCCGGTGCGCGAACATGCCGGGCATGTCGCGGCCGAACAGCCCGTAGGCGATGAAAACCAGGCTCAGGATGGGCAGGGCCCAGCCGGTCATGCGGCGCGAGCCTTCCAGCACCAGCACGGTCAGGACGGTGGCGACGATCAGGTCGTTGGTGTTGGGCATGCCCGCCCGTTCCACCACGCCGAGAAAATCGATCCAGACGTACAAGGGCACGGCGATGGAGAGGGCGATCAGCGCCCAGTCGCACCAGGACACCCGCTTGTAGTCGCTCTTCTTCCAGAAGGGGTACAGGACGAAACCCAGCGCGAGCATCATGGCCACGTGCAGCGAACGGTGCACCAGCACCACCGGGGGGCCGATGAGCGAGGTGATGAAGTGGTACAGCGTCACGGCGATGCAGGCCCAATAGAACATCCTGGATACGACACCTTGACTCAGCTTGCGGACGCTGGATTCCTTGTCGAAACTCTCGATGAGTTTCTGCTGCTCCTCGGTCAGCACTCCCGCCATCGCCCGGGTAATGGCGGTATCGTCCGGTTCGGCGTTCGTTCCGGGAGGCGGGAGCCTATGCGCATCTTTTTCGCTCATGATTTCCTCACTTCTTTTCAATGATCAAGCGCAAGCGCGCATGTTGCGGAAGTTCGGCGCCCCGGGCGACCAGCGCGCCGTCGAGCGCGATGTCGCGGGTGGCCGTATGCGAGTTGAGCCAGTGGAGTTCCTCGAATACCTGCCCGATCTCTTCCATATGGATCAGCCCGTCCTTCACATAGCAGACACGGCCCTTGTTTTCTGGAATCCCCGCGCCGAAGGCTGGAAAAGTGATGGCGTCAAGGATCAATGGGTATTTGGAATCCACGGAATCCACGTGAAAGTATTCATTCCAGGGAATCTTTTCCAGGGAATGAATCCAGCCGAAAAAAAGCCGGCTTCCCACCTTTGCCGGAGCTTCGGCATGGATGGCGCCGGTCTTCCAGTCGTAGATGCGGAGCACGATCTCTTCCGAGGCGCGCAACGGCAAGGGGCCGGCGAGAAACGACAGGACGGCCACCAAGACGGCAACGGCACGGGAGACGCAAGCGCCTCCCATGCCGATCGCCATCCACTTTCCAGCTCGCCGGACGCCGCGATCCCGTTCATGAATCCCGGGGCTGCCCGAAGACAGGCCGCGGGCAGTGCGCATGGCACCGAAATACGAGGTCAACGCAATACCGGCGATTGGCGACAATTACTTCAGCGCTCCTTTGCCCTTGTAATACTTCACCGCGCCGTTGTGGAAAGGAACGGAAGTTCCGACGATGCCACGCAGGGCGGTATCGGTCGTGATCTCCTTCTTGGCCGTGGCGTGGGAAGCGCCGATCGCCGCAAGCCCCGCCGGAGAATAGATGTTTTCCAGCAGATCGACGACCACCTCATCCGGCAGTTTCACATCGACAAGCATGATGTTCATCACCGCGGCGGTGGTGGTGTCCTTCGCCGCGCCGTAGACCGCGGCGGGGATGGTCGTTTCGATGTAGAAGGGATACTTTTCGATCAGCTTTTTCAAGCCCTCGCCTTCGACGGGCACGAAGGCGACCTTCTCGGTCACGCCCAGCTCGCGGATGGTCGCGTTGCCCAGGCCGGAAGTGACGAAAGCCGCGTCGACCAGACCGTTCTTCATCTGGTCGATGGCCTCGCCATAGTTGAGGTAATCGACCTTGACGTCCTTGTAGGTCATGCCGTGCGCTTCGAACATCATGCGCGCGTTGAGCTCGACGCCGGAATTGGGCGCGCCCACGCCGATGCGTTTGCCCTTGAGGTCGGCAAAGGATTTGATCCCGGTTTTTTCGGTGGTGACGATCTGGCAGACGTTCGGCCACAAACCCATCATGGCGCGCAGGTTGGTTGCCTTGGGCTTGCCCTCGTAGGCGCCGAAACTTTCCACGGCCTGGATCACGGCGTCCGACATGGCGATGGCCATTTCGCCCTGTCCGGTGTTGAGCGCGTTGATGTTCTCGGCCGTGGCGCCGGTGGCCGTGGCCGAGGTCTTGTAGCCGAGCGAGCCGATGAAACTCGAGAACGCGCCGCCGATGGGGAAATAAATCCCGCTGGAAGGGCCGGTCAACACGGTGATGAAATACTTGCTGCGCTCTTCCTTGCTCAAGGCCGCCAAGGATGCCGGCGCGGGAAGCGCGATGGACAGCGCCGCCAGACAACCCAGAACCAGCTTCAATTTTCTCATTTCCTGCTCCTTAGACAAAAGTTACACGAAAAGTCAAGAACCACAACCAACGACTCATGCGGCGTTACATATGGCTCCACGAGTTCCGTTCCAGGAAGCGAGCGCGCAAACATCCATGGTTTGAGGGCATTTGTCAGGCATGCTCACTGGAACGCCGTGCGAAAAATCGGAAACCACGCTTTACCGTGTGCGAAATCCCCTACTCTGGAAGCCATACGAAACAATCATAGCAAAAATGCCCATGAGCGAACGCCAGAATTTTCACGGCAGGCCACGATCAGCTCCGCGAGCGTCGCCATCCGCATCTTCCGCATGACGTGGCCGCGGCAGACCCGCGCCGCGCGATGGCTGATGCTCAGCCGATCGGCGTTTCGTGGTTCGAGGCCCGTCGACGATCAGCTCGCGGATTTCGCGCTCGGTCAGCGATTCGATCGTGTCCCTCAAAAGCGTTACAGACGGGCACGAAACCCACTCAAGAACGTGACACACGCCATGTGGCTGCTCCACTAGACTTGCCAGTTCGAAAACGATCACAGGCCCAAAAGGAAAAGCATCATGCACGCCACCCCGTTGAACATCATGGCTGTCGTCACCTTTCTCATCATGTTTCCCGAATTGTGCGTCGCGAGCGCCAGATGGTGCAGGAAAGCGCTGGCCAATCGGCTGAAAAGTGCGGATCGGTCGACTGAAACGAAAGGATAAGCCCAGTCAGGCCTGACTGATCTTGGCCCGCCTCTCCCCGGGCGGCGCACTGATTCCCCAATCACCCCACACATACCAGTCCTCGCCGAGCAGTTCGAGCGGATGCGGCGTGCGCTCGGAGCCGTTGCCGCAGCCCATTGCATCCGCCGGACAATACCTGTCGCATCCCCAGCAAATGCGTTCGGGATGTTTCGGACGCAAGGGAAATCGTTTTGCCATGATTACGCCGTTCCGGCGGCGAGCCTCGCGATTTCCGGCAGGGCCGACGCGGCGCGTTCGGGAATTTGATGGCGCACCCGCGCGGAGAGATGCGTCCGCGCCGGATTGATCTCGACCGTCGGCACGCCGTCGCGCACCGCCCGCGCCACCGGCTCGGCGATGTACGGAAACACGGCGGTCGTGCCGATGACGAAAACCATGTCGAACCCGCGCGCCATCTCTCGGTACAGGCGGTCGAGCGCTTCGCCCGGCAGCATTTCTCCGAACAGCACCACTCTCGGACGCACGATCCTGCCGCATGGAACGCAGCGCGGCGGCACGGCGGGGTCGCCGGCATCGGCTTGCGCGCCGCAATGCGCGCAATAACGCTCGTCCAGCGTGCCATGGATTTCGATCACGTTGGAGCTGCCGGAGCGCAGATGCAGGCCGTCGATGTTCTGCGTCAATACCACCACCTCATGCTTTTCCTCCAGCGCGGCGATCGTCAGATGCGCCGCGTTGGGCTGCGCGCCACGGCAGTTGCGCTCGATCTGCGCCAGATATTTCCAGGTGATTTCCGGGTGGATCACCATGCAATCGCCGGACAGCGCGTCCTCGATGGACAGGCCGTCCTCGGTCACCCCGTCGTTGTACAGACCGCCGACGCCGCGATAGGTCGGCAGGCCGGAATCGGCGGATATTCCCGCTCCGGTGACAAAGAGAACGCGGCGCGCCTCGGTGAGCTCCCTGGCGATCGGAGCATGGATCGTTTCCATTTCATCTCCTTCGGGAAAATCGGTGCCTCCGCAGGCACGCGGGACGGAGCGATGCCGTCCTCCGGGTTGTCGAACCTCGCTGCCGGCCCGCGATGCACGAGTGTGGTTCCGCTTCGGACAAGCAGATGGAATCGTGCGGATCGCCCATGATCGTGTCTGGAACGGAGACGAGAAGGAGATGATTCTACCGCCCCGCTGTCCGGGAAGCAGGTTTCCTGCCGTATGCCCCATTTCGGATAAGTCCGCAAGCCATGGATGGCGCCCCGGGCGCGAGGAATTGAGCCGCGGAGCGATGACGGCAGGGGACGATCCCTCCATTACCGTCTGGCAGAAGGTTGGCTGGGCGACCGGATCGAGGAGCGCGTCCGCGAAAACGAACTGACGCGCCATTGCGCGGTGGCGCCCAGCCGATTGCTCAAGGTCTTGCAGCGGGCCGCCGAGTTTGCTTTCAGAGACCGTGCCATGCGATGAATGCTTTTCCCCTGGCGCAATTTTTGCGTATACTCGGGGCGAAACAGTCAGGAGAAGTCGATGGATACCCAGGGTCTCGATCAGATGTTGAGCGTGTTGCGGGCTACGGCGGCGCAGGCGGGCGGCAAGGCGAGCGAGCCGCGGGCGGTGTCGGGCGGCGTCGACTTCGCCCAGGTTTTGAAGAACACGATCGAACAGGTCAATCAGACCCAGCAGCAGGCGGAAGACATGGCGGCAAAATTTGCCGCCGGCGACGGCAATGCCAATCTGCACGAGGTCATGATTTCCCTGCAGAAGGCCAGCCTGTCGTTCCAGGAAATGGTGCAGGTGCGCAACCGGCTGGTGAGCGCGTACAACGACGTGATGAATATGCAGGTGTGATCCCGGCTGGCGCGGGAACCGCGTGGAAGCTGTCACGCAAGCCCGTCGAGGCGCGCTTTCCGTTCCCTTTCGGCCTGGATGATATAGCGTTGCACAGCCGACAGCCTGGCGGTGGACAGGCTGAGGAATTCACAGCCGACGCGCATGTAGCGCGCGCCGCCGCGAGTGGTGACGTCGAACAGGTTGCGGACGCACAGATCGGAAACCAGCAGACCCTCGCCCGGCAGCATGATTTTGCAGTCCTCCAGCAGCTGCCCTTTTTCCAGCAGACCGGCCACCTCGAGCGGCACCATCAGCCCGACGCCTCCGCCGCTGATGTCCAGCAGGGCGATATTGATGGCGCGCCTGTCCGCTCCGAGCGTCGTGGTCAGCCGAATCGGATGCACCACGGGCGTGGATAAGCGGAAAAATTCGCGGCGCTGCAGGCGCAGCAGCTTGTCCGGAACGTCGCCGGCAAATGCCTGGCGCCCCTGGTAGTCCGCGCGCCGCAGATTTTCCAGGAGGAATTGGACCTTCACTCTGTCGACGACCGTCGTGAAAATCAATTTGCTGGCTCTCTCCGCCCGGTCGTTCATCTCCTTGTTGCTCCCGACGTCGAGAATGATCTCGCGGTCATCCGGCAGCAAGGCCACCATCGACGTCAGGAAAAAGGAACGTCCCTGGTCGAAATGAACCGTAATCAGCGTTCCCTTCTGAATGATCGAACGCAAGACCGCAAAAATTTCCACTTTCGAATACAGGAGATACTGACTATAGACTTCCGTCTGCTCGAGCTCGAACTTCGGAAGTACGTCGTTCATTACCATTTGCGGCTCCGGTACAAGGCCGGATGCGAGTCTATCAGGCGCGCAGCGAATATGCCACGACTGCTCGCCGGAGGAACGAGGGCGGCAGCTTCGTGATCGTTCCGCCCCCATGCGAGCCGGGGGTTCGCGTACCATTCGCGTCTTTCCTTGCCGCGCGATGGCCCCCGCATGAGGTTCAAACCGGCCGTCCTCCATCCTCCGGCGCCGGCGCGAACACCGGCGGATTGCCCGCGGACTGCCCGCTTTCCAGGCGATAGAGCCAGGCCAGCAGTTCGGCGACGGCGACGTACAGCTGCGGCGGGATGCGCTGGTCCAGATCGATTTGCATGAGCAGCGAGACGAGTTCCGGGGATTCGTGAACGTATACGCCGGCATCCCGGGCGCGGGAAATGATCTGTTCGGCCAGAATGCCGCGCCCCTTGGCCACGACGCGCGGTGCGGCGTCGCTTTCCGAGTAGGCCAGCGCGACCGCGTTCCTCATCGGCTCGGGACCGGGTTTCATGGAGCTTCCGAGGGAAGCGCCATGCCCAGCGACGCCAGGGTGAGTCCAGCATCTTCCAGGCGCTGGCGCAGCGTCCCGGCATCCGAGCGCATGAGGCCGAGCGAGCTTTCGTTGTCTACGTAGAGCGCCAGCGAGACCTGGCTGCCGTGCAACTGGAGCTTGGCGCTGATGCCGCCCAGTTCGGGGAACGAAAGATCGAGGCGGGTGCGCCAACCCTGGGCCGCGTCGTCGTCTTCTTCCTGGGAACCGTGTCCGTCTTCCTCGATTTCCCAGCGCATGTCCTGGCCGGGCCAAATCTGGCCTTGCCAGACGAAGGTTTGATTGGCCAGCGCTTCCAGTTGCTGGTGCACGATTCCCTGGGTCTGCGGCGCCACCATCTGACCCGCCTGCGGATTGGCTTCCCCCGCGGCTTTCTGGAGGACCGTCTGGGTGGCTTGGCCAGCCTGCTGCGGGTCGGCGGACGCGGCCGTTCGCGCGGTCGAAGCGGAATTCGCGGCCATCTCGGCACCGGGCGCGGCCGTTCGCGTGGTCGAAGCGGAATTCGCGGCCATCTCGGCGCCGGGCGCGGCTGATGTCGAGAGTTTTCCCTGCGGTTCCTGCAGCAACTCCATTTTGGTAAAACGTCCTTCGACCCATTCCGCCTGGTGCGATTCGTAGAACATGCCGCTGCGCCCGATGGCCTGCTTCAAAAGCGGCAAGAGATCCTGCGCGCTGCCCGGCGGCGTTCCGGCGATCGGACGATTGCCGTTGAGCGGCAGAGCCTTGCCTTCGTTCCCATCATCCGCTCCGGACAAGAGCTTGCCGATCAGTTGCCCGGCCCGCGAGAGCGTCGCCGAAACGGATTCCTTGCCAGCGCCATCCCTGTGCGCAACGACGGCCAGGGCCAGCCTGCCGTCCGATTCGGTGACTTCGAGCTCCAGCGAATCGCCGCTCCTGGCGGAAAAAGGCAGGGCGAGCGTGATGTTGCGCTGATTGACCAGCGCGCGATACGTTCCGTTCGGCAGCAAGGCCTGGATTTCCGCCATCAGCCGCTGGCCGACGGTGAAATCGGAGAGTTTGTCGCTGATTTCCTGGACCGGGGCGACCGGCCGCAGCGACACCTCCTGGGTGGCAAGGCGGCTGGCAAGGTCGGGAGGAATCATGCTGATCCGGGAGGCGGATCGGTTTCACGAAGCGGGGCGCCGTGAAACCGATCCGCCTCAAACGGATGGTCCTCTATCGCCGGAAGCGGAAACCGGATATTTCCGAAAGACTTCGAGCAGAGGCTGTGCCTGCTCCATCCAGGGGGTGATCCGCGCCGAGATTCGTTCCTGGAGCTCGATCAGTTCGGCGATCCGCCGGGCCGCCCGGGCGCGCGGCACTTCCCCCAGACGATCCAGGGGAAGCTGCCTCAGTTCGACGATCCGCGGGTAGACCTCCTGCCATTCCCCGATGATGCCGTCCCAGTCCAGGGCCTCGGCCATGGCGTCCATGCGGTGGTGCGCCTCGGCGACGCGGTCGAGCAAAACCAGCGCGGCCTCCATGCTCAGCGCGCCGGATCTTCGGCGGGCTCGCCCTGCTTCGCGTCGCCGATCTGCACCCACGCGCCGTGAATCTCGGTGAGCAGGTTCAGCACCTCGTCGAGCGCCGCCTTGTCGTTGTGCAGGTTGGCGTGCAGCAGCCGCCGGGCCATGTAGTCGTAGAGCGCATAAAGGTTCTGCGCCAGATTGCCGCCCTCTTCCAGATTGAGGCTGGCGCGCAGACCGTTGAGGATGATGTCGATGGCCTTGGTGATGGCGGCGCCCTTCCTGGGGATGTCGCCGGACTCGATTCCGGAACGGGCCACGACGACCGCCTGCCGGGCGCCTTCGAAAAGAAGCACGATCAGTTGATGCGGGCTGGCCGTGGAGACGGCCGTCCCGATGCCCACTTCGCCGTAGGCATCGAGCGGATCGAGTTTGTTTCCAAACATGTCGAGCGCCTTCCTGGTTTCTCGATCACCCGGACGACAGCTTGCTCAGCGAAGCCAGCTGCTGGGTCAGATAATTGCTGGTGGTAGTCAGCGATGATAGCAGGGTTTCCAGGTCGACGTACTGTTTTTCGTAGCGCGCCTGCACGATTTCCAGGCGCCTTTCCTGGGCGCTGATGCCGTCGTTGAGACGGCTGGTGGTCGCGTTGAGTCCGTCCAGCCGGTTGGCGATCAGGCCGTCGCTGGCGTTCATCTGGGTGGTCAGCGCGTCGAAGGCGGAACCGTAGGCGGCGATGGATTTGGCCACCGACGCGAAATCGGTGTCCATCGCCGACTGGAACCGGCTCGTATTGACGCTCAACACGCCGGCGCTGGAAGTCTCGACGCCGAGGTTTGCCAGGAACGAGGACGGATCGTTTTGGTCGAGACCCTCCGGGACTTTCGACAGCAGGCCGCGCAACTGATCCAGGGCGCTGCTCACCGCGCCGTCGCCGTTGAGCGCGGCGGCGCTCTTGTTGGTGGCATCGTACGAGGAGAGATTCTTCATCGTGTCGCGCGCCTTGTTGTAGGCGTCGACGAAGGTCTTCAGCTTGCTTTCGAAGTCGGCGGGGTCGTTGCTGATGGTGAGCTGGATCGGTTTGCCGGCCTCGGTCTCCGCCTTCAGCGTCAGGTCGACGCCGGTCACCGCGTCGGTGATCGTGTTGGACGCGCTCTGGATGGCGATGCCATCGATCGTGAGCTCGGCGTCCTGCGCCGCGGTTCCCGTCATGCTGCTGCTGTTGAGGCCACTACTGGCCTTCGTCGACGTAATACTGATCTGGTTGGCCGCGCCCGTTTCCTTGCCGGTGAGCACGAGTTGTCGGTTGACCACCGTCGCCGAGACGCCCGCGTCGGCATCGTTGATCGCCTTGGCGACATCGGACAGCGAGGCGTTGGCCTTGATGCTCACGTCTTTTGCCGCGCCGCCGCCGACCTGGACCGTCAGCGTTTCGGCCTCCGAAACGCTGATGCCGGCCGCCGAGATCAATTTGTGGCTCGTCGCCAGTTGCCCGACTTCCACTTGGTACGAACCGGCCGTGGCCTTGCCGCTGGTGCTCACCGTGGCGACGTCGGTGTTGGACAGCGAAGCCTTGTAGGAGTAGAGATCCTCGCTGTTCGAGATGGCCTTCGCCGCCTCCTGCAGGCTGCCGATGGCGCTCTTGATCTGGCCCATCGCCGAAATCTTGCTTTCCGTCGTGGAAAGCTGCTTCTGCAGGCGTTCGAGCGGGAGCCGCTCGTACACCATCGAGGCCTTGATCAGGCTGCTGACGTCCAGCCCGGAAATGATGCCAGAAGATGCTATCGCCATGATTTCGCTCCTTTGCTTCGGGTCTTCAGGCTTCCTGCCGGATCAGCAGGCCCTGCAGTTTGTCCAGCGCCTGCGCCAGATCGAGCATTTCCTGCGACGGAATCTGCCGGATGATTTCCTGCGTCTCGCGGTCGATCACCTTGACCACGGTACGCCCGGAATCCTCGTCGATCGAGAACTTGATGTCGCTGGCCGTCTTGCGGATGAATTCCTGGATTTTTTCCACGGCCGTCTGGAGTTCCTCGATTCCGCCCCGACCAGCGGAGGGATCTTCGCTCAGGGCGGATTGCGCCTCCTGCGTCTGAACGATCGGCGCCGGCGCCGTGTCGCGCACGCGGCCCGTCTCGGGGTCCGTCTGTCGATCGGACGCGGAATTCATCGGCGACCGCTGCGGAAACATCAGCGCGGCATGGTTGGCAACTTCGTTGATGTTCATCGAAAACCGACTCCGGTGGGAACCTCCCCTCTAGGGAGTAATCACGCGCGCCGGAGGGCCAGCCTCCTGCGCGCCTTGATGCCGTCCAGCCCTGCCGGACGTGGATTGAAACGAATGTGCATGATGCCTTCCTTCTCCGGCCGCGTGCAACCCGGCGCCTCGGAAGCGCTCGCGCCGGGTTGCGGTCCCTTGCTCAGCGCAGGAGGGAGAGGACGTTCTGCGGAACGGAGTTGGCCTGCGAGACCATCGCCACGCCGGCCTGTTGCAGGATCTGCGCGCGCGTCAGGGCGGCGGTTTCGGCCGCGAAGTCGGCGTCCAGGATCCGGCT
>JAITIQ010000241.1 GCA_031279425.1 Accumulibacter sp.
CTGGCGGCCGATTTCCTGCGCTTCTGCCAGCGCAACCCGAAACCCTGCCCGCTCCTGGCCGTCTCGGAAACCGGCGACCCCTACCTGCCGACGCTCGGCGAGGACATCGACATCCGCACCGACATCCCGCTCTATCGCGTCTGGCGCGACGGCAAGCTGGTCGAGGAAGTCACCGACATCAGGAATTTCTGGCGCGACGACCTGGTGAGCTTCCTGCTCGGCTGCTCGTTCTCCTTCGAACACGCGCTGATCGACGCCGGCATCGAACTGCGCCACGTGAAGGAGGGCAAGAACGTGGCCATGTACCGGACCAACATCGAGACGATTCCGGCGGGGCCGTTCCACGGGCCGATGGTCGTCTCGATGCGGCCGATGACGCCGGCCGACGCGATCCGCGCCGTGCAGATCACCTCGCGCGTACCAAGGGTGCACGGCGCGCCGGTGCATCTGGGCGACCCGTCGCTGATCGGCATCGCCGACATCATGAAGCCGGACTTCGGCGAGGCGGTCGACATCCTGCCGGGTGAAATTCCCGTGTTCTGGGCCTGCGGCGTGACCCCGCAGTCGGTGGTGATGTCCATGTCGCCCGAGTTCTGCATCACGCACGCGCCGGGCTACATGCTGATCACCGACATTCTCAACAGCGACCTGTCGCTGGGCTGAAGATGGAGGAGCCCCGCCTTCTCCCGTTCGGCGACGCGGCCTGGACCGTCGAGTTCGGCGCGCGCATCGACCCGGTCCTGCACGGCCGGGTGCTGGGCCTGCTCGAAGCCGTGGAAAGAGTCCGCCGGGAAGAGCCGTTCGCCGGCATCGTCGACCTGATGCCGACCTTCCGTTCGCTGACCGTCTGCTACGATCCGCGCGCGTGCGACGGCGAGCGCCTGGGTGAAGCCCTGCTTGCCCTGGCGCGGACGACCGGCGCGGTGCGGCGCGAAGGACGGCACTGGCATCTGCCGGTCTGCTTCGAGGCCGATTTCGCGCCCGACCTCGACGACGTGGCGCAGGCCAGGGGACTCTCGCGCGAGGCGGTGATCGAACTCCTGCTCGGCACGAGCTTCCAGGTGTACATGATCGCCTTCATGCCGGGCTTCCCCTACATGGGCGGGCTGCCGGAGGCGCTCGAGATGCCGCGCCTGAAATCGCCGCGCAAGGCCGTTCCGGCGCGTTCGCTGGCGGTCGCCGGGTCGATGTGCGCGATCTACCCGTGGGAGAGTCCCGGCGGCTGGCGCCTGCTCGGGCGCACGCCGGTTCCGCTCTTCTCGGCCCGTGACGAGGCGCCGTCGCTGCTCGCCTCGGGCGATCGGGTGAACTGGCGCGCCGTCGGAAGCGGCGAATTCGCGGAACTGGAAGCCGCCGCCCAGGCCGGCCGCCTGGCGCGCGAGAGCCTGCTCGCCGGGGGAAACCCATCATGAACGGCCTGATCGAAGTGAGCGACCCCGGACTGGGCAACAGCTTCCAGGATCTCGGGCGCTTCGGCTACCGGCACATGGGCATCGCCGTCTCGGGCTGCGTGGACCCGCTGCTCGCCCGCTGCGCCAACGCGCTGGCCGGCAATCCGGCCCAATGCGCGGCGGAGCGCGCGTGCATCGAGGTGCGCGGCGCCGGGCCGACGCTGACCGTCCGCGAGGGGCGCGCGCGCTTCGCGCTGGCCGGGGATCTGTCGGCGACGCTGACGCGCGCCGGCGGCGAGGAGCGCGAAGTCCCGCCGTGGCAAAGCGTCTCCCTCGATCCGGGCGATGCGCTCTCCGTCGGTTTCGTCTCCGGCGGCGCCGCCTACGTGGCGGTTTCGGGAGGTTTCGCCACGCCCGTGCAGCTCGGCAGCCGTTCGGTCTATCGCCGCGCCGAGATCGGCGAACCCATCGCGCCGGGCCTCTCGATTCCGTGCGCGGCCCTGCCGCGGCGGGGAAGTCACGAGTATTCCGCCGATCCCTGGCGGCACGAGGAAGGGCCGATCCGCGTCCTGCTCGGGCCGCAGGACGACCACTTCAAGCCCGAGGCGATCGCTGATCTTTTGGGCGGCGAATACCGGGTGACGAAGGAAAGCGACCGCATGGGCATGCGTCTCGAAGGCCCGGCGCTTGTGCACTTGACGCCGGCCTCGGCCGACATCGTTTCCGACGGCACGGTGCCGGGCGCGATCCAGGTGCCGGGCAATGGACAGCCGATCGTCCTCCTGGCCGACTGCCAGACGGCGGGCGGCTATCCGAAGGTCGCCACGGTGATCACCGCCGATCTGCCGCGCCTGGCGCAGCTTCGGCCGGGACAGGCGATCCGCTTCCAGGCGGTCGATGCGAAAGGAGCGCGGCAAGCCTTGCAGGCGCTGGAGACGCGCTGGAAGTGGTGGGCCTACGGCGTCGTCCTCGGCCCGCCGGACGCGGAAGTCAACGTGGATTGGCGGGCCGGCGGGCCGCTGTTCGCGGATGGGTGGTGTCAGGGGGAATGAGGCGGAACCGTCCGCCGCGGAGGCACGGGAAAATCGAAAAAACTCCGTGCCTGTGATTAAATTGCGTTTCCAATAACAAAGGAGGGCGTGATGACTCGGCGCTTGAATCTCAACTCGGATCTGGGCGAGAGTTTCGGCCCGTGGAAAATGGGCAGCGACGCGGCGATGCTGCGCATCGTCAATTCGGCCAACGTGGCCTGCGGCTATCATGCCGGCGACCCGGCGGTGATGATGAAGACCGTGGCGCTGGCCAGGGACAACGGAGTGAGCGTCGGCGCGCATCCGGGCTACCCGGACCTGCAGGGCTTCGGCCGGCGGCGGATGGACGTCGCGGCGGACGAACTCGAAGCCATGCTGATCTGCCAGATCGGCGCGCTGCAAGCCTGCTGCCGGGCGCAGGGCGCGCGTCTCACGCACGTCAAGGCGCACGGCGCGCTCTACAACCTCGCGGGCACCGAGCGCAAGGTGGCGGAGGTGATCGCGCGCGCCGTGCAGCGCGTCGACCCGCAACTGATCCTGCTCGCGGCGGCGGCTTCGCTTTCGGTGCAGGCGGCGCGGGAACGGGGATTGCCGGTCGTCGAGGAAATCTTCGCCGACCGGGCCTACCTGGACGACGGCAACTTGGTGCCGCGCGCCCAGCCCAATGCGATGATCCACGGCGCCGAGGCGAGCCTCGCGCATGTCCTGCGCATGGTCGAGGAGCAGGCGCTGGTGTCGGTCAACGGCAAGCGCATCCCGGTCAAGCCGGACAGCATCTGCGTGCACGGCGACGGCGCCGAGGCGGTGGCGACGGCGCAGGCCCTGCGCGATGGGCTGACCCAGGCGGGTTATGCCCTGGTGGCGATTCCGGAATTGGACGAAAAATAATGCACCAAAACGGGGCTTTCGTGTATTGTGACGCATAATATTGGTGCGTTTCTGGATGGATATCCCGCGAAGCCCTCTGTATGGATCGTGGCATGGCGTTTGCTTGATCTGTCGCATCGCTCCGAAGCTTCGGGCGATCCAACGAGTCGAAAGGGAACTTACGGGAGCTTACACAGGGAGAATCATTCCAGTTCCATATTGGATGCGGCAATGATCCGGATCGTCAGGGCGCGCAGCCCGAGCGAGGACGGGAAAAAGTCGCCGTGCCGACATGGAAGGGGAATTACGTAGTGGTCATTACGCAATCCAGTTTCAGGCGAAACCTGAAAACCGCAGTCGGGTGGGGAAGAGATGCATGGCATTGTGTTTCATGAATGAAATTCAAAAGAGAGAGGAGAAAATCATGGTGGATATTCTGCAAACGCGGGACGCTCAGGGGGAATTGTTCATCTGGACGAACGTGGAAGCGGTGCATGAGGAGGATTTCAACCGCTGGTATGACCGCGAGCACATGGAAGAGCGGGCGAGCATCCCGGGATTCATCTGGTCGCGGCGCTATCGCGCCGCCAGCGACGACAAATGCCGCTACCTGGCGCTCTATCGGACGCGCGATGTCGGTGTATTCCTGAGCGCGCCGTACCGCAAGGCATTCGAGAATCAGACGCAGTGGTCGATGACCAACTTTGGCCGGATGTTCGGCAACACGCGGCGCGTCACCATCGTGACTCCGGTGATCGGCAAGGGAACCGGTTCGGCGTTGGCGCTCATCGCGCTCGGCGATTCTCCGACGGCGCAGCGCGCGGCCGGGGAAACCGGCGCGCTGATCGGCGAGGAGGCCGGTTTTCTCGCCGCGCGGATATTGACTCCCGATCCCGAACTATCGACGCCGCTGCCAACCAAGGGCGCCAACAACTTCATCGAACCCTTCCTGATCCTCGAGGCGACGAGCGAGGCCGTCGCCGCCAGCCTCGGCGGGCGCGTCGCGCAGAAGCTGTCGATCGCCTCCGACAAGGTGACGACCTTCCATCTGCTGTGGGATCTGCGCTCGGAAGATCTCTGACCGGACTGGAGAAGGAGAAGCCATGCAGGAAAATTCACCAGAAAAACCGGTCGTCCAGTTCATCGCGACGGGCGGAACCATCGCGATGAAAATCGACCCGGCGACCGGGGGAGTCGTTCCGGCGATCACCGGGGACGATCTGATGCAAAGCGTCCCCGACGCCGGCCGCTACGCGCGCATCGAAGTCAACAATTTTGCCAGGATGTCGGCGAACTACATCACCAACGAATGGTGGGCGAGGCTGACCCGGGCCGTGACGGACGCTCTGATCCGGCCCGAGGTGGCGGGCGTGGTTATCGCGCAGGGCACCGACACCCTGGAGGAGACGGCCTGGTGGCTGGATCTGACGGTCGATTCCGAAAAGCCGGTGGTGCTCATCGGCGCGCAGCGCAACGCCTCCTCGCCGGATTTCGACGGCCCGCGCAACCTGCTCAACGCCATCCGCATCGCCGTCTGTCAGGAAGCGCGCGGCAAGGGCGTGATGGTGGCGATGAACAATGAGATCAACGCGGCGCGCAGCGTGACCAAGACGCACACGGGCAACGTCGAGACCTTCCAGGGCGGGAATTTCGGCTGGCTGGGCGAGGTCTGGGACGACAGGGTCGTTTTCTCGCGCGCGCCGCTGCGCCGCATGCACTTCCCGATCAAGGGCGACGATTGGCCGACGGTGCACATTTTCCCGATGTACGCCGGCGCCGACGGCATGTTCATCCGGCACGCCGTGGACAACGGCACGCAAGGCGTCGTCGTGCAGGCGGTGGGCATGGGCAACATGAACATCTCCCTGTTCGAGGCGGTGAAATACGCGCTGGGCCAGGGCGTGCCGGTAGTCATCGCCACGCGCGTGCCGAACGGGCGAACGATGCCGGTTTATGGTTTTGAAGGAGGCGGAAAAACGACTTTCGACGCCGGCGCCATCATGGCGGGCGACCTCAATCCGCAAAAGGCCAAGATTCTGCTGACGCTGCTGTTGCACAACGGCGTGCGGGATCGCGCGGCGCTGCGCGAGGTTTTCGATCGCTAGGGAAGCGCTGACTCCATCGATCATTCATGATCGCCATCGCGTTGGATTTCCAATGCGCACTTCTCATCCAAGGGATGATTACCATGTATCGGCCCGGTTTCAGCGGCATTGAATACGGTCTTCGCGAGCGCGCGCAGCGGATACCCGCCGGGCATTCCAGGCGGGAAGCGAGCGGCGTAAATCCGTCTGCCCGCGGCAATGTAGAGAATACCCCCCCCCCCCCCGACTTTGTCTTTCTGACAGTCAAACGCTTTTTCGGCTTTGCCCGGATAGCGAATCAGCATTCCCCAAAAGGTTTCCCCGGCGCATCGCGGGGGCCTTGCGAAACGATCCGCGCCAGACGGTTCCTGGGCAGGGGCGGGGCCTCATTCTATTTCTCGTTCGAGGCGGCAATGATCCATTACTTGCGCCAATGATCGGGAAATGGAATCGGAAGATTCATTCACGATGTATTCATCAACCAAGCTGACTTTTATTGAAGGGAAGAGACATGGCTGAACCTGTAATTGCTTCCGGCGCAAAAAAGACGAACTGGTCGATTCTTCTCGGAGCGGCCTTCATCATGGCGACCTCGGCCATCGGCCCAGGCTTCCTCACGCAGACGGCTTTTCTGACGGAAAAATTCCTGGCGAGCTTCGGTTTCGCCGTCCTGGCGTCGATCATCATCGACATCGGCGCGCAGATGAACGTCTGGCGCGTCATCGCGGTGAGCAAGATGCGCGGGCAGGACGTCGCCAACGCCGTCTTCCCGGGGCTGGGCCATCTCATCGCGATCCTCATCGTGATGGGCGGGCTGGCGTTCAACATCGGCAACGTCGGTGGCGCGGGACTGGGCCTCAACGTGCTGTTCGGCCTCAGCGCGGAAGTGGGCGCGATCATTTCCGCCGCCATCGCGATCGTGATTTTCGCCTCGAAGGATGCCGGCCGGGTGATGGACCGGGTCGCCCAGGTGCTCGGCGGCCTGATGATCCTGCTCACCATCTACGCCATGTTCGCCTCCAACCCGCCCGTCGGGGAGGACGTCGCCAAGTCTTTCGTCCCTGACGACGTCGGCATTCTCATGCTGCCGATCATCACCATCGTCGGCGGCACCGTGGGCGGCTACATCACCTTCGCCGGCGGCCACCGGCTGCTCGATGCCGGCATCGTCGGCAAGGAGAATCTGCCCGACGTCAACCGCTCCGCGGTGACCGGCGTCGTGGTGACGGGCGTCATGCGCATCATCCTCTTCCTCGCGGCGCTGGGCGTGGTGACCACCCTGGGATCCAAGCTCGATCCGAGCAATCCGGCGGCGACGGTGTTCCAGGCCGCGGCCGGGGAAATAGGGTACAAGTTCTTCGGCGTCGTGCTGTGGTGCGCGGCCCTCACCTCGATCATCGGCTGCGCCTATACCAGCGTGTCCTTCCTGCGTTCGATGTCGAAGACGATCGACCGGAACAATTCGAAGGTCATCATGGCCTTCATCATCATCTCCACCCTGGTCCTGGTGGTCGTCGGCCGCCCGGCGACCATCCTGGTCTTCGTCGGATCGCTGAACGGGCTGATCCTGCCGCTGACCCTGGGCGCCATGCTGCTCGGCGCGAAGAACAAGAAGATCGTCGGCGATTACGAACATCCGACGTGGATGCTCGTCTTCGGCATCTTCGCGGTCCTCGTGGCGGCCTGGGCCGGCTGGATGTCACTGCAAGGCATGGCGAATCTCTGGAAGTAGCAGGCAGCAGAGGCATTTATCGGCGCGGGAGGGAATATCCTCCTCACCGCGCCGGATATCGGCGGTCCCATCCCCGGCTTGTGCCCGGGTTTGGGCAAGGATATCCACGGGTTCATCAATAT